>NZ_RXPG01000021.1:0-414205 GCF_023757665.1 Rhizobium skierniewicense Ch11
TGAACCTGGCCCATAGTGCATCCTTCCATTCACTGGAAAATATCGCACCATCAAATGCCGGGATCAAACACCTAGAGCCATTTTACCTGCGCACCGATATCGTTGATTGTGCCGATCGGGCAAAGAAAAAAACAAACACGCGAGCGGCGTTAGTTAGCAGTTGGCAATTACACGTTGCGCTGGTAGTGGGGGCGTATGCTAACATCCCTACTCTTCGTGGCTCCTGCCATCGTCATGCTTGCGATAAAGTTGATGGCGATTACCCTCTACTCACGTCCGCTTGTAAAAATTGCGGGCAACCCTTCAGCCGCTTGGTTGATGGCGTGGGTTTTTCTCCAAGCCGTTTTGATCATCTTTGTTCTTGTTGCGTCCGCTTTCGACGCCCTGACAACAACCACCGTTTGGATCGCATTGCTGGTCATTGTCGCGACTTCGTTACGATGGTCAAAGCCGCGCATCGAACTCGGGAAAACTGTCACGTTTGGATCGGTACTTTTCTCGGCATTCTTTGCGTTTCAGCTTTTTAAGTGCGTCTTTTTCCAAGAGTTTACATTGGATGCGCAAACCTATGGGCTACCGCGCCTGGGCCTCTGGATGAACTACCAGTCGGTACTAATCCACATGCCGACAGAGCAAATCAATATCTTCTCGAACGAATGGAATGGTGAGATAAACGCCCTTCTCTACGGCATCGCGGCTGGAAATGTTCAAGGCCTTATGTTTGGCAACTTAGAGATTTTTCTGGTTGCCTTTTTGTCGATTTGCCTTCTTTCGAGGCAACTTGGTGCTAGTCGTCAGTGGTCGGCAATGGTGGCTGCTGTGCTTTCAACTGCGCCGGTCTGCCTTGGGGTCGCAGGAACTTTGAAGGGTGATCTCCTCGCTGTTCCTGCTGTCGCAATGGCAGCGTCTTGGATTGTCATCTACTGCCGGAAGCAAACGGCGGTGTCTGCCGCAATGGTGATCGCCTGTTGCGCCTTGGCAGTTGGCGCTAAGATAACAGCTGTGTTTCCAGCAGCGATGATCAGCATCATTCTTGTCTATCTCTCTATCAGAGGCAGAAGCTTTCTAACGCTCGTCAATGGGGCGCTTCTTAGCCTCGTTATCTCCCTGGCGTTTATGAGTCGATACATCGCCAACATCTTCGTCTACGGCACCCCTCTTAAAAGGACCGCCAATGAGACAGTGCAGGCCGGGGTAGCCACTTTCCTTGATAGCTCACGGTTTGTCGCAAGAATGTTCATTCGAAGCAGCCCCGATAGTGGACAACAGTTCGGTTGGCTGTTGGCCGGCGGCTTTGGCTTTTCGGGTATTCTTTGCGCTGGTCTCTTGATTTATCAGGTCAAGGGAAAATGGATCGACGGCATGCGAACCGCGCTTGCACTTGGCGCGCTGGCTGCGCTCGGTATGGCGTGCTTCATGATTCCAGCGCCGCCTTGGTCATTCAGGTACTTCGTTCCATCTGTGATCATAGGCGTCACTGCGATCGCATCAATTTCATTCAGATCAAAGATCGCGGCGATAGTGTTATCTGTCGGCGCGGTCTTAGTGATTTTCATGAACTCACAATATCTGATACGCGTGGGTGAAATTAACGCCAACTCGTCATTTGGAAAGAGTCTGCAAAGAGCAAAACATACATCGCCTGTCGAAAGGATATTCTTAAGCTACCCACCCCTTCGGAAAGAGTTCGGTTTCGGAAAGATTGACATCGACGGAGAAACTCCGCTTACGATCGCTGTTCACGCGTTTCTCAACCGACCATCAGGCGCACTAGTCGGGTCAAGAGCGCAGAACAGGCTCATCTATTTTTCAACAGAACGAGACCTGTTTGAGGCTGTGAAAGCTCAATGTTTTGACGTCATTGCGCTCACAAAATTTAAGCCGATACCTTTAGAGAATACGGCGCGTTCAGCTTTACTGGAAAATGGCTATTCAATCATAACCGATGGAGAGCTTGTTTCTGTGTCCAAACGCAACGTGTCTTGCGCGGTCTCAACTACAACCGAGCGATCTTGACCTTCCCGGCTACTGATCGGATTTGCATATCAACATATCCACCAGCCGAAGTTGGGGTGAATGCCAAGTTTACGCGTGCGCCGTAACTCGTCCCCACCACAGAGATCGAGAAAAAGCCAGCCGTATCTGGGTTTCTCGTCTGCTCAAGCCGCGGCCGAACTCCGGGCCATCGAGGAGCACTATGCATCCCTTATGTCCCAGGGCGGTGACGCATGAGCAGTCAAACCCCAATCAGCCCAGCGATGTACAGCAAACTAACCGAGCGCGAATGGATCGGCCGCAACGTGATGACGCTTGCTGACATCACAACTGCTGGAGGCATCGTTTACCCAAATGGAAGCCTAGCGAAGGTGACGCGCAAGTTTGGAGGCCTTCATATCGAGGGCGAGAAATGCTTGTGCTGCGGCGTCAAACTTTTGATCCGGCAAATTTCGCCAAGCAAATTGTCACTCGTTGATGATGCACCCTTGCTGCCTCAGGAAGGCGGTGAAGCATGAGCATCCGTCACACCATCAACGAACTGCAGAAAGTCGCCAGCGTGCAGGATGAGCTTATGCGCCAACTGGAGGACGATCTGCGCGAATTGCAGGCCGCACGCGACGAGATCGACACCTATCTCCACAAGGCCATCGCCGTGGGTGCCGACCGTACCGCCATGATGGTGGAAGCACAGGCAATTCTCAAGGAGGCGCATTCGAAAGGTGGCGTTTTCCGCTTCCCCTCTGCCGTGCCGCGTTTGAGGGTTGTGCAATGACCACCACTCAGCTCGCGCTGACGATCGGCTCCATCCTGTTTGCTCAGGCCGTCACCTTCTACCTTTTCTGGCGCACCTACCGCCGCAAGTGATTGCTTCGTGCCAGCCGCCCTGGCCGTAAGCAGACGGAGCGGAAAGAGTATTGACCTCCTCTTTCCGCTCCAAACCATCCCCACGGCTCCAAAGCTCCCTGGAGCCGTTCCCGGCAAGTAGCAACGGATCAGCACGCCGATGCGAATACCGGGCTTGCCTGGCGGTCTTTGTTTCGCGTGACCGCCGGGCTTTTTCATTTCAGAGGATCCAGCCATGGGCACCATTACAGCCGAACTCTACGTCCACCCCAAACTCAAATGCTTTCGGGCACGCGTCGGCAGCGTTTCAAACACGGGCCACCACATCACGGAAGACAGCGGACGGTTCACCGTCAAGAGCATCATCACCAAAGATGCTTGGCTTTGCCGAGACAACACGCGCGCCGACGCGGAAGACGAGATCGCTCGTGAGTGGGCCGACCTTGTCAGCCGGCACACGCCACAAACCTCACGCGAGCACGAGCAATCCGATTTCGAAGCCACGAGCATCGAGCAGCGCGTGGCCCTCAGCCAATTGCGCAATCATCTCGCCGACGTCGCCTTGCGACCGCTCCTCAAGCCAGGCGATCGCATCCGCGCAACGAAGGCAGAGTGCTGCGCCCACGAGGCCAACTTCACTTATTCTCATTTTTACGGCGGCTGGATCATATCCAACGGTGGAGCCAGCATCGCTCCCGGCTCCGTCTACTCCATCAACGGCAAAGTGTTTCGAGTATAGCCATGAAAAAACCTCAACCAAAAATTCCCTACATCACATGGCGCAATGGCCGCCCACGTTTCGAACCGTCGAAGACGCTGCGCGATCGCGGGTATAAGGGGCAGGATCTCCGCAACGAGACGGACCAAAGCTGGATGACGGCAGGCCAGGCAATGGACTGGTCGTAGCAATTCGCGCGCCAGCTCGAGGCGGACAAGCGGGAACAGGCACGAGCAAAGCCGAAGGCCGCAGCACCAAAGCCGCACCAGGTCGCGCAGATCCTGCCAACCTATCCGCTCGAGCGCCTTTATGAAGACTGGCTGCATCCGGAGAAAAACCCGGCCGTCGCGGATCTCTCTGCAAAAACTCGCTATGATTATCGGCTGAACGGCAAATCTATCGAAAAGCACATGCCCGACGTCTAGAGCGCCGAGGCTGCCGCTCTGACCAAGCCGATCTGCATGGGCATGTATGACCTGCTACGGATCAAGAGCGGCATATCGCAGGCCTCGGCGACCATGCGCCAGCTTGGCACGGCCCTGCAATGGGCGATGGATCGCGGCAAGCTTCCGGAGCTGCACGTCAACCCGGCTCACAAACTGCGCATGAAGGTTCCGCCTCCCCGGATCCGCGCCGGCACGCCGGCCGAGATCGAGCAGATGATTAAGGCTGCCGACGCGATCGGCCTCGAGGAGATCGGCGACATGATCGCCCTGGGCGTCTGGACAGGCCAGCGCCAGAACGATCGGCTGTTATTCACCTTCCTCGGCCGGGACAGGGGCAGCGTCGATTTTCGCCAGATGAAAACCGGCGCCATCGTTTCCATTCCGGAAGCGCCGGAGCTGACAAGCCGTATCAAATTGATGCAGGAGCGCCGCAAGAAGGCACAGATCGTTTCTCCGCACGTCGTCCTCGATGAGCGCAGCTGGTCCCAGTTCGACAAGTTCAGCTATTACAAGCGCTATAAGTTGGTGCAGATGGCAGCAACCAAGGGCATGCCGAGCCAGGGAAGCCGAACAGAGATCCAACCCATGCCAAGCTGCGCGGATCTCCGCGACCAGGACTTACGCGATACAGCGGTCACCTGGCTGGCAAGAGCGGGCTGCACCATTCCCGAGATCTGCGCCATCACAGGCCACAACTTCAACAGCGCAAACGAAATCCTGAAACACTATCTCGCAATGCACCAGGAGCTAGCATACAGCGCCATGCGCAAAATGATCAGCTGGCACGAAACCGATGGGAAAACCTATGATCAGGCACAGGATGACGGAAGCCGTATGACGAGCAATGTCGGACGAATGTCGGAAGTGTCGGACGGAAGTCGGAAATAAGTCGGACGGAAAATCTAAGTAATTGATTTTAAACGGGAAAGTGGCGACCCCTGCAGGACTCGAACCTGCGACCTACTGCTTAGAAGGCAGTTGCTCTATCCAGTTGAGCTAAGGGGCCTTCGGTCTAACCGAATTAGTGTGTCCACGGCTGCGTGCGGTTGTATTTGAAGTTGTCCGTGTAGGAAACAACCTTGCGGCTTGCCTCCTGCGGAGGGATGACGCGGTATTCGATGCCCTTGCGCTGAGCGTAGGCTTCAGCCTGCTCTTGCGTTTCGAAGAAAAGCTTCACCTGCTGGTTCATATCGGACGACGACGTGTAGCCCATGATGGGGTCGATTTTGCGAGGAACTTCGGCATCGAATTCGAGCACCCAAAGATTCGTCTTGGCCTTGCCGGATTGCATGGCAGTCTTTGCTGGACGATAGATTTTTGCAGACATCTCAAACTGCTCCGGTCTTGCGATCACGCTGCTTCCGTTTATCCTGCTTGTCGCACATCATAGATTGATAACAACGCGATAGCAAAACTCAATTGGACCGACTCACTCTCGAAGTCAAGCCGCCCGCAGCGCCCATATTGCGGAAACCATAAAACCCATAGATCAGGAAAACACCTATCGACATCTTGCACCTTGCAAGCGAAGCATATTTTATCGGCTCGCAACGCAATTGGATGTCACACATGAACGAAAACGTCATAAAATTCCGCAAACCGGAACCACCAAAGCAGCCACGCAAACCCAATCCGCAACTGCGCAAACTCGCCATCGTCATCGGCGTCATCGCATTTTTCGCCGCAGCCTGGGCCTACTTCCAGTATCTGGGATAATTGCGAACAACACAGGGCGCCGAAGCATTGCGCACGGCACCTAAGATTTGAACTTATTTATGAGGGAAACTGTAGAAGTCATTGGAAAAATTGACTTCTGAAAGTGGTCGGAGTGGAGAGATTCGAACTCCCGACCCTCTGGTCCCAAACCAGATGCGCTACCAGACTGCGCTACACTCCGTCTTTCGATGGTGGGGAGATACACGGTTCACCCGTGACCTGCAACAGATAAAATCATCTTTCTTTCTTTTTTTCCACGGGGCTGCATTCGCGATGGAATGGCGTGAACCCGTACCCCAACGGGGACAATATTACGAAGTTTTCACTTCACCCCGTGCAAAACCTATGCGAAGCCGGACCGGAGAGACGGATACAGCGCCAAAAACCTCAATGACCCGCAAAAACTATTTTTGCAGGCATAAGCCACGGCGTTGTCTTGATAGGTAAACAGAATGAACTCCGGAAACGACCTGAAGCAGCCATCAGAGCAACCCGATCTGCGTGATATTCTGGTTTCGGCCAAAACCGGTAAAAAGAAGTCCCGCCGATTTCTCTATACGACGGTGGTGATCTTTGTGTTGCTGGGCTCGGGTGCCTATTATTACGTCGCTGGCAAATCCGGTGTCGCTTACACCTACACAACACAGGATGCCAAGAAGGGCGACCTCGCGGTTATCGTCACCTCAACAGGCTCAGTGCAGCCAACCGATCAGGTCGATATATCGAGCGAGCTTTCCGGCACCATTCGCAAGGTCAACGTCACCTATAACAGCCCAGTCAAAGCGGGTGACATATTGGCAGAACTGGATACCAACAAGCTGGAGGCCGATGTTCAGAGCGCCCGGGCCAAGCTTGCATCCGCCAAAGCCAGCGTCCTGAAGGCGAAAGCCGATCTGGGTTCCGCCAAATCATCGATGGACCGATTGAGGTCGCTGGTTCAAAGCAAGGTTTCCAGCCAGCAGGATCTGGAGGTGGCACAGTTCACCTATGATGCAGCCGCCGCAACGCTCGAAGTCAACAGTGCGTCGGTTCTCTCGTCAGAGGCCGATCTGCGGCTTGCGGAACTCAATCTCGGCAAGGCCAGGATCATCTCGCCCATCAATGGCGTGGTTCTGACGCGTGATGTTGACCCGGGCGCAACGGTTGCGTCCTCCCTGAATGCACCAGTCCTGTTCACCATCGCTGGTGATTTACGGCATATGGAGCTGCAGGTCGCCATCGACGAGGCCGATGTCGGCAAGGTGGATACCGGGCAGACGGCAACGTTCAACGTCGACGCCTATCCCGAAAAAAGTTTCCCAGCCACCATTGAAACGGTCCGTTTTGCTTCCGAAACCGTTTCGAACGTCGTGACCTACAAGGGTATCCTGACGGTGGACAATGCCGAACTGCTGTTGCGGCCCGGCATGACGGCAACAGCCAACATTGTCGTTGAAGAGGTAAAGGACGCGATCCTCGTTCCCAATGCTGCCCTTCGCTATACGCCTCCGCGCGAATCAGCCTCCCGTGGTGGCGGGTTGATGGGACTGTTTCGCCCGCCCCGCATGGGGCGTCAGCGCGGCGGCAGCGGTGGTGAACCAGAAACGACGAAACGCAGCATCTGGGTATTGCGCGACAATGCCCCTGTTGCCGTGCCGGTCGAAACGGGTGCGACCGATGGCCAGTTTACGGCCATCAAATCCGGCGAGATCAAGCCCGACGATCAGATCATCACTGACGCCAACCAACGCAGCAGTTGAGGCGGGAAACGCGCATGGCAGGTCAACCACTCATCGAATTTCGCACTGTCGTCAAACAATATGGCATCGGTGAAGCAAAGATTCGCGCACTGAACGGCGTCAGCCTGTCGATCCACGAAGGGGAGTTCGTCGCCATCATGGGCCCATCCGGCTCCGGCAAATCGACTTCTATGAACATCATCGGCTGCCTCGATACCCCAACGGCGGGGGAATATCTGTTTCAGGGCGTGGCGACGAGCGGATTTGAGAGTGCACAACTGACGCTTCTGCGTCGGCATATGCTCGGCTTCGTGTTTCAGGGCTTCAATCTCTTGCCGCGCACCTCGGCAGTCGAAAATGTCGAGTTGCCCCTGATCTATCGAGGCATGAAAACAGCGGAGCGGCGACCTCGTGCCATGGAAGCATTGGCGCAGGTGGGCTTGGCCGGACGTGAACACCACACCACGCAGGAACTATCCGGCGGCCAGCAACAGCGCGTAGCCATTGCCCGCGCCATCGTGACCCGCCCTGCCCTGCTCCTGGCCGATGAGCCGACCGGTAACCTGGACACAAGGACCAGCACGGAAATCATGGAGTTGATCACATCGCTCAACCGCGACAAGGGCATCACAGTGGTCATGGTCACGCATGAAGAAGACATCGCGGCCTACGGGAACCGGCTGCTGCGGTTCAAAGATGGGCATCTCGAATCAGATAGTGCCACCGAGCGACAGGAGGCGGCAGATGTTTCTTGAAACTGCGCGTCTTGCCCTGCGCGCCATCAGCCGCAACATCCTGCGCTCATTTCTGACCGTTCTTGGCGTCGTGATCGGCGTTGCCGCCGTGATCGCCATGGTGACGATCGGCAACGGCACGACAGCACAGGTGAAATCCGAGCTGTCGCGCCTTGGCACCAACATGCTGTTCGTGCGACCCGGCCAGTTCGGCCCCGGGCGGGCGAGCACCGAGGCCAAACGTTTCAACGACCATGATGTTGAGGCCATGCGAGACCAGCTTGGCGGCATCAGAGCTGTCGCTCCCGTCAACAGAAGCTCAGCCGCCACCGTCATTTATGGTGGCAAGAACCATTCGACCAGCGTCGTGGGTACAACCAACGATTATCTGGTCACTCAGGACTGGACATTGGCGCAGGGCCGCTCATTCCTTCCGGCGGAGGATCGCGGTGGCCAGATTGGCTGCATCATCGGCGAGACCGTGCGTCAAGAATTGTTCGGCGCCGCCAATCCGGTCGGCCAGACCATTCGCGTCAGCAATATTTCCTGCCCTGTTATTGCCGTTCTGGCCCGCAAGGGACAATCCGGCCTGGGCGACGATCAGGACGACACCATCATCATGCCGCTGAAAATCCACCAGCGGCGTATCGGGGGCACCACCACCATTTCCAGCATCATGGTGTCGGCGCAGGACGGCGTATCGACCGCGAAGGTTCAATCCGACATCGAGAACCTGCTGCGCGAGCGTCGTCGCATTGCGCTCGGTCGCGATGACGATTTCACCGTCAACGACATGGCCCAGATTGCTTCGGCCATGACGGGCACGACAACGCTGCTGACCGGCCTGCTGGGTGCTGTGGCAGCCGTTAGCCTGCTGGTGGGCGGTATTGGGATCATGAACATCATGCTGGTATCGGTCACGGAGCGCACGAGAGAAATCGGCATAAGGCTGGCCATCGGCGCGCTGGAAAAGCAGGTCCTCACGCAGTTTCTGGTAGAAGCGGTGATGCTGTCTGCCTTCGGCGGCGTGGCAGGCATATTGTTCGGCCTTGGGCTTGCCTACAGCGTCGTCAGTTTTCTGGGTGTTCCCTTCGTCACCAGTCCCGCCATCATTGCGCTCGCCTTTGCGTTTTCCGCCGCCATCGGCGTCATCTTCGGCTACTTCCCGGCACGAAGGGCGGCAAGTCTCAGCCCCATAGAAGCGTTGCGGCACGAGTAGGCCGCTCATTGCCATTGCTCCATCCCTTCTCCATATAAGGAAGATGTGAAAGAGGAGTTTTGAAGTGAGCGTCGCATTTGTCAAAGAAGAGAGTGCCGAAACCGCAGCAGAAACACAGCTGCCGGATCGCCCTGTTTCACCACATCCGAACCTTGTCACCGAGGCTGGGCTGAAAGCTCTTGCGGCACACGTAGAAAAAGCCCGAAAAGCCATCGATGAGGCAAGCACCATCGATGACATCAACGAGCGCAGACGCGTGGCCGCACCGCATATGCGCGACCTTCGCTATTTTTCCGAGAGGCTTCACACGGCCCAGCCCATGCCAGCCCCCGAAAACAATGATACCGTCGCATTCGGCAGCACTGTGACCTTCGAGAGAGATGACGGGCGGGTGCAAACATTCCGTATCGTCGGAGAAGATGAAGCGGACCCTAAAGCAGGGTCGATGTCCCATGTCTCACCTGTCGCCCGCGCCCTTTTGGGCAAGGCAGTGGGAGACCTCGTGCAAGTTGGCGATCAGGAGCTGGAAATCACCGTAATCGCCTGATTGGCGGGTTGCAGCACTGCCGCACACACGGTATCTGAGCGATCAAACACGCTCTTTCCGAACAATAAGGCCGGTCCTCCCATGTCAGTGGATTTTCTCGTCACCCATTCCGGTGGCTTCCATGCCGATGAACTGTTGTCCAGCGTCATCCTCACCCGGCTGTTTCCCGACGCGCAGATTGTTCGCAGTCGCGCGCCGGAGTGGATCACCCCAGGCGAGGATCGCATCATTTACGATGTTGGCGGTGCCTATGATGCCGATATCAGCATTTTCGACCACCACCAGCGCGGCGCACCACTTCGCGAAGACGGCCAGCCTTACAGCTCTTTCGGGCTGATCTGGAAGCATTACGGCCACGAGTATCTCGCCGCCTATGGCGTTCCGCACGACCACATCGACACAATCCATCTGTCGTTCGACAAAGGCTTCGTCCTGCCCATCGACCTTACGGATAATGGTGCTCTCAGCCCATCGATAGCCGGTCCACTTGCGGGCCTGACCCTACCGTCGTTGCTGGAAACACTGAAACCCACCTTCGACAATGAAGACCCAAAAGCGGACGATCTCGCGTTCCATACAGCCCTTTCGATCGCCCGCAGCTTCGTCGAAGCCAGCATTGAGAAAAAGGCTGCGAAGTTGCGCGCGGAAACGCAGGTCCTCCGTTCCATCGAGATTGCAGGCCAAAGCCGCGTTCTGGAACTTACCCGCGGCATGCCGTTCCGTCCCGCCATCATCAAGGCAGGTGCAGACCACCTGCTCTTCGTGGTCCACCCCCGCGACAAGGACTGGTGCGTTACCGGCATCCGCCGCGCCGATGAGGGTTTTGAGCTCCGTGCCGATCTGCCAGCCGCATGGGCCGGTTTGACGAATGGCGATCTGGAGACGGCATCCGGCGTTGAAGGCGCGACCTTCTGTCACAACGGACGATTTATTGCTGCCGCGAAGACACGAGAAGCAGCATTGGCCTTGGCTGAGATTGCTGTGCGGGAAGCCGTCTAATACGACAGAAGGACATTATTAAACGCCCAGCGCTTCACTCGTTCGTCATCCTCGGGCTTGTCCCGAGGATCTGCTCACGTGGCGAGTCCTAAGCCCCGACCGCCTCTTGGCGCTGCTTGGCCAGCACGGCCAGATCAGCAGGCTTCAACTCGACCGACTCCCCGCAACCGCAGGCCGACGTCTGGTTCGGGTTGGTGAATATAAACCCGGCGCGCATTTTCGTGGTCTCGAAATCCATCTGTGTACCAAGCAGATAAAGCACGGCGGAAGGTTCGATCCAGACCTTGGCATCCTGGAACTCGATGAGATCGTCCTTGGCGGATGGTTCTGTCACCAAGTCGATGGTGTATTCCATCCCCGCGCAGCCGCCTTTTTTGATACCAACACGAAGGCCCTTGGCGTCCGGCCCGGAATTCCCGACGATTTCATTGACGCGTGAAGCGGCTGCCTCTGTCATCGTCATCACTGCAAAGCCCATGGGCCTATTCTCCTTCGACAAGCGGGTTCAAGGCCCGATGCTTTCATGGATTCAAATCTAGTCTCATCGTTCGCCGGTATCAAGGCTTAGTACCAGCCGACAGCAACCTGCGCTTCTTCCGACATGCGGTCCGGCGTCCATGGCGGGTCGAAGGTCATTTCGACGGTCACGCCGGACACACCTTCGACGGCACCTACCGCGTTTTCCACCCATCCCGGCATTTCGCCAGCAACGGGGCAACCGGGCGCTGTCAGCGTCATCATGATTTTGACCATGCGGTCATCTTCGACATCGATCTTGTAGATCAGGCCCAGCTCGAAAATATCCGCTGGAATTTCCGGGTCGTAGACAGTTTTCAACGCCGCGATCACGTCATCGCTGATGCGCGCCAGTTCGTCCGGCGCGATGGTCGAAGACGTCGCGACGACGGCGCTTACATCAGTATTCGGTTCAGTTGTCTCGGTTGTCATGGTCCTGATCCTTCAGGCAAAAAATGTGCGGGCGTAATCGAGAGCTTCGACCAGGGCGTCCACTTCCGCGCGCGTGTTGTAAAGGCCGAATGATGCACGGCATGTGGAGGTCACGCCGAAGCGTTTCAAGAGCGGCATCGCGCAATGGGTGCCAGCGCGCACGGCTATGCCGCGCCGGTCGATCACCATCGAGACGTCATGGGCATGGATGCCTTCGAGCTCGAACGAGAAAATCCCGCCCTTACCGGGTGCATTGCCGATGATGCGCAGCGAGTTGATGTCGCGCAGACGCTCCGCAGCGTATGCCGCCAGATCCGCCTCATGGGCAGCAATCGCAGCACGTCCCACGCCTTCCATATAGTCCAGCGCGTAACCGAGGCCGATAGCCTGCACGATGGGCGGTGTGCCCGCCTCGAACCGGTGCGGTGGCTCGTTGTAGGTAATCTCGTCTTCGGACACGTCGAGGATCATCTCCCCACCGCCCTGAAACGGGCGCATGTCCTTCAACCGGTCGGCCTTGCCGTAGAGCACGCCGATACCCGACGGGCCGTAAAGCTTGTGGCCGGTCATCACATACCAGTCGCAGTCGATATCGCGAACATCGACCGGCATGTGAACAGCAGCCTGAGAGCCATCGACAAGCACCGGAATGCCACGCTCATGCGCGATGCGGCAGATTTCCTTGACGGGGACCACAGTGCCGAGCGCATTGGACATATGCGTGATGGCAACCAGCTTGGTCTTTTCCGTCAGGCTTTTTTCAAAATCCTCGATGTGAAACGCACCGTCATCATCCACCGGCACCCAGACGAGCTTCGCACCCTGCCGTTCACGGATGAAATGCCATGGAACGATATTGGAATGGTGTTCCATGATCGAAAGGACGATCTCGTCGCCCTCGCCGATCTTCGGCATGCCATAGCCGTAAGCCACGGTATTGATCGCCTCGGTCGAGGATTTCGTGAAGACGATCTCGTCCACCGAACCTGCGTTCAGGAAGCGGCGCACCTTTTCACGCGACGCCTCATAAGCATCGGTTGCGGCATTCGAGAGAAAATGCAGGCCGCGGTGGACGTTGGCATACTCGTTTGCGTAAGCATTCGAAATAGCGTCGATGACCACCTGCGGCTTTTGTGCGGACGCGCCGTTGTCCAGATAAACCAGCGGCTTGCCATAGACTTCGCGCGAAAGGATGGGGAAATCCTTCCGAACGGCTTCTACGTCATAAGGGGCAGCCAATACGGCGCGTTCGCTATCAGGCATGACGGTCCAACCAGTCGGCAATGATGCCCTCGAGCGCTTCTACCAGATGTTCGTCTTCCAGTTCTTCCACGATCTCATCGACAAAAGCATTAACGAGCATCGCCCGCGCCTTCGCCCGTGGCACGCCACGCGCCATCAGGTAGTAAAGATGGTTGTCGCTGATATCGGCAACGGTCGCACCATGGCCACACTGCACGTCATCGGCAAAGATTTCCAGTTCCGGCTTGGCCGAGAACTCGCCATCATCAGACATGAGCAACGTATTGCAGGCCATCTTGGCATCGGTCTTCTGCGCATCGGGCGCAACCCGGATCATGCCCTGGAAAATGCCCTTGGCGCGGTCGAACACCACGTTGCGGAAGACTTCCGTCGACGTCGTGTTCGGCACGTTATGGCCAAGAACCATGGTGACATCGGTATGTGTTTCGCCACCCAGCAGGTTGACACCACGGATCGACAGGTCGGAACCCTCACCCTCGACATCGACGCGCAATTCCTGCCGAACCAGCTTGCCACCGGCATTGATGACGAACAGGCGCAGATGGGCGTCCGCACCGATCTTGATCCGCAACTGGCCCAGATGCGTATCGGCGGCACCCTGCGTTTGCAAAATGATGTATGTCGCCTGCGCACCGTCATCGACAGTGATGTCACTGACGGAAGACACGAACGCAGCCTCATCCGTCACAGACAGATGGCGCTCGATGACCGTAGCCTTCGCGCCTTTTCCGAAGTGCACCGGGAAACGGGTGTGAACCTGCCCTGCTCCATGGATGACCTGAAGCTCCAGCGGCGTTTCAAGTTGTGCCTCATCCGGAACGACGACAGAAACGCCATCGCGAACGAAGCTGCCATTGATGCGACCAATGGCATCGTCCTTGCTGGCGGCAACCAGAGCGGAGGCGGCGGTGCCGTCCAGAAGGTTGTCGGCATAGCTGGCGATATCGAAGCCTTCGACCTCGCTATCGATTGCCTTGCCGTGCAGCACATAGGCCACCGGCGAGCCGGCAACGAGTGTCGCACGCTTTTCGATCATCGGTGCTGGCGCATCTTCGGGGATGGCACGCAGCAGGGTCTTCAGATCGGTATAATGCCAAGCTTCGACGCGGCGCGTCGGAAGACCGCCGGTTTTCAGATCGTCGAACAGCACATCACGTGCGGCAACCACGTTGCCATCACCCGGCAGTTCGCCAAACTTTTTCGTAAAGGCTTCGGCCAGCGCTGTTTCCGCTGGGGTCTGCCGGTTGGTTGTTTGCATGTTCATCACATCACCCTTCCCAGCCAATCAGGCTGCTTCACCGATGATGTCGGCGTAACCGTTGGATTCCAGTTCCAGTGCCAGAGCCTTGTCACCGGAACGGATGATCTTGCCCTTGTAGAGGACATGAACGCTATCCGGCACGATGTAGTCGAGCAGACGCTGGTAGTGGGTGATGACGATGGTCGCACGATCGGGAGACTTCAGCGCGTTGACCCCATCGGCCACGATCTTCAGCGCGTCGATATCGAGACCAGAGTCCGTTTCATCGAGAACGCAAAGCTTTGGCTCAAGCAGCGCCATCTGCAGGATTTCCGCACGCTTCTTTTCACCACCGGAAAAACCGACATTCAGCGGACGCTTCAGCATATCCATGTCGATCTTCAGATCGCCAGCGGCTTCCTTGACCTTTTTGATGAAGTCAGGCGTCGTCAGTTCAGCTTCGCCACGTGCCTTGCGCTGCTCGTTCATGGCAACCTTCAGGAACTGCATGGTAGCAACGCCGGGAATCTCGACAGGATACTGGAAGGCAAGGAAGATGCCCTTGGCCGCGCGCTCGGCAGCGTCCAGTTCCAGAATGCTTTCGCCGTTATAGAGAATGTCACCGGAGGTGACTTCGTAATCTTCACGGCCCGACAGAATGTAGGACAGCGTGGACTTGCCAGAGCCATTGGGCCCCATGATAGCCGCCACTTCACCAGCCGCAACCTTCAGGTTCAAGCCCTTGATGATCTGCGTGTCGGTATCGGCGATCTTTGCGTGCAGGTCGATGATTTCAAGCATGTTGTGATCTCTCTATTCTTCAAGATTTTCTGGTGGCGGAAGCAATTTCTGCTCCTCATCGCTTTTCGGGAGACCGCGCATCTCGCGACTTCCAAGACCAACCGCTTTCATTACCCGCTCAAATAAATCGACAGCGGGACCAAGCTTCTCTGCGGCCTCTCCGACACTACCGCTTACTTGAACAAATGCTGCCATAAGTGCTGTCAGCTTCGTTCGCTCGTTATCTAATTCTTTCAGAAAGAGGTTGAGCTTAATAAACAGACTTTCCTGCTTTTGAGTACCTAGATCCGCACTATCAATACGTACTTTTATTTTGTTCACTAGATTGCGGATACTGTCTTTGTAGTCATCCCTGATAACCACGGTATCAAAGACGGCAGATGTCCTACTTCTCGAATCCGCCAACATTTTGAAATCAAATAGCCCATCAATCGAAGACAAATACTCTCGTGCTTCAGCAAACGAACTTAAGGTGCCACCACCGTTGATGGTGTCAATTATTAACGGCGTTAAATCAAACGTCTTAGATGCCTGTATCAAACGACCTCGATAAAGACGCACATCCTCGACCTGCGGGTCACCGTCGTTATCATATCTTACAAGTTTGGATCGTAACCTGCCGCTGTAGATAACGAACGCCATTTCGTCATCCTCAGGCAAATCGTCGTATACGCTCGCGTCATTCGTAAAAGTCATCAACCCACGCTACCTTCCAGCGAAATTCCGATCAGCTTCTGCGCTTCAACCGCAAACTCCATCGGCAGTTGCTGAATGACGTCCTTCACAAAGCCGTTGACGATCAGCGCGATGGCTGCCTCTTCGGGAATGCCGCGTTGCAGGCAGTAAAACAGCTGGTCCTCAGAAATCTTCGAGGTCGTTGCTTCATGCTCGAACTGGCAGGACGAATTCTTTGCTTCGATGTAAGGCACGGTATGGGCGCCGCACTTGTCGCCGATCAAAAGCGAGTCGCACTGCGTGAAGTTGCGCGTATTGGTCGCCTTGCGGTGAGCCGACACCTGGCCGCGATAGACGTTTTCCGAGAAACCGGCAGCGATGCCCTTGGCGATGATGCGGCTCGACGTGTTCTTGCCGAGGTGGATCATCTTGGTGCCGCTGTCGATCTGCTGATGACCGTTGGATACGGCGATCGAGTAGAACTCGCCACGGCTGTCATCCCCGCGCAGAATGCAGGACGGATACTTCCACGTAATGGCAGAGCCGGTTTCGACCTGTGTCCACGAAATCTTCGAACGGTGGCCACGGCAATCGCCGCGCTTGGTTACGAAGTTGTAGATACCGCCCTTGCCGTCCTTGTCACCAGGATACCAGTTCTGGACGGTAGAATATTTGATTTCGGCATCATCCAGCGCCACAAGCTCAACGACCGCAGCATGAAGCTGGTTTTCATCGCGTTGGGGGGCGGTGCAGCCCTCGAGATAGGACACGTAAGCGCCCTCTTCTGCGATGATCAACGTGCGCTCGAACTGGCCGGTGTTCTTCTCGTTGATGCGGAAATAGGTGGACAATTCCATCGGGCAACGAACGCCTTTTGGCACGAACACGAAGGAGCCATCAGTAAAGACAGCCGAGTTCAGCGTTGCGTAGTAATTGTCCGTCGTTGGAACGACCGAGCCGATATATTGCTTGACCAGCTCAGGATATTCACGAATGGCCTCCGAAATCGACATGAAAATCACGCCGGCCTTCATCAGCTCTTTCTTGAACGTGGTCACGACCGACACGCTGTCAAACACGGCATCCACGGCCACGCGGCGGTTTTCGACGCCAGCCAGAATTTCCTGTTCCATCAGCGGAATGCCGAGCTTTTCGTAAACCTTCAACAGCTCGGGATCGACATCCTCGAGCGACTTCGGGCCGGGCGTGCTTTTTGGCGCGGCATAATAATAGAGATCGTTGAAATCGATCTTGGGATAATTGACGCGCGCCCATGTGGGCTCTTCCATCGTCAACCAGCGCTGGTAGGCCTCAAGACGCCATGCAAGCATCCATTCAGGCTCTTCCTTCTTGGCGGAAATGAAACGGATCACCTCTTCCGACAGGCCTTTCGGGGCCTTGTCGACTTCGATCTCGGTTTCAAAACCGTATTTGTACTGGTCCACATCGATCTGGCGGACCTGATCGATCGTTTCCTGAACCGCTGCCATAGTCGTTCTCCAATCTCGCCGGATCCAAGGTCCGGTGGCTTGTCAACGTATCAAGACGGAAGGTCCGCCTTCATTCGTGTCGCGCATAACTTTTATCGTTATGCCTTATTTAGTGTTCGGATGGCGCTTTTCACACTCTCCGGCAAGCGGAAATTTGACTTTCCGTATTTGTTTTGGCGTCAAGCCGCCTGCACGGCCAGCTTTCGCCGCCCTGCGATTTTGGCAAACGCACAAATGGCTTTGTCGATGTCAGCCTCGGTTGTCGCCGCTCCGAGCGAAATACGAAGCGCGCCAAGTTTCGGATCATGCCCCATGGCTGTCAGCACATGGCTCTCGCCCACCTTGCCGGATGAGCACGCAGCACCCGCAGAAAGCGCGATGCCCTCGATATCGAAGGCGATCTGCCCCGTCTCGGACTTCAGACCCGGCACGGTGAAAAACGTGGTGTTTGAAACACGCGCGGCATCGGCACCGTGGATGATGACATCGGGTGCAGCGACGCGCATCGCATCTTCCAACATCGTGCGCAGCACATTCAAACGCTGCACTTCCGCGTCAAGATGACGGGCGGCCTCGGAGGCTGCCGTGCCAAAACCGATGATGGCAGAGGTGTTTTCCGTGCCGGACCGATGACCCTTTTCCTGCCCGCCACCGTGGATCAACGGTTTCGGCATCATCACCTCGCCGCGGGAGATCAAAGCGCCCATGCCCTTGGGTCCGCCGATCTTGTGAGAAGACACGATCAGAAAATCAGCGCCAAGCGCTTCGATATCAACCGCGATCCGGCCAACGGCCTGCACGGCATCCACCACCAGCAATCCGCCGGCAGCATGAACAAGGCCCGCCGCGTCCGCTACAGGTTGAATAATCCCGGTTTCGTTGTTGACCAGCATCAGCGCGACCATAGGAAGACCTCTGGAGGCATCGTGAGACGACAGTGCAGCTTCAAGCTTTGCGAGGTCAAGAATGCCGTCAGCCGTAACGGCTATTTCGCTGACATTACTCTTTTCGAACCGTCCACCCTCGCGAACGGCTGGATGCTCGATGGCCGAAACATAGAGATGGCCGATGGACAGCGCTGAGCGCCCCATCCTGAAGGCGGGCGAAAGTACAAGATTGGCAGCTTCCGTCGCACCACTGGTAAAGATGGCATGTGAAGCCTGCGCACCGACCAGCGCTGCCACATCACGGCGCGCAGATTCGATTGCGGCACGCACCGCACGACCTTCCTTGTGAACCGACGAGGGATTGCCGTGCATATCGAGAGCGGAGACAAACGCATCCCTTACGGCGGGCAGCAAAGGTGCCGTCGCGTTCCAGTCGAGATATGTGCGCGTCATCGTGCTCATGGGGAAACTGTTCTGTCTAATCTATGATTGATCGCCGAAGCGCATTTTCCTTGAAATTTCCGCTCTGCTTGCCTTATGACACATTCAACAGTGCAGACAGCACACGAAGTTTCGAATAATTCTAAACTGGGTTTTAGAAAAGCTGACCATCCGCGTCAAGTCTTCTTGCGCATGGAAAGGGTCAGAAACAGAAAAACACGACCGGAGTCCATATGCCCGAAGTCATTTTCAACGGCCCTGCGGGTCGCCTCGAAGGCCGTTACCAGCCCTCAAAGGAAAAAAGCGCCCCGATTGCCATCATCCTGCACCCTCACCCGCAGTTCGGCGGCACGATGAACAACCAGATCGTCTACCAACTGTTCTACCTGTTCCAGAAGCGCGGCTTCACGACTTTGCGGTTCAACTTCCGTTCCATCGGCCGCAGCCAGGGCGAGTTCGACCACGGTGCTGGCGAGCTCTCGGATGCCGCGTCGGCACTGGATTGGGTACAGAGCCTACATCCCGACTCAAAGAGCTGTTGGGTGGCCGGTTACTCCTTCGGTTCTTGGATCGGCATGCAGCTTCTGATGCGCCGCCCTGAGATCGAAGGCTTCATGTCCATCGCTCCGCAGCCGAATACCTACGATTTCTCGTTCCTGGCACCATGCCCGTCCTCCGGCCTCATCATCAATGGTGATGCGGATAAGGTCGCGCCTGAAAAGGACGTCAACGTTCTGGTGGAGAAGCTGAAGACCCAAAAGGGCATTCTCATCACCCACCGCACCCTTCCCGGTGCAAACCACTTCTTCAGTGGTCAGGTCGATACCCTGATGGCTGAATGCGAGGATTATCTGGACCGCCGCCTCAACGGCGAACTGGTGCCGGAGCCTGCCGCGAAGCGGATTCGCTGAAACTTCGAGAAGACCAAGCGAAACCGCGGTTTCTTGTTTGCCGTCATCCTCGGGCTTGTCCCGAGGATCTACTCACGGTTCCAAAATTGCGACGTCGCAGATGCTCGGGACAAACCCTGATATGACGAACGTGGCGAGCGCTCTTTTCACCGGCACGACAGCCACCGCCCCCCCTAAACCCTCGCCAAAACCCCACCCGTGACCGGCTCGGTCACGCCCGTCGTACCGGGATATGTCAGCGGCAAGCCTCTCAGCGACCGGACGGCCAGATAAGCCCAGGCTTCCGCCTCCATGGCCCCGCCATCGAAACCCGCCTGCTCTGCTGCAATAACCTTTGCCCCTTGTTTTGCGGCCTGCTCTGCGAATTCACGCATGATCACGGGATTCAGACGCCCGCCACCGCAAACGACGTAGGTTTTCACCGCTTCCGGCAAATAGCTCGCGGACTTCAAGATCGCGGCCCCCGTGAGATGCGCCAGTGTCCGCGCGCCATCTTCAAGCGACACCTCACCCTTCACGGGCGGCAGGAAATCGGAGCGGTCCAGCGAGCGACGGATATTGGCAGAGAAGAACGGGCTTTCCATGTAACGTGACACCAGCGACGGAACGACCGCCCCTCGGGCCGCGGTCTCCCCGCCCTTATCATACGCCTTGCCGGTATGCGCTTCGATCCACTGGTCGATCAGCATGTTGCCGGGGCCGCTGTCGAAAGCCGCCAGCGTGCCATCGTCTCCCACAAAGGTCAGGTTGGAAATGCCACCGATATTGACAAGGACGGCAGGTGTGTCGAACTGTGCCGGAAGGTTGGCGGCAAGTGCTGCGTGATAAACTGGAATGAGCGGCGCGCCCTGCCCGCCATGCGCCATGTCATTGGCGCGCATGTCATAGACAACATCGATACCTGTCTCCTGCGCCAGCAATGTGCCGTTGCCGATCTGCACCGTCAAGGCATCGTCCGGCCGATGCAGCACGGTCTGGCCGTGGAAGCCGATGAGATCGATATTGGTCGATTGGAGTTTATGGCGCAGCAGGAAGGATTTCAACGCCGCTGCATGACACAGGGTCAGCTTGCGCTCGGCATCTGCCAAATCGCCGGGGCGCTCATCGCGCTGCTTGATGGCTTTCGCAGTGATGAGCGCTTTCTTCCATGTCTCGCGAAGTTGGGTATCATACGGAAAATACCCGCTCGGCCCGTGGTGGACGACGCTTTCGCCGTCTGTGCGCAAGAGCGCGATGTCTATGCCATCCATGGACGTGCCGCTCATCAGCCCTATCGCCGTTCTGACTTCGCCCATATCAGTTCTCCTGCCTGCTGGAATCAACTCATACCAGATTGCCGATATTCATGGCGCAAACGGGTGCACTTTTCAAAAAATGATGCTAAAGGCGCGGCATTCACTGGCATTTCAGTGATGCAGAAGACCCAACCAGAAAGAAAAAGGTTATGTCCAGGTTCAAGTCCGATTTCCTCCGCACACTCGATGAGCGCGGCTTCATTCACCAGATCTCCGATGAGGCAGGTCTCGATGAACTTTTCGCCAAGGAAACCGTGACTGCCTATATCGGCTTTGATCCGACCGCGCCCAGCCTCCACGCTGGCGGTCTGATCCAGATCATGATGCTGCACTGGATGCAGAAGACCGGCCACCAGCCTATCTCCCTCATGGGTGGCGGCACCGGCATGGTTGGGGATCCCTCGTTCAAGGACGATGCGCGTCAGTTGATGACGATCGATACGATCGAGAGCAACATCGCATCGATTAAACGCGTGTTCGCCAACTACCTCGATTACGACGCAGCGACCGCGCCTGCCTTGATGATCAACAATGGCGACTGGCTGCGCGATATCAACTATCTCGAATTCCTGCGGGATGTCGGCCGCCATTTCTCGGTCAACCGCATGCTGTCCTTCGAAAGCGTCAAGACGCGTCTCGACCGCGAGCAGTCCCTTTCGTTCCTCGAATTCAACTACATGATCCTTCAGGCCTACGACTTCGTGGAACTGAACAAGCGCACCGGTTGCCGGCTGCAAATGGGCGGTTCGGACCAGTGGGGCAATATCATCAACGGTATCGACCTCGGTCACCGCATGGGCACGCCACAGCTTTACGCCCTGACATCGCCGCTTCTGACCACCTCTTCGGGTTCGAAGATGGGCAAGTCGATGAATGGTGCCGTCTGGCTGAACCCGGACATGCTGTCGGCCTATGATTTCTGGCAATACTGGCGCAATACGGAAGATGCCGATGTATCGCGCTTCCTCAAGCTCTACACGACGTTGCCAATGGACGAGATTGCACGGCTCTCGGCGCTGGGGGGCTCTGAGATCAACGAGGTCAAGAAGATCCTCGCGACCGAAATCACCGCCATGCTGCATGGTCGTGACAATGCGGAGCAGGCAGCAGACACGGCACGCAAGACCTTCGAAGAGGGCGCGCTTGCCGACAACCTGCCGTCGATCGATGTGCCAAAAGCCGAGCTTGAAGCAGGCATCGGCCTTCTCTCGCTCATCGTCCGTGCCGGTCTGGCCGCCTCCAACGGCGAAGCGCGTCGCCACGTTCAGGGCGGTGCGGTCAAGATCAACGACCGGAACATGGCCGATGAACGTCAGGTCATCGGTACAGGCGAAGTCACAGCAGATGGTGTGATCAAACTGTCCTTGGGCAAGAAGAAGCACATTCTGGTGCGTCCAGCGTAGGGTTTCGCGGTCTCACAAAAACAAAAAGGCAGCGTTCGCGCTGCCTTTTTTTGTTTTTGCACGTTTATGAAAGGTATCAGTTTCTCAGCTTGTATCCGGTCTTGAACATCCAGCCGATAACCCCGAGGCAAGCCGCCAGGAATAGGGTAACCATGCCCAGACTGAGAAGCGGATTGACGTCCGAAATCTCATAGAAGCTCCACCTGAAACCGCTGATGAGATAGAGGACCGGATTGAAATGGCTGACCGTCTGCCAGAAGGGCGGCAGCATGCTGATGGAATAGAAGCTCCCGCCAAGGAACGTCAGCGGTGGCACGACCAGCATGGGAATGAGATTGAGCTGCTCGAAATTCGAGGCCCACATGCCGATGATAAAGCCAAAGAGACTGAAGCTGATGGCCGTAAGGACAAAGAACAGCAGCATCACGAACGGATGAGCAATCGACACATCGACAAAAAACGACGCGGTGATGAGGATGATCGTGCCGATCAACAGTCCCTTGGTCGCGGCGGCCCCCACATAGCCGGCCAGAATTTCCGTCATGGCAACGGGCGCGGACAGGATTTCGTAGATGGTGCCGGTGAATTTCGGGAAATAGATGCCGAAAGCGCCGTTGCTGATGCACTGAGTCAGCAGTGTCAGCATGATGAGGCCCGGCGTGATGAACGCGCCATAGGAGACGCCATCGACTTCCTGAATGCGCGACCCGATGGCCGTGCCGAACACGATGAAATAGAGCGAGGTGGAAATGACCGGTGATACCACGCTCTGCAACAGGGTGCGGCGTGTGCGGGCCATTTCGAAGAGATAGATGGATTTGATGGCCTCGAAGTTCATTTTTGACCTCCCACCAGCGCTACGAAAATATCTTCGAGAGAGCTCTGGCGTGTCGAAATATCTTTGAAGTGAATACCCGCAGCAGACAGCGCCGCCAGCAGATCGGCGATCCGGCCCTGTTCGCCGCTGCCTTCATATTCGTAGGTGAGGCAGGTGCCATCGTCAGACAGCGTCAGCTTGAAGCCGGACAGACTATCCGGCAAGACGGTCACCGGCTCGGTCAATTCCAGCGAAAGCTGCTTGCGACCAAGCTTTTGCATCAGGGCGGTCTTGTCTTCAACCAGCAGCAACTCACCGCTATTGATGACGCCGACACGGTCGGCAATCTCTTCGGCTTCTTCGATGTAGTGGGTGGTGAGAATGATGGTGACGCCGGTTGCGCGAAGGTCAGCCACAACCTTCCACATATCCCGTCGCAAGGCCACATCGACGCCCGCTGTCGGTTCGTCCAGAAACAGGATCTGCGGCTCGTGCGCCAGCGCCTTGGCAATCAGCACACGCCGCTTCATGCCACCAGACAGCTCACGCAGCATGTTGTCCTTCTTGTCGAAGAGTGACAGCGACTTGAGAATATTTTCGATCAGCTCCGGGTTCTTCTTCTTCCCGTGCAGGCCCCGTGAGAATGACACCGTGTTTAAAACGGTTTCGAACTGGTCGGTCGTCAATTCCTGCGGCACGAGACCGATGAGCTCGCGCGTCTTGCGAAAATCACCGACGACATCGTGGCCACCCACCAGCACGCGACCATTACCGGGATTGACCAGACCGCAGATGATGGAAATCAGCGTTGTTTTACCCGCACCGTTCGGCCCGAGAAGCGCAAGGATTTCACCTTTGTAGATATCAAGCGTAACACCCTTGAGGGCCTGAAAGCCGTTGGCGTAGGACTTCGTCAGGTTCTGGATGGAAACGATTGGCGTTTGGGGAGAGTTCATCAGACATCTTTCAACACAATCTTGCTGGACAGCATATAGGTTCCAGATTGCTTAAAAGCCATCCCCGCCGCGATATCATACCTTAATTTAAGCGTTGCTTAGCCGATCATACTCAACTGCAGTGGCGATAGCCTGATTTGCGGGTGCGAAGATCGAAATGGAAGTGGTTCCAGTGGCTAGGGTCACTGCCGGGACCAAGCACCGTGGAGAAATATTTGCAGCTGTCGCTGCGCACCGCTTTCAGAAGACCCTTTTCGCGGAAGGCGAAGAAGTTCTTTGAACGCACATCGATTTCCTTGCCGTTCTTCAGCGTGATGGTTCCGATATCGATAGCATTCCCGCGCGCGTGTTCAGACCATGGGTTGCTGGAGCGCGAGTTCATCTTGCGGCAGGAATAACCACCCATCGGTGTGATCCGCTCCACGCCGGAGAGGTAGCGGAAGCGCGAAGACGGCACGAGTTCGAACTTCACCCATTTGGCAAAGGCCAGCGTGACCTGGCAATTGAGTTTCACCGCAGGCCGGATCGCCACACCGCTGGCAAGGCCCGATAGCTCGATGGGATAATCGATGCCACAGGTCGGACCATCGGACACGCGCGCAACGTCACGAAACGCAACACCCAGCCTGCGCAGTTCAGAGCGGCACGACACTTCAGATTGCGGCATCATGCCCGGCGGTGACGACATGCGACGTTCCTGAGCAGGGTTTTCCGGCATCAGCATCGCGACGTCCTGCACCGGCTGGCGCTGGCCCTCCCCCGGTGGTGGAATGAGACGGGACTGGCTGACCGACTGTCTGCGTGGAGCGGGAGACATTGGCATCTGGCTCTCCGCCTCATCGAGCATGGGCTGGTGCGCCTGACCACCGGAAACATCCAGGTCCTGCTCTTCGGCTAGGCCGCGGACCGGTGCGACGCCCAGGCCGTCATCCATGTTGACGCCACCCTCGCCTTCCGCCATCTCGCTCGATGGCTGCGGGCTTTCTCCGCCAAGGCGCTGTTGCTGCGCATCCAACGTCGAATACTGCTCACCCGCCCCCGCCTGCAACAGTGGATCGCGCGAAGCAGGTTGCTCGGGCATAGGCTGGGATAACGGTGCGTCATCGCTTTCGGGCTGGGTCGTGGCGACCCTTGCAGGCGGTGCGCTGTAGCTTTGCTGGTGCGTTGAGCGAATGGAGCTCACGCGTGTCGAACCGTCTACCTCGGCGGGCGGCACGAGCCCCTCTGCCGAACAGGACACCATCACCGTGGAGATCATCAGCAACGTCACGATGCGACGCGGAAGGGAAACATACGCCATACCAGAACCCGTACCTTCAGCGGCCGCAAAGCGCGGCAATCGAATCGAATCTTAAACAAATTTGGTAAACGAACCGTATGTGCGAGCGCACGGATACTCATGGACGATTGCTTGGATGCAAAAAGCCGGACGACCTTTGGGTTGCCCGGCTCTTGTCAACGATGCGTTCTCTGAAGGGTGCCGCTCAGGGCAGCTTGAACTTGAAGGTCAACATATACTCGGTTCCCCTTTCGCGATCCCGGGTGCGTGAGACTTCCAGCGTCACATCGTCAAGACGGTGTTCCAGCCGTTCCGTCACCTTGCCGTCAGCGGTCTTTTCGTGGAAAATTGATGTTCGGTCGTAACCGAGGCTGATCTTTCGCGTCTGCGCGTCACCCATCAACGTTTTGGCAATGGAGGCGGTGGCTTTGCCGTTTTGCAAAGTCGCTTCGAAACCGCGCGACGTCAAATCCTGAAACGCGCTTGCCGAAACTGCTTGGTCCATCTGCCGCAGACTGCCGCCCGCACTGAGCTTGGACACGCGACGGCCGTCAGACTCAACAGACAGATTGTGCGTGGCCTCGAAATCCGCTGGACCGCTGCTGTGGAAACCATCCGCAAACCGATTGTTGTAGCTGAAGACGTAACGCTCGCTGCGCGCATTGTATTGGAAGCCGTAGGTCGAATTGCCGTTGCGAAGCTGAATGCCGGGGGCAGGCTCATTTCCCAGAATGGGGGAAACATTGCTGGCAAAATTGAACAAAGGTGCCGTCACCTGTTCGAACTGTGCGTTTGTTAACTCGACTGGCTTTCCATCACAATCGAAGCCGCCAACGGCGAGGCATGGTCGACGGTCTATAACACTTTTCAGTGCGAAAACGGTGCAACCGTCCGACGTGGTACCAGCGATGGCGGCATGAACGGAGTTTCGCAGCGTGTAGCTTCCGCAGCACGAGAAGGCGTCATTATCGGGGCGCGCATCTCTGGTGAAGCCCGTAAAGAC
This sequence comes from Rhizobium skierniewicense Ch11, assembly GCF_023757665.1. Lineage (NCBI taxonomy): Bacteria > Pseudomonadati > Pseudomonadota > Alphaproteobacteria > Hyphomicrobiales > Rhizobiaceae > Rhizobium > Rhizobium skierniewicense. Next base: position 26,348 of record NZ_RXPG01000021.1, read on the forward strand.
GACCCCGCTTGCCCCGCGTGAAAGGCTGGCATCGCCAAAATGAGGGCCGCTTTTGAGCGGAAAAAGCTGCAGCGCGTTGTCTTGTGCCATGGCGCGTGAGCCTGAAAGCTCGGATAACGGCGTGGATGGCATTCCTATCTCCTCATCACAAAAGTCGTATCGAACAAGAAAGACAAAACTAATGCGAGCGCAAATAGGGCGAAATTAAAGCTTTTGGATGAAATGATGTGGCGATTTTCGAAATGCCTGAAGACGTGTTTGTTTGAGCGGAACAAAAAAAGGCGCCCGCAGCGGGCGCCCTTGCGTGGTAAAGCAGGGGATCAAGCCGCACGTGACATACGCTGGCCTGCGGTTTCACCCTCGAGTTGGAACCGTGACAGAAGCGAACGAAGCTGGTGGCTTTCTTCTGCCAGTGTCTGGCTGGCTGCCGTCGTTTCTTCCACCATTGCCGCATTCTGCTGCGTCATCTGGTCCATGTGGTTGACGGAGGTGTTGATCTCCTGGAGACCGGTTGCCTGTTCGCGCGCCGCCGTTGCAATCGTGTTGACGTGACCATCGACGCGATTGACCAGAACCATGATTTCATCCAGTGCATCACCGGTGGAGCGGACAAGCGACACGCCACTACCGACATGCTCGGCCGAGCTGTTGATGAGCGACTTGATCTCCTTGGCGGCGTTGGCGGAACGCTGAGCAAGCTCACGCACCTCCTGTGCAACAACCGCAAAACCGCGACCGGCCTCGCCTGCTCTTGCAGCTTCGACACCGGCATTGAGGGCCAGAAGATTGGTCTGGAAAGCGATTTCGTCGATGACGCTGATAATCTGACCGATCTTCTTGGAGGAGTCCTCGATGCGGTTCATCGCATCCACCGCATTGCGGACGATATCACCGGAGCGACCAGCACTGCTCTTCGTCTCCGTCACCATCTGGCGCGCTTCGTTGGCACGATCAGACGCTGTGCGAACGGTCGATGTGATCTCATCCAGCGCAGCGGCTGTTTCTTCCAGAGCAGCCGCCTGCTGTTCCGTGCGCTTGGAAAGGTTGCCGGTGGCCTGGCTGATATCGGAGGCGCTGTCGTTAACGACATGGCTGGTCTTGGCAATAGCACCAATAACGGTGTGCAATTCGCCCACTGCGCTGTTGAAGTCAGTCCGCAGCTTTTCATATTCGTGGCCGATGGAACCAACCTGAACGGTGAGATCACCCTTTGCGAGGCGCTCAAGCGCCTGTGCGAGTTCAGCCATGGCACGCGCTTGCTGATGGGACGCAGCGTGGACGGCTTCCTCGTTGCTGCGGCGGCTCTCTTCGAGCGCGCGTTGTTGTTCGGCCTCACGGACCTGCAACTGGGTGCGTTCGTTAACGGAGTCGCGAAGAACCAGAAGTGTTTTCGCCATGGCACCGATTTCGTTTCGGCGATCGGTGAAGGGCACCTGCGCGTTCCCGTCGCCATCGGCGATGCTACCCATGCTTTGCTTGAGGCGTGCAATCGGCCGCGTCACGCCGCCCACGACAAAGGTCGCAGCAACAAGAACGATGATAGCGCTGAATATGCACAGTCCCGCAACCCAAAGCGCCTCTCCCCAAAACGCAGCCTTCAGGTCATCCACATAAACGCCGGTACCTACAATCCAGCCCCAGGGCGCAAAGCCGGCAACGTGTGAAAACTTCTCAACCGGATCGGGAGAACCGGGTTTGGGCCAGTAGTAATCGACAAAGCCTTTACCACCCGCCTTGACGGTATTGACGAATTCTACGAACAGAAACTTCCCGTTCGGGTCCTTGTTCGTCGAAAGGTCTTTTCCATTCAGCTCGGGCTTGACCGGGTGCATGACCATCGTCGGACCCATGTCGTTGATCCAGAAATAACCACTGCCATTCTCATAGCGCATCGACGCAATGATAGCCTTGGCCTGCTGTTGCGCCGCCTCCCGTGTCAGTGCACCGCTTTGCTCAAGCTTGTAATATTGGTCAAGAATACCGACACCCGTCTGGGTCATTGATTCAAGTCCTGCTTTCCGCTCTCGCTCCATTCCCTGGTAATTACCAAACAAACTGGATGTAAGAGCGGCGACCATGATGACAAGAAACATCGCAACGAGCGCGTAAAGACGCATCGAAATTGTCAGGTGCTTCATGCTGTTCGCCTCCTCATTTGTTATAATATGAAATATGATAATTGATAAATATTGATGATGAATAAACCAGGATCAGATGGAACTTAAAGATTGAAAGCCGACGGGCTCTTTTCGTGCGCCTTCTCGATCTTATCGGCTAAGCCAAATACGGGCTAACGTCTGATTGAAAGTCTCGTGATAAATACATCAGCAAACATTTTTCATCACCATTTTTTATGGAGATACTCTGTAACTGGCTGTGGCGGGGAATGTCGAAAGGAAGCGTTAATTATAGAGGCGTAACTTAATGGGACGCTTCTATACAGACGGGTTAATCCATGGTCGTGCCTGCTTTTCCCTTCACCCATTATGACCTGAAAGAGTTGCGCACAGGCGCGATCATCGAGGTATCGCTGAACGCGGTGAACAATGTTAGACTGATGACATCGGGTGATTATCAGCGCTTCATCGAAATGCTGGATTTCAACTATCTGGGTGGCGTGGCCAAAAGGTCTCCCCTACGGGTGACAATTCCCGAAACATCCCACTGGCACCTGATTGTGGACTGCGAAGGCCATCACACGCTAGCGGAATCTGCTGTCAAGATTTTGCCGCCGAGTGCCATGACGCCCGTTCGCGAAAAAGCTGAAGCAATGGGCTAGTGACGCCCTATTGACCGTTTCGCTCGCGGCGCAACTTCGCCCACCAATCCAGACGTTTGCGAATATCCCGCTCGAAACCGCGATCCGGCGGATCATAGAAGGTTTTGCGTCCCATTTTCTCCGGGAAATAATCCTGCCCTGAAAAAGCATCCGGCTCGTCGTGGTCGTAACGATAGCCATCGCCGTAAGCTTCGCTTTTCATCAGTTTGGTCGGCGCATTGAGAATATGCTTCGGCGGCAGCAGCGACCCGTTTTCCTTGGCCGCCCGCATAGCCGCTTTGTAGGCCGTATAAACGGCGTTGGATTTGGGTGCTGTTGCGAGATAGACGCAGGCCTGCGCCAGCGCCAGTTCGCCCTCGGGAGAACCGAGATAATCATAGGCATCCTTGGCGGCGTTGCAGATGACCAGCGCTTGCGGGTCGGCAAGCCCGACGTCCTCTACAGCCATGCGCACCAGTCGGCGCCCCAGATAAAGCGGGTCTTCGCCCGCATCGAGCATGCGCGACAGGTAATAAAGTGCCGCATCGGGATCGGAACCGCGCACGGATTTATGCAGCGCTGAGATGAGGTTGTAGTGGCCGTCCTGAGCCTTGTCGTAAACTGGCGCCCGACGCTGCACGATGTGAGTGAGGCCTTCCGTGTCGAAGATCTCGTCCTTGCGCACAGCGCGCCAGACCTCTTCCGCCAACGTCAGAACTGCCCGACCGTCTCCATCTGCCATGCGGATCAGCGAGGCGCGGGCATCGTTGGTCAGCGGCAGCGGTTTTTCCTCGACGCTTTCGGCGCGGGTCAGGAGTTCAGACAGACTTTCCTCGTCATGCGATTTGAATGTCAGGACACGCGCGCGCGACAGGAGAGCCGCGTTGAGCTCGAAGGATGGGTTTTCGGTCGTCGCACCGACGAGAATGATGGTACCATCTTCCATAACAGGCAGGAAACTGTCCTGCTGGGCGCGGTTGAAGCGATGGATTTCGTCCACGAACAGCAATGTCTGCCGCCCGTTCATGCGCCGGGTGCGCGCACTCTCAAACACCTTCTTGAGATCGGCAACGCCGGAAAAGATGGCGGATATCTGCTCGAAGGCCAGTCCCGCCTCGCCTGAGAGAAGCCTTGCAACCGTCGTCTTGCCGGTGCCGGGAGGGCCCCAGAAAATCATCGAGCCCAGTGAGCCGCTCTCGATCATCCGGCGCAGAACGCCCTCTTCCCCCGTCAGATGCTGCTGCCCCGTAACCTCTGCAAGCGTTGTCGGGCGCAAACGGTCCGCCAGAGGCCGCCGATTGGCGACCTCTGCTGGGATCTGTGGGGCGAAGAGATCGCCACTCATCGCAGGAATTGCCGGATACGCTGACCATCGCGAACGATTTCCAGACGCCAGAAGCCCGGATTGTCCTCCAGCGCTTTTTCGACATTGGCAGTAGACGTCATATCCGCACCATTCAGCGAGACGATAATGTCCTTGGGCTGAAAACCGACGCGAGATGCGGGCGAATTGCGCTTCACATCCATGATGACAACACCTGTGGTGCTGGTCGGCATGCGCAACTCATCGGCAAGCTTGGGCGAAAGATTGGCGACTGTCGCACCAGCAAAGGGATTGCGTCCCTCCAGCAGACGTTCATCGCGCGGTGCCGTTTCCGGCGCCGCGTCGAGCGCGATGGTGACGTTTCTTTCTTTGCCTTTGTCGATCACAGTGATGGTCGCAGACTTGCCGATTCCAGCCGTGGTGAGGCGGTAGCCCAGCGCATCCGGATGTTCCACCGCAATTCCGTTGACAGCCGTCACCACCTGCCCTGGCTCGATACCTGCCTTTTCGGCAGGCCCGTCCTTGACCACTCCGACGACAAGCGCCCCTCGGGCACGCTTGAGGCCCAGCGCTTCGGCCACTTCCGACGTCACGGGATCGAAGGTTGCACCGACATAGGGACGCTGGAAAGTGGTATCGCCCTTTTCGGCTGCTGCGAGGAAGACGCGTACCAGATTGGCCGGAATGGCAAAGCCGATACCGTTGGAGCCCCCACCGCGCGAGAAGATGGCCGTGTTGATGCCGATCAACTCACCCGCCATGTTCATGAGGGCACCGCCAGAATTACCTGGGTTGATCGACGCATCCGTTTGGATGAAGAAGCCGAAATCGCCCTGGGTCACTTGGTTGCGTGCGAGGGCCGAAACAATACCGCTGGTCACCGTCTGCCCGACGCCAAAGGGATTGCCGATGGCCAGCACGAGATCACCGACTTCTGTTGCATCGGAATTGCCGAGCGCCAGAACGGGGAACTCCTCCTTGGCATCGATCTGCAGAACGGCAAGGTCGAGGCGATCATCCTTCAACAAAACTTTTGAAGGGAATTCACGACCATCGGCAAGCGCCACCTTGATATCATCGGCGCCCTCGATGACGTGATTGTTGGTCACCACAAGTCCGCTTGCGGTCGCAACGACGCCGGAGCCAAGCGAAGACTGCTTTTCGGTCCGGTTCGGTGATTGCTGACCGAAAAACTGCTCGAAGAACGGATCGCCCGCAAAGGGCGAGGCCCGTTTTTGAACAAGCCGTTCTGCGTACACGTTGACCACAGCGCCAGCCGTTCGCTTGACCAGCGGTGCAAAGGATAGCTGCATTTCGGTGGTGTTCGCAGGCACGGTTTTATTGTCCTGCGCGTGCACCGGAACCGGTAGAACGAGCATCGTCGCCAGCAGTCCGGTTGTTAAATAGTTCAACATGCTCGGCATGTGATTCCTCATCCTCATCAATATGATGGAGTTATAACGCTTGAGCCTATAAATCAAAGGGCGGCAAGATCATGACGGACTGTGGCTTAAACGACGGAATGGAACAAGTTGCCACGTTTGCTGCTTTAGACGTTCTATAAGCCCGATCATGGAAAAGAGATCCACATGCATTTCAGGAAACATAGTCTTGCTGCTCTGATTGTTATCGCCTCATACTCTCATGGATCGCCCGTGGGCGCCGCAAGCTTTGATTGCGCAAAGGCAGACCTCGCCGCAGATGAAAAGGCGATTTGTGAAAACCGGGCACTGAACGATCAGGACGTTCGCATGGCGACGACCTTCGATATCCTGACACAATTGATGGCCATGGGCGCGCGCGATGAACTAAAGACCCAGCAGAGTGAATGGCTGAAACAGCGCCAGACCTGCGCCGCTGATGTCGCCTGCCTCACCACCGCTTATGATGAGCGCATGAAGAAACTCGGCGAAGCTTTTCTCAACATCAACAGACCGCTTTAAACCGCTGAAATGATTCCACCCATCAGCCCGTGCAACTGGTCGCGATATCCGGTACGGGCAGATGGTGCGTCATCGCGCGATGTCATGACGACCGACAGTTTCTTCGAAGGTACGATGTAGAGCATCTGGCCACCATAGCCCCACGCGTAATAAACCATTTCGCCAGCCATTTCCTTGATGAACCAGCAGTAGCCGTAACCATCCCCATTGAAGACAGAATTTGTACGCCGGACCCAGGACTGATCGATCCAGTTTTGCGAAACGATCTGCTCTCCATCCTGCGTGACACCACCCCTGCGGTAGAGCTCACCAAATGCCAGGAGAGACCGAGCCGTCATCGCCATCTGGTTTCCACCCAGATAGATGCCCTGAGGGTCACGCTCCCATGAGCCAATGGAGAAGCCGTCAAGCGGCGAGAACCAGTCCCGCGCCAGGGCCAGCGTCGATTTGCCTGACGCTTTCGTCAGGATGGCCGAAAGCAAATGCGTAGACCCTGTGGAATACAACATCCCTCCGCCGGGCTCGCCTGCAAAACCGGAACCGAGCGCCATGCGCACCCAGTTTCGGCTGGAAACCCAGCGACCGTAATTTGGCCCCGACATTCTTTCCAGACCAGATTGCATGGACAAGAGATTGCCAATGGTCACCTGCTCCAGGCGAGGATCGGGGCTGGGCGGAAAATCCGTTCGCAACACGGAGGCGATCGGCTGGTCAACGCCTTCCAATATTTTTCGATCGATCGCAATGCCTACAAGCGCAGACACAATGGATTTTGACGCCGACTTGATGTTGGTCGAGCCATTCAAAGACGCGCCTTTGAATCCGCGGCTAGCGACCTCCCGGCCATCGATGCTGACGATGACCGTCTTCAAACTATCCAGCGCATCGGCATTTTCGAGTAGCTTCGGTACACCATCCCGCGTCTGCGCGCGCACGACTGAAGCGAGTGGAAGAGAAGCGATGAGGGCAAGTGCTGTGCGGCGTTTCATGATGCCTTAGTTAATGCCTTTCGAAAGAAGCAGAAGGCCCCTCACTCATTTGTGACTTCTTTAACACATGACAAGGCGTACGCGAACAACGACTTCCAACGCTTTATTGAATCAGTCTGGTAACGCATTGAATCATTTTCGAGCGGCTATTCTTCGTAAATCATCTTCTTCGTCATGCCTCCGTCCAGCACCAGCACCTGCCCGGTCATGAAGCCAGCACCAGCAAGGTAGACAACGGCATCTGCGACGTCCTGCGGGCGGCCTACCCTGCCCACCGGGTGTTGCTCGTTGTCTTTTTTACGCAGATCGGCCTCACCGGTGATCCAGCCCGGCGCGATGGCGTTGACGCGAATGTTCGGGCCGAGGCTGACCGCCAATGCGTGGGTCAGCGCCACCAATCCGCCCTTGGATGCCGCATAGGCTTCCGTCTCCGGCTCCGACATGAAGGCGCGCGTGGACGCCATGTTGACGATACCGGCGCCCTCACCCATCAACGGAACCGCCGACCTGGTCATCAGAAACGCACCGGTCAGATGGCTGTCGGTCACCTTGCGCCAGTCAGAGAGCGACAATTCGTGGATCGGTCCAGTGTTGGGTCCGGCGATACCTGCATTGTTGACGAGAAGCTCCAGTCCGTTCCAGCCGAGCTGCCGGAAGGCCTGCAGGACGGACGCCTCGTCGCCCACATCACACTGGATGTGCTGCGCCTTCGTCCTGCTCTCCCTGATATCGAAAGAAGCGACAGTCCAGCCATCTTTTAAAAGAGCTTCGATAATACTGGTTCCGATCAAACCGGCACCGCCGGTCACGATTGCACGTTTCATTGGTTTTCAAATCCTGTTTTCTCACTGTCTGGCAACGTGGTTGCAAAGATGCGGTTCCCCCGTTCGAAAACAAGGTTGGCATCAGCAGCCGAATTGTCCATGCTGAGACACATGCGATCACTGGACCAACAAGTGCCCCGGTTGAAGTCGGACCGTCTCGTTCTTCGACCGTTCGACATAACCGATGCGCCTCAACTGGCGCGGATCACCAATGATCCACTGGTGCTGCGCAATCTCCTGCGCACGTCATATCCCTTCACCATCAACGATGCGCGAAGGTTGATTTTGCGATTGCGCAATAAGAAGTTGCCCGTCTGGGCCATCGACAATGGTCGCTTGATTGGTCTCATCGGTTTATCCGGTGAATTCGGCCTATGGCTTGGCCGCAGCGCATGGCGCCAAGGCTATGGTCGAGAAGCCAGCCAGCTCGTCATACACCATGCCTTTGCGCACATGAAGATAACCACGCTTCATGCAAACCCGATCAGCGACAACAGGGGATCATGCCATCTGATGGAGAAGCTTGGATTTAGCGATGTCGGGCGAACGCAGTCATTCTGCAAGCAACGCAACAAGATGGTGGCGCTGCGCTGCTACGAGTTAAAAGCCGTTGGGTGAAGACAGTATAGGTCCCTTGCACGTCATGCTCGGGACAAGCCCGAGGATGACGTGCAAGGGTAAACCTTATTCAGGCAGAATACGCACGGCGCCCTTATCCGCGCTGGACGCGAAAGCAGCGTAGGCTTTGAGAGCCGTTGTCACGTTGCGCTTGCGCTGTTCGGCTGGCTTCCAGCCCAACTGATCCTGCTCTGCACGACGAGACGCCATTTCGGCATCGGGAACCTTGAGGTTGATCGTGCGGTTGGGGATGTCGATCTCGATGGCGTCACCGTTGCGCACAAGGCCGATAGCGCCGCCCTGCGCCGCTTCAGGCGACGCATGGCCGATGGAGAGCCCCGATGTGCCGCCGGAGAAGCGACCATCGGTGATCAAAGCACAGGCTTTGCCAAGACCCTTGGACTTGAGGTAGCTGGTGGGATAGAGCATTTCCTGCATGCCCGGACCGCCCTTGGGGCCTTCGTAGCGGATAACAACGACATCGCCTGCCTTCACTTCGTTGGACAGAATGCCCTTCACCGCAGCGTCCTGGCTTTCGTAAACAACAGCAACGCCATTGAATTTCAGGATCGACTCGTCAACGCCTGCCGTCTTCACAATGCAGCCATCCAAAGCGATATTGCCGTAAAGCACAGCCAGACCGCCATCCTTGGAAAACGGCTTTTCGACGGAGCGAATGACGCCGTTGTCGCTGTCGGTATCCAGCTCATCCCAGCGCGAGGACTGGCTGAAGGCAACCTGCGTCGGCACGCCACCGGGGGCGGCCTTGAAGAACTGGCGCACGGTCTCGCTGTTGGTGCGGGTAATGTCCCACCGGTCGATGGCATCGCCCAGCGTCGGTTCATGCACGGTGTAGCAATCGCGGTTGATGAGGCCACCGCGGTCCAGCTCACCCAGAATACGCATGATGCCCCCTGCGCGGTGGACGTCTTCCATATGCACATCGCTCTTGGCAGGCGCGACCTTGGACAGGCATGGCACCCGGCGCGACATGCGGTCGATGTCTTCCATGGTAAAGTCGACTCCGCCCTCATGGGCCGCGGCCAGGATATGCAACACGGTATTGGTGGAGCCACCCATGGCAATATCCAGCGCGATGGCGTTCTCGAATGCTGCCTTGGTCGCGATGGAGCGCGGCAGGACGGTATAGTCATCCTGCTCGTAATGGCGGCGGGCCAGATCGACAATCAGGTGACCGGCCTCAACGAACAGGCGCTTGCGGTCCGAGTGTGTGGCGAGCGTGGAACCGTTGCCGGGCAAAGCCAGGCCCAGTGCTTCCGTCAAACAGTTCATGGAATTGGCAGTGAACATGCCGGAGCATGAGCCACAGGTCGGACAGGCAGCGCGCTCGATGGTATCGACTTCCTCATCAGTCATCTTGTCGTCGGCTGCTGCGACCATCGCGTCCACCAGATCGAGCGCAACGGTCTTGCCATGCAGAACCACCTTGCCCGCTTCCATCGGTCCACCGGATACGAAAACCGCAGGGATATTGAGGCGCATGGCGGCACTCAGCATGCCAGGAGTGATCTTGTCGCAATTGGAGATGCAGACCATCGCGTCGGCGCAGTGCGCATTGACCATGTATTCGACGCTGTCGGAAATGATTTCACGCGATGGCAGCGAATAAAGCATCCCATCATGGCCCATGGCGATGCCGTCATCGACCGCAATGGTGTTGAATTCCTTGGCAACACCACCAGCAGCTTCGATTTCGCGCGCCACCAGTTGACCGAGGTCCTTCAGGTGGACGTGGCCGGGCACGAACTGCGTGAACGAGTTGACCACCGCGATAATCGGCTTGCCGAAATCGCCATCCTTCATACCGGTGGCGCGCCAAAGGCCGCGCGCACCGGCCATGTTGCGGCCGTGGGTTGTCGTTCTGGAGCGATAAACTGGCATCTGCTTATTCCTCGATTTTTCTCACACGAAGGTTTTGTCCTGTAAGGCAATCAGCCCCACTCTTCGCTTTTGCAAGGCTTCTACCCCAAAGCCGCCCACCTGTCACTGTCACCTTGCGGCAAAACAGTACGGTCCGGTACGGTACGGTTTACTCCGCTGCGTCACGAAGACCGGCCCCTCGGCTCAGTGTAAGCTGCGCGAGAAATTTTTGATTGTCAGGGCACTGGGACAGGCGTTGCTGAAACGCATCCACCAGCCATGTCGCCGCCGGGCCACAGGGCGTGTCAGCTTTGCGCAGAGCATAAAGCGGGTATTCGCCGCCTTCATAGGAATCGAGCTCCAGCGCTTTCAGATCACCATTGATGATATCATCACGAACCACAGAGGCCGGAAGCCCACCCCAGCCGAGACCACCTTTGATCAACTGATATTTGGTTGCGATATCGCTGACGCGCCACTTCTTGTAGGACAGAACGTTGAAGTCCTTGCCTTTGGTCAGGCCCGACGCGTCGGTCACCACGAGTTGCACTTCCTCACGCACATCCACAAGCGTCAACGGCCGGTTCAAAAGCACCAGAGGATGATCAGCGGCTGCAACCGGGATCATAAAGGAGTGACCCACCTTGTCGATAACCAGTCCGTCATCCTGATGGAACATGGCACCACCGATGCCGATGCCCGCCTTGCGGTTCAGCACCATCTCCATGACCATGCCCAGTTCGCCGACACTCAGATTCAGCGCGACAGTGGGAAATTGCTCCCTGAAATCGCGAAGCACCGCCACCACGGCCTCCGCAGGCACCATGGTGCTGATGGCAAGCGTCACTTCCGCTTCCAGCCCCTGCTTCAAACCTTTGGCGCGGGCTCTCAAATCCTGAAGACCGGCGACGATGCGGCGCGCATGTTCCAGCATCGCCGCCCCTTCTTCGGTCAGCTTCGGCTGGCGAACGCCGTTGCGCTCGAAAAGGGTAACCTCGAGCTGTGTCTCGAGATTGGCGATGCTGTAGCTGACGACCGATTGCGCCCGGTTCAAGGCCCGAGACGCCGCCGAAAAGCTGCCCGTTTCGGCAACGGAAAGAAACACCTGCAATTGGTCCAGCGTCGGGTTGGCTTCCATGGTCCATCCAGTTTTTCGATAGGTAGCTTCCATATTATCACGGTTTTCTAGATGACAACATTGGACGATACAAGCTTCAACGATCGGTTTCCCCTGCCCCATCCGACCTTCAGAATTGATATAGGATATTTCAAATGTCGAAAATTCTTCTCATTACCTCTAGCCCACGCGCTGACGAGTCGCTGTCCAACAAGTTTGCTGGCGACCTCGCAGCCAAACTTCAGGAACAGACGAACGGCACGATCACCCACCTCGATCTCGGCCAGAACCCGATCAAACATCTCGACACAGTGACCACCGCGGCCATTCGCAAGGCACCAGCTGATCGCAACGCGGAAGAGGCAGAAGCTGCCAGAAATTCCGAGGAGCGCGTCGCAGAACTGCTCGAAGCCGACACGATCGTGATTGGTACTGGCCTCATCAACTTCAACATCTATTCCGGCCTGAAGGCTTGGATCGACGTCGTTGCGCGGGCTGGCCTGACCTTCACCTACACGGAGTCTGGCCCTGTCGGCCTTGCAACCGGCAAGAAGGTTTACATCGTTCTGGCGTCTGCTGGCGTCTACTCCGAAGGTCCAGCAGCACCGCTGGAGCACGCTGTTCCTTACCTCAAGACCGTTTTGGGCTTTATGGGCATGACCGACGTTGAAGTCGTTCGCATCGAAGGTCTGGCCTTCGGTCCGGAAGCCGCGGAAAAAGCGCTTGCCGCTGCTTCCGCCAAGGTCGAAGAACTGGCCAAGGCTGCGTGATAAAAAGCGGCGCTTTCGCAGCGCCGCCGTCATCACTGTCTCATAACGGTCGCGAATTTCTCGCGGCCGTTATTTTTTATCCGCAAACAGCGTCGCACCACTCTGATCGATGATCAGCTGTGCCTTGCGCACTGCAAAATCGACAGCATCTTGATGGCTGGTGAAGACATCGGCACGCACAAATTCATGCACCAGGGTTTCGTCGCCCACCGTCTTTTCGATTCGTCCCGCAAGGCGGAATTGCCCGCCCTCTTTCATCGGCGTCGCGCAGATGATGAAATCCTTGTAAGGATGCCCCTCTGACGGTTCGGTCTTCTTTTGCGCGTCATCCGATGGAGACGAGCCGAACGCGGAAAAAAGTTTCGAGAAGAATGAAGCCATGGTCTACCTTCCTGGTTTCCTGTCCGCAGCATAGTTCAAAAACCACCCTGCCTGATCATTTACCGCCATCAGATGATGAGATTGGCGAGGATGTCGTTTTCGGTGATATCCTCATATCCCAGCCCGGCCTCTTCGAGACGCTCAAACAGACCGCTGAAATTCTCGGGCTGCGTGGTTTCGATGCCGATCAGAATAGAGCCGAAGTTGCGTGCGGACTTCTTGAGATATTCAAAACGCGCCACGTCATCATCGGGTCCCAGAAGATTGAGGAAATCGCGCAGGGCGCCGGGGCGCTGCGGCAGGCGCAGAATGAAGTATTTCTTCACGCCGGTGTAACGCATGGCCCGTTCTTTCACGTCCGGCAGACGCTCGAAATCGAAATTGCCGCCTGACACAACGCAGATCACGCGCTTGCCCTCCAGCTTCTCCCGACCGAGCTGTTCCAGCGCGGCAATCGAAAGCGCACCGGCAGGCTCCAGCACCAGACCTTCAAGATTGAGCATCTCGATCATCGTCACGCAGATGGCATTTTCCGGAACGAGTTCGACCTGATCCGCGGGGAAATGCTGCAACGCCTCGAAATTGAGATCGCCAATGCGCGCTACGGCGGCACCGTCCACGAAGTTATCGACGTTGGCGACCGTGACGGCGTGACCCACCTCAAGGCTTTTCTTGAGGCTTGGCGCGCCGACCGGCTCGCAGAAAATGAAGTTTTCGCTGGCCACCTTCCCAGTCAGGAAACCCGTCATGCCGGAGGCAAGGCCGCCGCCGCCAACGGGCATGATGACCATGTCAGGCGCGACATCGTCCGGCAACTGATCGACGATCTCGGCAGCAACCGTCGCCTGCCCTTCGATGATGTCCTTATGGTCAAACGGCGAGACCATGTAGCCATTGGTCTCTTCGACATGCTTGCGGGCCGCCGCGTAGCATTGGTCGAATATATCGCCGATCAGCCTGATCTTGATGAACTCGCCACCGAAGATGCGGGTCTTGTCGATCTTCTGTTGCGGTGTCGTCACTGGCATGAAGACAACGCCATGCACACCGAAATGGCGGCATGCGAAGGCAAAACCCTGCGCGTGGTTGCCAGCCGACGCGCACACGAAAATCCTGTCTTTGCCCGTGGTGGCGACGGCCTTGCGGAGAAAATTGAACGCGCCTCTGATCTTGTAGGAACGAACAGGCGTGAGATCTTCACGCTTCAGCCAGATCTCGGCTCCATACCGGCGGCTCAGATGTTCATTCAACTGCAACGGCGTTTCGGGAAACAATTCCCGAACTTCCCGCCTTGCGGCCTCTACAAGCACTTTATCCACGATTTTCAATCCATTGAATTTCACGATGGCACCCGCTATGCCATAGGAAAACGCATGTTACAAAGACTCTTTGCGCAACTTCGGTACGCTTCCCTCAATCAAGGTTCCATTTATTGAACAGCAACCTTTTGCGCGCAGTCCTCTATATCGCGTCGATCTTCGGGCTCTACATGGCGACGGCGATGTTTGTGCCCGCCATGACCGATCTCTATTACGGAAACAATGACTGGGCAGTCTTTGCCATATCCGGCTTCATGTGCGGCGGGCTGGCGCTTGCCTGCGCGTTTGCCACCCGTGCGCCGATGCCGACCTTCAACAAAAGGTTCGGTTTTCTACTGGTCAACGTTCTCTGGCTCGTCTTCTCGCTGATTGGCGCCGTGCCACTCTATCTCTCCGAACTCGGGCTGACATTTGCACAAGCGCTGTTCGAATCGATCTCGGCCATCACCACCACCGGTTCGACAGTCATTTCCGGGCTGGACAATGCACCCCAGGGCATTCTCATCTGGCGTTCGCTGCTGTGCTGGCTTGGCGGTATCGGTATCGTTGCGCTTGGCCTCTTCATTTTGCCGCTGTTGCGCGTCGGCGGCATGACGTTTTTCCGCATGGAATCATCCGACACCGCGAATGACCGGCCCTTTGCGCGGCTGGCCAGTTTCACCAAAGCCTTCGTCGGCATTTATGTGGTGATGACGCTTGCGTGCACTATCGCTTTCGATTTCGCTGGCATGACGCATTTCGACGCCCTGAACCACGCGATGTCTGCCATCGCCACCGGCGGCTTTTCCACTCATGATGCATCTTTCGCCTTTTTCGGCGATAACGTCGCGCTGCTGTGGATCGCGACCTTCTTCCTCATTCTCGGAAGCCTGCCCTTTTCAGTCATGATCCTGCTGGCGATCCGTGGTCGGCTGGACATTCTTCACGATCCGCAAATCCGCGTGTTCATCGGCTACCTCTGCGCAATCTCGCTCGCGGTCGGCATCTATCACCACGTGACCAATGGCGTGCCGCTCGACATCGCGCTCAGCCATTCCTTCTTCAACATGACATCGATCCTGTCCACCGGCGGCTTTGCCAGCGACGATTACACGCTGTGGGGACCCTTCGTGGTGGTCGTCGCTTTCTTTGCCACCTTTATGGGCGGCTGTTCCGGCTCCACCGCAGGCGGTATCAAGGCCTACCGATTCGTCATCGTGTTCAACGTGGTCAAAACCGGCTTGAAAAAGCTGCTCTACCCCGACGCCGTCTATTCCGTTCGCTACGGAAACCAAATCATGGATGCCGAAACCATCCGCAACGTGTTTCTGTTCATCAGTTGCTTCATCGCGCTGTGGATCGGCGGCAGCCTCGCCATGAGCGCGATGGGCTACGACTTCCTGACAGCAACCTCCGCCGTCGCCACCGCGCTCGGCAATGTCGGCCCCGGGATCGGCCCCATCATTGGTCCCGCAGGCAACTTCTCCACCATCAGTGACCCTGCGCTCTACCTGCTATCGGTGATGATGCTGCTTGGACGTCTGGAAATATTGACCGTGCTTGTGCTGCTGATGCCGTTGTTCTGGAAGGGTTGAGAAAACTGGTGCGGACGGCGGGACTTGAACCCGCAAGACCATGGGCCGGCAGATTTTAAGTCTGCTGCGTATACCGATTCCGCCACGTCCGCTTGCGGTTTTATCTACACAGCGCAGGCGGCTGTGGTCAACCGGGGGTGATGAGCTCGATTGTGATTTCAGCCACACCAGGACTGGCTTGCAGCACCGGCCCGACGCGCCAGACCCTCGCGAACGAGTTGGTCGGCGAATGACACCCCTGATCTGGACAAGGTGGACGCGCCGCCTGCAGATGCGACCTGGAAGCCGCCAGCATTGAGCATGTCGCGCAAGCGCACCTTGGCGGTGAACCCCTTCTGACGTTCCTCAAGGCAGCGAGCCTGATCGGTGTTCGGCACATCGATGCCCGAAAGCTTCATCTTTACCCCCTTCATCCAGAAGGTGTTGCCATCAGCCACACAATTATTAAGGCCGGAGCGGCCGCAAAACGCGAATGTGCCCGGCTTCTCCGTCAAAGACACGGTCTGCACCTGTGGGCGCGGCGCAGGCAGGGTCGCGGATGCCATCTGCGTTGCCGATGAACCCGATGGCATGGCAATAGCGCGAGGTGGAATAGGAGCCCCACTGGCAGGAAGCGCGACGGTCTGCGTCGGTGCTGCTTTCGGCCGCTCAGAGGCAACTTCGCGTGTTGCGGGTCTGGAAGTTGGTGAAATCGTCTTAGAGACGGAGGCCACTGTCCCTTTGAGTTGCGGCAGAAGACTATCGCGGTGCTCGTAGACCTGAATTCCGCCAATCGCAACGCCGAAAAGCAACATCCAGGACCATACGCCTGAACCGCCGGATTTGGCGGAAGAGCGGCGGCGGGTGGTGGGTTTTCTCTTGCTCATGGCGAAACTCCTTGGTCTACGACACGCTGCGGACATGGTTGCGCAACGGGCCTTGAATTCGCTTTTTAACGCATGACTTCTCGTAAACCGCACTGCGGCTCACGAAACGTGCCTGGAAGCGCATTATCGGCCCAAGGAGTTTCTGAAAGGTTGGCATTTGAAATAATTGCGGATCAAAGCTCGGTTATCCACAAGCGCTAGGCGAACGTCAACGCACCTGATCGAGCAACCGCTTGCATTCCAGCAAATCAAACAGAGCTTCTTGCAGAAGTGCGCGGTCATCCTTGCTGATGCTGGACTTGCCGATGGAGATTTCCGGGGTGTCGTCTCCGGCACCGCCAAAGCCGAAAAAGCGGCCGCTCGGCTTTGCCTTGGGACGGCCGACAACCTCGTCGTCCTCTGCACCCGCAACACGTGGCTCCGCAGTCTCCCCGCTTGCGGCCATAATGGCTTCCATCGTCGCCATATCGCCCGATGCAATCGCCGAAACGAAGCGGTTGCCATTCGTCTTCAACAGCTTCTGTACGCCCTTGATCGTATAGCCATGGTCGTAAAGAAGATGGCGAATACCTTTCAGCAAGTCGACATCATCAGGGCGATAATAGCGCCGGCCACCGCCGCGCTTCATGGGCTTGATCTGCGGAAAACGCGTTTCCCAAAAGCGCAGGACGTGTTGCGGCAGATCAAGATCGTCTGCAACTTCACTAATCGTTCGAAACGCGTCGGGGCTTTTATCCAAGATCAACTCCAATCCAAACCAAAGTCAGGATTCAAAAACACGATGCACGGTATGATGCGAATCGGCCTTATTTCAACGGCTTGCCGGTTGAAATTCAACTGTTTTCACAAGAAGATGGGAATCTGTGCGTTTGGAACGTCCGCGGGAACACAAGTGAAAATTTAGGCGCCGGGTTTTTGAGGCTTCTGTTTGGCCTTGCGGGCTGCGTGCGCCTTGAGAATGCGCTGCTTGAGCACATTGGACGCCTTGAACGTCATGACACGGCGAGGAGAAATCGGCACCTCTTCGCCCGTCTTAGGGTTGCGGCCGATGCGCTCGTTCTTTTCGCGGATCTGAAACGTTGCGAAGGAAGAGAGCTTTACAACCTCACCACGCGTGATCGCGTTGCAGATTTCGTCGATGACAGTTTCAACCAGTTCGGCGGATTCGGTTCGGGACAGCCCCACTTTTCGAAACACAGACTCGGCTAGATCCGCACGTGTCACTGTTTTCCCGGCCATATTTCCCCGCACCGCTCTCTTTTATTTTGCTGAACCGCTCAGAGATTATTGCCCTTGTTGCAACCGGTCAAGCAAAGTTTCCGGAATCGTTTAGGCATTTCCATTAATAGTGGCAATGGTTTACCGGCCTTCATAAACCAAACTTTACCAGCGCAGCAGAACGGCGCCCCAGGTGAAACCACCACCCATGGCTTCCAGCATAACCAGATCGCCCTTTTTGATGCGGCCATCTGACGCCGCCGCGGCCAGCGCGAGCGGAATGGAAGCCGCTGACGTGTTGCCATGCTGATCGACTGTTATGACGACTTTTTCGTTGGGAATGCCGAGCTTTTTCGCCGAACCGTCGATGATGCGGCGGTTTGCCTGATGCGGCACCAGCCAGTCGAGGTCATCCGCAGTTGTGCCGGTCGCTTCGAATGCAGCCTCAATCACATCCGTGATCATGCCGACAGCGTGTTTGAAAACCTCGCGGCCCTCCATGCGCAGGTGGCCGACAGTGCCTGTCGTGGACGGCCCGCCATCGACATAGAGCTTGTCCTTGTGGGAACCGTCAGAACGCAGGTTGGAGGTCAGAATACCACGATCAGAGGTCTTGCCCTCGCCCTCACCCGCTTCAAGGACGACGGCCCCCGCACCATCGCCGAACAGGACGCAGGTCGTGCGGTCGGTCCAATCGAGAATGCGAGAGAAGGTTTCAGCGCCAATGACCAGAACGCGCCTTGCCATGCCGCCGCGAATATAAAGGTCTGCCGTTGCCATGGCATAGACGAAACCGGAACAGACGGCCTGAACATCAAACGCAAAGCCGCTGGTAATACCGAGACGGTTCTGGATGTTGACCGCAGTGGCCGGAAACGTATTGTCCGGCGTCGATGTCGCCACGATGATGAGATCGATTTCGTCCGGCTGGATACCGGCGTTCTCAAGGGCTGCACGCGCTGCAAGTTCGCCAAGTGACGATGTCGTCTCGCCCTCGCCTGCGATGTAACGCTGCTTGATGCCGGTGCGCTGGACGATCCACTCATCGGTAGTCTCGACGATCGCTTCAATGTCCTGGTTCGTCATGACGCGCTTCGGCAGCGCTGCACCGTAACCTCGTATAATCGAGCGGATCATCTAAATTTCCTCATCAACCACGAGCGCTTCGGGTGCCGGAGGCGGCAGACGTCTTGCGTGGTATGCTTTCAAATCATTTTCTATTTTAGCCGTCAGACCATTATGGGCCATATCGTAACCGACATCGATCGCAGAGGCGAAGCCCATCGCATCCGTACTGCCATGGCTCTTGATCACAATGCCGTTCAATCCAAGGAACACGCCGCCATTGACCTTCCTTGGGTCCATCTTGTCGCGCAGCGCATCAAATGCGCTTTTTGCGAGAATGTAGCCGATCTTGGCGATGAAGCTGCGGGAAATCGCTTCGCGGAGCAGCGTGTTGATCTGCCGGGCTGTGCCTTCGGCCGCCTTCAAGGCAATGTTGCCCGTAAAGCCTTCGGTCACCACCACATCGACCGTACCCTTGCCAATGTCGTTGCCTTCTACAAAGCCGCGATAGTCGATGGTGCCGAGATCGGCTTCACGGATCAGGCGGCCCGCCTCGCGGACTTCTTCCTGACCCTTCACCTCTTCGGTCCCAACATTAAGAAGGCCAACCGTCGGACGGTCGATATCGAAAAGTGCACGGGCCATGGCGCCGCCCATGATCGCGAAGTCGAGCAGTTGCTGTGAGTCCGCACCAATCGTTGCGCCCACGTCGAGAACGATGCTTTCGCCCCGTGTCGTGGGCCATATGCCGGCAATGGCAGGACGCTCGACCCGAGCCATGGTGCGAAGGCAGAATTTCGCCATGGCCATCAGAGCACCGGTGTTGCCGGCAGACACGACGACATCGGCCTCACCGACCTTCACAGCTTCGATGGCGCGCCACATGCTCGACACGTAACGGCCCCGGCGCAAAGCCTGGCTAGGCTTCTCGTCCATGGTGACAGACACTTCACAATCGAAAAATTGCGATCTGTCCCGAAGCGTAGGAAATTGCGCGAGAATAGGTTCACATATGGCCTTCTGCCCATAGAGCAGAACGGCGACATCGGTATGCCGCTCCAGTGCCTTGGCAGCACCCGGGATGGCAACATCAGGGCCAAAATCTCCGCCCATGACGTCAATTGCTATTCTGATCACTCGTCCCTGATCCTTCTTACCGCTGCGCGGTGGAATTTTGCGCGAAAATACCGTTTCCGCGCTCTCTTACAACTGAATTATTGGACATATCCAACCGGATTCAGTCTTTTTTCCAATCCTTCAGCACTGCGAAGGGCGATGGCTTTTTGTCGTCCACAAGCTTATCGTCTCCAAATTGTGCAAAATCCACATCCGGTTTGCGCGGGTAAGGATCGATGGCAAGCGCTGCGAACTCTGCAACCACGACGCCGACATCGATCGTGTCGCCAGTGAACTGGTCTGGAATATCCGGGCCATCTGGATCAAGAACGATTTCACCCTTATCGTCGGTTAACATCCGCGCAAGCTTGGAACCCTCAGGCACAAATATCTGATCAATCTTCTCATTGATAACACCCGCAACCGGCTCCAGTGTGACAACGCATGCCTGCGTCAAAGCCACATGCACATCACCGGTGATCTTCAAGCCGTCCCTTTTCCAACGGGTGACCTGCAATTCGCTTTTCAACGTTTCGACGGATACGACATCCCACAATCTGGCGAGCCCCAAAAGTTCTTCAGGACTTGCCGTGAGACCAATCCTGACGGGATTGGCGGAAATATGACCTACCTTAACGAGATAGGAAAAAGGAACGTCGTCATTAGCCGGGTGTTGCGAATTCATTAAAACCTCTTCAAATCGGGGCAGGCAGCGTAACGCGTCCAGTCGCGATCATTTCTTCCGATTGCTCAGCCAGTGCATCGGCGGCCGCCATCATCCAATTGGCAAGTCCCCGCATGTCGGGCGAGGACGCTTCAGCTTGGGGGTATATATTGCGCACAAGGGCTGCGGCAAGGGCTGTTGCATCTGAAGTATCAAGCGCTGCAGCGTATGCTTCGAGTCGTCCATAGAACATACCGGCGAACTTCTTCATGCGTTTGGGGACGCCTTGGTCACCAATACCAAGCTCACGCATGGAATGATCGAGGTCTTGAAAAAAGGCGTCGATGATCTCTTGCGCAATCTCCTGCCCGCTGGTGGTGGCAGTCTTCATCCGCCGAAAATACAGAATCATGACGATGGCCAGAAGCTCGAAACGTCCCATGACCGTATCGGGCACACCAAGGTGAAGATAAAAATCGGGATGGCGCGCTGCCGTCGTCAAGGTCGTGTATTGCCTGTCGACGATGGCCTGATTGTTGTTTTTCTTTTTGAAAAGGCCGAACACCATCGAAATTTCCGAATATTGATCGACGAAATCGCGTCTCGCCCATTGCACTTGTTGCATGATTGCCAAAGCTGGTTTACCGAAGCATCCGAGAATTGCAATGCCGTTCAGATCACGTTGATCATCGGCCAACCATTGCATTCCTTTGGAAAACGGGGAATTCCTGTCCCCGGATTGACATAATCGTGTGTACAGAAACGGTGCAACACGCAATGCCGGAAGGTGCCATTCATGATCGCAGTCGGGGAAACGCAGGTGAGTAAGCAGAAATCCGGAACGCAGGCCAAGTTTCTCAGCAAGACCGCCGTTGCGATCATCGTCGCATCCAGCCTTCTGACGGCCTGCTCCAGCACCACCGACGTTTTCCATAACGGTTATGTGGCCGACGAGCAGTCGCTCCAGCTTATTCCTGTGGGATCCAGCCGCGAACAGGTTTTGCTGACGATGGGCACGCCCTCCACGACAGCGACTTTCGGCAATGAGGTGTTTTACTACATCTCCCAGAAACGCGTTCGCAAGGCGGCCTTCATGAAGCCGAAGCTGGTCGAGCAGAGCATTCTCGCGATCTACTTCGATAAGAACGGCGTCGTTTCACAAAAGGCAAACTACACGCTTCAGGACGGCAAGGTTTTCGATACGATTTCCCGCACAACACCGACGGGTGGCAAGGACCTCACCTTCCTGCAACAGCTTCTGTCTGGCGGAACAGCCGGTGCCGGCATTGCAAAGAGCATTCTGGGCCAGAGCGGCGACAGCGGCAGCGGTTTCTGATCTCAGAGACAAACCAAATGCAAAAAAGCCCGCGAGATTTATTCTCGCGGGCTTTTTCGTTTGATCCTGTTCAGTGAGCCAGAACAGCCAGCAGCAGCAATGCCACGATGTTGGTGATCTTGATGGCCGGGTTCACGGCGGGACCGGCTGTATCCTTGTAGGGATCGCCAACCGTATCGCCGGTAACCGACGCCTTGTGCGCCTCAGAACCCTTGAGATGCGTTACCCCGTCCTTGTCGATGAAGCCGTCTTCGAAGCTCTTCTTGGCATTGTCCCAGGCACCACCACCCGATGTCATGGAGATGGCAACGAAGAGGCCGTTGATGATCACGCCCAGCAGAGACGCGCCGAGAGCGGCAAAGGCCGACGCCTTGGAGCCTGAAATCAGCAACACACCAAAGTAGACGACGAGCGGCGCCAAAACAGGCAGCAGCGAAGGAATGACCATCTCCCGGATCGCCGCTTTGGTAAGAATATCCACGGCACGGCCGTAATCGGGCTTTTCCGTGCCCTCCATGATACCCGGCTTTTCGCGGAACTGGCGGCGCACTTCTTCGACGATAGAGCCTGCCGCCTTGCCGACGGCGGTCATGGCGATGCCGCCGAAGAGATAGGGAATCATACCACCGAAGATCAAACCTGCGACCACGTAGGGATTGGCGAGGCTGAACGAGATGTCCCCGATGTCCTTGAAGTACGGATAGAGATCGCCATTGGCGGCAAAATAGGAGAGGTCATTGGAGTAGGCGGCAAACAGCACGAGCGCACCCAACCCCGCCGATCCGATAGCGTAACCCTTTGTGACGGCCTTGGTCGTATTGCCAACCGCATCCAGCGCGTCGGTGGCCTTGCGCACATCGGGATCGAGCCCCGCCATTTCGGCAATGCCGCCCGCATTATCCGTAACAGGACCAAACGCATCGAGCGCAACGATCATGCCGGCGATACCGATCATGGCCGTGACGGCGATGCCGGTTCCGAAGAGGCCGGCGAGTTGATACGTCGAGATGATCCCGCCCACGATGACGATGGCAGGCAGGGCGGTCGATTCCAGCGAAACGGCAAGCCCCTGAATGACGTTGGTGCCATGACCCGTGACGGAAGCTTGCGCGATGGAATTGACCGGGCGCTTGTTGGTCCCGGTGTAATACTCGGTAATCACCACGATCAGAGCGGTGACGAGCAAACCGACGATGCCGCACAGAAACAGGTTGACGCCGGTGATGTCCCGACCGGCCACGGTGCCAATGGAGCCCCAGCCGATGGTCAGCGATGTGGCAATGGCAAGACCACCGACGGAGAAGACGCCCGTCGCGATCAGCCCCTTATAGAGCGCACCCATGATGGAATTGTTGGTGCCGAGCTTGACGAAGAACGTGCCTGCAATCGAGGTCAGGGCGCAAACCGCGCAGATCGCCAAGGGGTAGAGCATGGCGCTTTCGAGCACTGGCGCACCGGCAAAGAAGATAGCCGCAAGAACCATGGTGGCAACCACGGACACGGCATAGGTCTCGAACAGGTCTGCTGCCATCCCTGCGCAATCGCCGACATTGTCGCCGACATTGTCGGCGATGGTGGCGGGGTTGCGCGGGTCGTCTTCGGGAATACCCGCTTCGACCTTGCCGACAAGATCACCGCCGACATCAGCGCCCTTTGTGAAGATACCACCGCCCAAACGGGCAAAGATGGAAATCAGCGATGCACCGAAACCCAGTGAAACGAGGGCGTCGATGACTTGGCGCGAACCGGTTGCGTGGCCAAGCCCTGCCGTCAGCACGAGGTAGTAGATGGAAACGCCCAGCAGAGCAAGACCCGCCACCAGCATGCCGGTGATGGCACCGGACTTGAACGCGATGTCGAGGCCTGCAGCCAGACTATGAGAGGCAGCCTGCGCAGTCCTCAGATTGGCGCGCACCGAGACATGCATGCCGATGAAGCCTGCAACGCCGGACAGAACAGCGCCTATGATGAAACCGATAGAAGCTTCCGGCGACAGAAAGAACCAGACCGCCGCTGCAACGATGATACCGACGATTGCGATGGTAAAATATTGACGGGTGAGATACGCCTGCGCGCCCTCACGGATATAGCCTGCGATTTCCTGCATGCGTTCGCTGCCCTGATCGGCATCCAGAACGCTTTTCGTTGCCCATACCGCGTATATCACGGACAGGACACCGCATAAAATTACCAATGCAATGACGGTCATTCGCACTTACCTCCAATGTGCCGGGCTCTCTCCCTTCCCGGCGAGCGAAACCATGCGGGGCGCAAGGAAGTTTGATCCTTACGCCAAGGTAAGCCGCCTATTCCCCTCCAAGGATAAACGGCTTGCATTGCGAGGATGCGTTGGCGAAACACGTCGCGTCAAGCCCGAAGATGATTGCGGGAAATCTTAATCACACTGATTCAGAGCGGTTTTTGCTTTTGTTTTAGCAAAAGGAAAAGAATGAGCAGGAGGCAGGTGGCGGAGACCGGCCAGATGACGAGGTTCATGACTGACCAGCCCCACGCCGTAAACACCTGACCAGAGGCGAAGGAGGACAGAGCCACCGTGCCGAACAGCACGATATCGTGGAAGCCCTGGACCTTGTCTGCTTCGTGCGGGCGATAGCTGGATGAAACGATGGATGTCGCGCCGATGAAACCGAAATTCCATCCCATTCCCAGAAGAATGAGCGCCACCCAGAAATTCCAGAGCTCCACGCCCATATGCGCGACCACGGCGCAGGCCATGAGAACGAGAAGTCCGGCTGCAACGATTTTCTCAGCGCCGAAACGGGAAATCAGCATGCCGGTGAAAAAGCTGGGGCCGAACATGGCCAGCACGTGCCATTGGATGCCAAGCGTAGCCAACTCACTGGGAAAGCCACAGCCAATGACCATGGCAAGCGGCGCGCCTGTCATCATGAATGTCATCAGAGCGTAAGTGCCGATGCCGCACATCATACCGGTGACGAATCGATGTGTGGTGACGATCTCTCTCAACGGCCTTGCCGGCTTATCCGCGACCGAGGTGCTGCGCAGTTCAGGCAGCTTCAGAAATGAAAAAATCCCCGCAGCAACGAGACCCAGAGGAATGAAGGCGATAAAAGCGCCAGCAAACGTGACCGGTGCCAGCAAGTCCTTGCCGAAGATCGCCAGCTGCGGTCCGACAATGGCGGAAATAACACCGCCCGCCAAAATCCACGAGATGGCTTTCGGTTTATAAAAGGAAGGCGAGGCATCCGCCGCCGCAAACCGGATCTTCTGGGTGAAGCCACCGGACACGCCGATCAGCATCAAACCCACGACAAACAGCCAAAATTCGGAGCGGAAGAGCGCCAGCGCTGCAATCCCTCCCCCAATGGAACAGAGAAGCGCGCCGACGATGAAACCAGCCTTGCGACCGAGAAAACGGGCGGCAAGAGCAACGGCGATGGCACCCAGCGCAACGCCGATGTTGAAACCTGTCAACGGTGCCGTCGCAAGCGACTTGTCTGCACCCAGAAGCTGGTAGCCTGCGAGCGCACCAACCGAAAAGCTGAGCGGCCCCGCAGAACCCATGATGGCCTGCGCCAAGGCAAGCAGGAAGACGTTGCGCTTGGCTTCCGTCAGCTGGCTCTCAAGTCCGGTAACGGAAACTGCGGTCATGTCATCCTCTGATGTTTACGCGCGCTTCGTTTCGCCTCGGACCTGCTTGGCAATACGGTCCAGAACCGCATTGACGAGTTTCGGCTCGTCATGTTCAAAAAACGCGCGGGCGATCTCGACATATTCGGTGACGATGACCGCAACGGGAACGTCTTTGCGCTCCATGATCTCAAACGTACCAGCGCGTAGAATTGCCCGGACGGTCGTGTCGAGACGCGACAGCGGCCAGTCTTCCTGAAGGGCAGAGCGCACCAGCGGATCGATCTTCGTCTGGTCGCGCACGACGCCTGCGACGATGGAGCGGAACCAGGATGCATCGGCCTTCAGATAGGTTTCGCCATCCACTTCCTGGCCCAGACGATGAGCCTCGTATTCAGCGACGACTTCCATGACACCGGTGCCGCCAACATCCATCTGATAGAGCGCCTGAACCGCCGCAAGACGTGCGGCGCCACGCTGGTTGACGGGCTTGGTAGACGGTGGACGAGGCTCGGAGCCGTTCTCGGTATTGCTCATGCGCTCAGCCACCCAGTTTTTTCTTCAGGTCAATCATGGTCAAGGCAGCACGAGCGGCAAAGCCGCCCTTGTCCTTGTCGGACCGGCGAACGCGCGCCCAAGCCTGATCTTCGTTCTCAACGGTCATGATGCCATTGCCGATGGCAAGCGATTCACTGACAGCCAGATCCATCAGCGCGCGCGACGATTCATTGGAAACGATGTCGAAGTGGTAGGTTTCACCACGAATGACCATGCCGAGCGCAACGAAACCGTCATATTCCGTGCCTTCATTATCGGCACCATCCAGTGCCATGGCAATGGCAGGTGGGATTTCCAGCGCGCCGGGAACGGTGATGATATCATAGGTCGCACCAGCTTCATCGAGCGCGAATTTCGCGCCATCCAGAAGTGCATCGGCCATATCGTCATAAAAACGTGCTTCCACGATGAGAAGATGAGGCTTGGACATGGGAATTTCCTGAAAAGCTGCGCCGGATCATCCCGGCTTTTGGCGCGGTCAAACCATGGCTTGCCAAAGTTGGCAAGCATTTTTAATGCAATGGTGGTGTTCAGCCCCGCGCAAACAGTGCGTTTACACTCCGAGCGATGCAAAGAGCCTATGTCGGGCTGGATGGAAACTCGGCCAATCTGGCCGCATAGCGCGCCATCGTATCGACCTCGAAATTGACGAAATCGCCCGGCTTGCGGTCACCCCATGTGGTGACGGACAGCGTGTGGCGGATGAGCAGGACGTCGAAATCCGTACCGTTGACCGCGTTGACGGTGAGCGACGTACCGTCCAGCGCAACCGAGCCTTTGGGCGCAACGAATTTCGCCAGATGGGACGGCGCGCGGAGGCGGATTCGGACCGCCTCGCCTTCCGGTTCGATGGACAGGATTTCCGCCTTGTCGTCCACATGACCGGAAACGATGTGACCGCCCAGTTCATCGCCGATCTTCAGAGCGCGCTCCAGATTGACGCGCGTGTCCTTGGTCCAGCTCGCAATCGTGGTCAGGCGTAGAGCCTCTTCCCATGCCTCGACCTCATACCAGCGCTCGTTGCTACCCTGCTCGGGAAGCTTCGTTACGGTCAGGCAGACGCCGCCATGGGAAATCGATGCGCCGATGTCGATTGTCTTGGGATCGTAACTGGTCGCGACACGCAGACGCACGCCTTCCGGCAGCGCCTCAAGTGCGGACACGGTTCCGACGTCGGTGACAATTCCGGTAAACATCAAAGCGGCCTTTCAAATTCAAAACAGCGATCTGGTCCATAAGCCGTTTCGCCGAAAAATGTAAATTCCTCCGGGATATCGGCACGTGTGATCGGGCTTTCAAGTCCGCCTTCGCCGATGATCACAGGACTTTCGAACAGCAGGATACGGTCTACAAGCCCGGCATCAAGGAAAGATTTTGCGATCCGAGCACCGCCTTCGACAAGAAGTTCGGACATTCCACGTTCTACGAGAATGGAAAGAAAATTCCGAATGTCGGATGTTTCAATGATTTCAACACCTGCGGCTTCGAGTTGCTTGCGTTTTTGGGTGGTGCTTTCCTCGCCTGCACTATCAATCACGCCAACCAAGGTCGCCACATCCCGCGCCGTCTGCACCAGCTTCGAACCCACCGGTAACGCCAGCCGCCGATCCATCACGATCCGAACCGGCGAACGATACTCCAGCCCCGCAATCCGCACCGTCAGTTCCGGATCATCGGTCATCGCGGTACCGATGCCGACAAGGATCGCATCGCAGTGAGCGCGCAACTCATGCACGGCCTGTCGCGATTCCGGG
The DNA here is from genome assembly GCF_023757665.1 of Rhizobium skierniewicense Ch11. NCBI lineage: Bacteria > Pseudomonadati > Pseudomonadota > Alphaproteobacteria > Hyphomicrobiales > Rhizobiaceae > Rhizobium > Rhizobium skierniewicense. The sequence continues at coordinate 54,035 of NZ_RXPG01000021.1, forward strand.
CCAGTAATCGCAACTTGCCCCTCACCGCGCCGACCGATCATACCATCAGAGGACACTGCAATTTTTAAAATGACATGCGGGCGGTTCTTTAACTGACGCGTGAGATATCCGGCCAGCGCCCGCTCGCTGTCCGCGCGCAGCAAACCAGTCTCAACCGCGATCCCGGCATCCCGCAAAATCTGATAACCGCGCCCGGACACCCGCTCATCGGGGTCATCGGCGGCAACGACCACACGGGCAACACCGAAGTCCACCAGCGCGTTTGCGCAGGGCGGTGTTCTGCCGAAATGGGAGCAAGGTTCGAGCGTGACATAGGCCGTCGCACCCCGCGCCGCTTCGCCTGCAATATCCAGAGCTTGACGCTCCGCATGCGGGCGACCGCCGATGGCGGTGACGGCTTCGGCAATGATCTCGCCATCTTTGACAAGAACGCAACCGACGGAAGGATTGGTATCGGTCAGGCCCAGATGGCGGCGGGAAATTTCGATTGCCCGTGCCATGAAACGCTCATCATCGGCGCGGGTGGTCACGGGTTTACGCTCCGGCGTCAGTGTCACGCGCGATCTTTGCGTTGATCTCAGCGATCACATTCTCGAAATCCTCGGCATGACTGAAGTCGCGATATACGGAAGCGTAACGAACGAACGCGACGTCATCGAGGCCCTTCAGCGCTTCCAGCACCTGCAAGCCGATTTCCTCTGATGGAATTTCCGTTTCGCCCGAGCTTTCCAAACGCCGCGCAATACCAGAAACGGCGCGCTCGATGCGGTCGCGATCCACGGGACGCTTGCGCAGGGCAATCTCGAACGACCGCACCAGCTTTTCGCGGTCGAAAGGCAGTTTACGACCACTTTTTTTGATGACCATCAACTCGCGCAACTGCACGCGCTCATAGGTCGTAAAGCGACCGCCGCAATCCGGGCAGATGCGCCGCCGGCGGATAGACGTGTTATCCTCCGCCGGACGCGAGTCCTTGACCTGCGTATCTTCCGAGCCGCAAAAAGGGCAGCGCATCGCTTAAATCCCTCTTACAGATAGGGGTACATCGGGAAACGATCCGTCAAAGCGACGACCTTTTCACGAATCGCAGCCTCGACCGACGCATTGCCTTCGTCGGAGTTGGCAGCCTTCAAACCATCCAGCGTTTCGACGATCAGCTTGCCGATTTCACGGAATTCCGCTTCCTTGAAGCCGCGTGTCGTACCGGCTGGTGTGCCGAGGCGCACGCCGGATGTGACGAACGGCTTTTCAGGGTCGAACGGAATGCCGTTCTTGTTGCAGGTGATGTAGGCACGGCCAAGTGCGGCCTCCGCCCGCTTGCCGGTGGCGTTCTTCTTGCGAAGATCGACCAGCATCAGATGGTTGTCGGTGCCGCCGGAAACGACGTCGAGGCCGCCTTCGATCAGGGTTTCGGCCAGCGCCTTGGCGTTCTTGACGACCTGTGCCGCATAATCCTTGAACTCGGGTTCCAGCGCTTCGCCAAAGGCAACGGCCTTGGCAGCGATGACGTGCATCAGCGGACCGCCCTGAAGGCCGGGGAAAACAGCCGAGTTGAACTTCTTGGCCAGATCCTCGTCATTGGTCAGGATCATGCCGCCGCGTGGGCCGCGCAGAGACTTGTGGGTGGTGGTCGTGGCAACATGGCAATGCGGGAATGGCGATGGATGCTGACCACCGGCGACCAGACCGGCGATATGCGCCATGTCGACCATCAGGTAAGCGCCAACCTCATCGGCAATCTCGCGGAAACGCTTCCAGTCCCAGGTGCGGGAATAGGCGGTGCCACCGGCGATGATCAGCTTCGGCTTTGTTTCTCTGGCCTTACGCTCGACTTCATCCATGTCGAGAAGGTTGTCGCCTTCACGAACGCCGTAGGACACGACGTTGAACCACTTGCCGGACATATTGACAGCCGAACCATGCGTCAGGTGACCGCCTGAATTCAGGTCGAGACCCATGAACGTATCGCCCGGCTGGAGCAGCGCGAAAAACACGGCCTGGTTCATCTGCGAACCGGAGTTTGGCTGAACGTTGGCGAAGTTGACACCGAACAGCTTCTTGGCGCGCTCGATGGCCAACTCTTCGGCAATATCGACAAACTGGCAGCCGCCATAGTAGCGCTTGCCCGGATATCCCTCTGCATATTTGTTCGTCATGATCGAACCCTGCGCTTCAAGCACGGCGCGGGAAACGATGTTTTCGGAGGCGATCAGCTCGATCTCGTGACGCTGACGGCCAAGCTCCTTTTCAATCGCGCCGAAGATTGTCGGATCGGCTTCGGCAAGCGGGCGGGAGAAGAAGGCATCTGTGTTCGTCATGATGATAGCTCCTGAAACAGTCATGCGATGGCGTCTTAGCGCCCTGCCCTTTCAAGAGCAAGACAGCCTGCGAGATTTGCCCGTCAAACTGCGACTTTGGCAAAAAATTCCATTGGAATCGTCGCCATTCCACCAAAAGAAAAGCCGCGCTTTGAAAAACGCGGCTTTTTGAATGTCTGGAACGCTCGATCAGTTCCGCGGCAGAAGGTCGTCGTCGATCGAGCCGGATGGCTGTTCCTGGGTGTTGGTGGTGTTCAGCGCCAACTCGGCGTTGCCGTCCTGGCTGTAGATGTCATCGCGGAACTGCACGACGCCATCCTTCGTAGACCAAGCGGTGATGTACACGAAGTAGACCGGAAGCTCCTGCGCAAGCTTGATGGGCTTGTTCTGACGGGTGGCGATAACACGTTCGATTTCCTGTCGCGACCAGCCGGGCGTATCCCGCAGCATCCAGGTCGTCAGATCACGGACGTTCTGAACGCGGACGCAACCCGAGGATTCGAAACGCATCAGCTTGTTGAACAGGCCCTGCTGTGGCGTGTCGTGCATGTATTCGTTGTTCGGGTTGTGGAAGTTGATCTTCGTGGACGACATGGCATTGTTCTTGCCGGGGTCCTGACGAAACATCAGGTTCGGTGCCTTCGGCGCGTTCCAGTCAATCGTCGTTGGCGAGACTTCCTGCCCCTTGCTGTCCAGAAGGCGGATGTTGTTGCGCTCCAGATAGGTCGGATCCTTCTGCATCAAGGGAACGATGTCCTTCTCGATGATCGAGCGAGGTGCTGTCCAGTAAGGATTGAGGATGATCTCGTAAATCTTGGAGTTGATGATATGCGTCGGACGACTGTCACGACCGACGACAGCTGTGTTTCGCAAAACGACGCGATTGTTTTCGACCGCTTCGATGGACGCAGCCGGGATGTTGACCATCACGTGGCGCTGACCGAGATCTCCAGACATCGTATTGATGCGAACGAGGTTGGTCTGAAGCTGGCCGAGGCGGATCTGCGCCGAAACGTTCAGCGCCTTCAAGGTGTATTCGCCAATGACACCATCAGCCGGTAGGCCGTGACGCGCCTGGAACCGCTTCAGGGCACCGTCGACATAGGAATCGAACGCGCTGGAAATACCGGCTTCGCGCGGCAGGTCCCCCGCAATCATCAGTCGCTGGCGCAGCGCCTGAACGGAGGGATCACTGACACCGATCTGCAGCTTCTGCTGGCTTGGCGGAACGTCCGGCCAGCCACCATTGGAGACGATCTGCTGATACTGCATCACGGCTTGCTGCATATAGGCGGGCGATTCCGGGCTGAGAACCGGTGTGTTGGATGCAACGCCGACAGCGGCACGCGAAGAGTTCGCATCGAACTGGTCGTCCCAATTGCCGCGACGCGAAGAGCCGATCAGATCGTTGAACGCATCCTGCGCGAAGACCGGAGCAGCGAGAGCCACAGCACCGAGCGAAACGGCAGACCGCAATATGGTGCGCCGTGAAACAACTTCCGGGACGATTTTCTTTGTCATTTTACCTACCAGCCACTTTATCAGGCGTCTTTAACAACACCTAAAACAACATCATTAACAAACACGTATAAACGCGCCTGCCGGCAGGGATGACTCAATGCGAACGATGGATGACGCATGACGCGAACACAGGAGAAACCGCCGGCTCCTAGTATGTGGCGGTCCCATACCAATATGGCCAATTCGTGTCACCTGAAGGCACCTCACGAAGCTGTGTCGGCATGTGATTTTGACGCTACGCCGCACAAAAATGCAACAAGCCGGATGCGAGACGCATCCGGCTTTGCTTGAGGGCTGATGATATTAGTCGGTTACAGGCGGTAAGCGATGCTGTCGTTCCAGAAACGGTCCAGACGCTGAAGCATCTTGTTCATTTCGGCGAACTCGCCTGTGCCGATGCCGCCGACTTTTTCGATCGAGCCGATGTGGCGCTCGTACAGGCCTGCAACGGTTTCTGCGATGTCCTGGCCTTTTTCGGTCAGGCTGATACGAACCGAGCGACGGTCGATGCGGGAGCGCTGATGATTGATAAAGCCAAGGTCTACGAGCTTCTTGACGTTGTAGGACACGTTGGAGCCGAGATAGTAGCCACGCGAGCGGAGTTCGCCGGCGGTCAGTTCGGATGTGCCGATATTGAAAAGCAGGAGCGCCTGAACTGCGTTGACGTCATCACGACCCTGACGGTCGAACTCGTCCTTGATGACATCGAGAAGGCGGCGGTGGAGGCGCTCAACAAGGTGAAGCGATTCCATGTAGAGAGAGCGGATGGTTTCGTCCTGGGTATCGGAAACTGCGGCCTGTGGCTTTGCTTTGCTATTGATCATGACTGCCTCACTGTTTTGTTTGGCGGTGTTTGTTTGTTTCCCGCCTTGAGACCAAATCTAAGCAATGCGCATAAAATTCTACTTAAAATGCACGATTAACGAATGGTTACTTGCATGATTGGCTTTTGAGGCAACCTGGACCATGTCCAAAATAGACACAATCACATCTATAAATTTCAATGACTTAGGGGAAAAAATTGAGGAAAATCCGGCCTGAATTGCTTTAATTTTATGGTAAATCAATTCTTGAGCGTTCATCGTTTTGGCGTGAATCAAGCCAAAAAGCGACCTGGAATAGTATATAAACCGTTGATACGATGCCGTGCATGACAGGGACCACGGTGTTGGTTCCGTAAATATCGGGCCAGACCCTGTACATGGCAATCTGGGTGCCGGCCCCAATAACCCACATGACGGCACCCCAGGAAACGCCGAGCCACAGGCCCAGCGCGGCAACGGGAAACACGACCGCCAGACTGGTACCGGCCACACGCCAGGGCATGTTGAGCATATCGAAGCGCGCCAGCCCGTTCAGCGAATAGCCCGTGAGCATCGCCCAATATTGCAGGCCGAACCAGAAACACGAAAGGGACACCAGCCTTAAAAAGGTGATGTAAAGGATGTCGGCGAGCGACATTTTGGGCTGCAATAGAGAATCAGGTTCCATGGCTCCACGATAATGTCCGGTTGCGGGCGCGACCAGCAGATATTGCGCTTCGGCACGAGGAGTTGTCAAAACCCGTAACGATCTGTCGCATTCGCACATTGCATCCAGTGTGTTATGTCGAAATCGACTTGGAAGGACATCACAATGAGCGATAAGACACATCTCGTAGACCATATGACCGGCCACCGCCGCATGCGCAGAAATCGCAAGGCAGACTGGACCCGCCGCATGGTGCGGGAAAACATCCTGACCGTCGATGATCTGATCTGGCCCGTTTTCATCGTGCCTGGCACCAACATCATCGAGCCCATTCCGGCCATGCCCGGCGTGAGCCGCATGAGTGTGGACCGGTTGGTCGAGGCAGCCAAAGAAGCCGCCGACCTTGGTGTGCCGGCGATCGCAACATTTCCCAATATCGATCTGGCATTGCGTGACGAAACCGGATCGCAGGTTCTGAAAGCTGACAACCTCATCAATCAGGCGACCATTGCCGTCAAGAAAGCCGTACCGAATATCGGCCTGATAACCGATGTCGCTCTGGATCCCTTCACCAGCCATGGACATGACGGCATCTTGCGTGGCGACATCATCGTCAACGACGAGACGGTGGATCAGGTCGTCGAGGCCGCGATCATCCAGGCAGATGCAGGCTCCGACATCATCTCACCGTCTGAAATGATGGACGGGCGGATCGGCGCCATCCGTCGCGGGCTGGATGCCGCAGGCCATCAGGATGTCGGCATCATGTCTTACGCCACGAAATTTTCCTCCGGCTTCTATGGGCCCTATCGCGAAGCCATTTCCACCAGTGGACTGCTGAAAGGCGACAAGAACAGCTATTACATCAGCCCCGCCAACGGCATGGAAGCGATGCGAGACGCAGCGCTTGACGTTGAGGAAGGTGCAGACATGCTGATGGTCAAACCCGGCCTGCCCTATCTCGATATCTGCTGGCGCCTGAAGGACGCTTTCGGCCTGCCGACCTTTGCCTATCAGGTTTCGGGCGAGTACACGCAGATCAAGGCGGCGGCCATGAATGGCTGGATCGATGGCGACCGGGTGATGATGGAAACTCTTCTATGCTTCAAACGCGCCGGCTGCGATGGCATTCTCACCTATTTCGCCATTGAGGCTGCCAAGAAACTCGCCAAGGGTTGAAGCGGCGGATTATTGCATTCGGCGGTTTCAACACCATATTATTTCCCGAACAGGAGAAACACGTCGATGACACTCGACCCGAATGCAACATACGTCCCCACAGAAGACTGGCGCGCCTATAACGGCGTGCTGAGCCGTCGCGCCTTCGCCTTCATCCTCGATTACATCATCGTGGCGCTTCTCTGCATTCCGGCGGCTGTGATCATCTTTTTCCTCGGTGTACTGACACTGGGCCTGGGATTCATGCTCTTCCCCGCCATCTTCGTCATCGTTGCGGTGCTTTATTTCGGCATGACGCTTGGCAGTTCAGCTCAGGCAACACCGGGCATGCGGGCAGCGGGAATTGCCATGGCGCGGACGAACGGAAGGCGAATTGATTTTCTGTTGGCGACCGTGCACATCGCGCTCTTCTGGATCATAAATTCCGTCCTCACGCCGTTCATTTTGCTGGCCGGTCTGTTTACGGAACGCTCGCGCCTGCTGCACGACTTCCTGCTCGGCACCGTTATCGTAAGAACAATCTAAAATTCAAATAAAAGCCGCCGCGGGTGTCTGCAAATTGACGTGTAGCGCACGCGCGGCAGTTGACGTTTCGCATCTTTTTGTCATTCTGGCACGGAGGCTTGACGACAGTTTGAGGGCCGATGGCTGGAGAAGGGAGCGATCAGGGTTCGATGAACACGCAAGCAACACCGTCTCCGCAATTTTATCTGACCGCGCCTGCCACCTGCCCCTATTTGCCCGGCCAGCAAGAACGCAAGGTGTTTACCCATCTCGTCGGTCCGCGCGCTGCTGAGATGAACGATCTTCTGACCCAAGGCGGCTTTCGCCGGTCCCAAAACATTGCATATCGTCCCGCCTGCGAGACATGCCGTGCGTGTGTCTCTGTGCGTATTCTGGTAGATGGGTTCACGCCGACGAAATCCATGCGGCGTGTGATGAGCCTCAATAGCGATCTTGTCGCGACCGTTCATCAGTCCGAGCCGTCAACCGAGCAATTTTCCCTCTTCCGTCGCTATCTTGACCGACGCCACCAGTCCGGCGGCATGTCGGATATGTCGGCACTGGATTACGCCGTAATGGTGGAAGACACCCACGTCAACACCCGCATCATCGAGTATCGCAAGCGCGAGCCGGGCTACGGCATCGATGAGACAAAGCGGGGTGAACTTGTTGCTGTTGCGTTGACAGACACGATGAGCGACGGCCTTTCGATGGTCTATTCCTTCTTCAATCCCGATTTCGAAAAGCGTTCGCTTGGGACCTTCCTCATCATTGATCACATATCGAGAACACGGTCACTTGGTCTGCCCCACGTTTACCTTGGCTATTGGGTCGATGGTTCAGATAAGATGGGCTACAAGACCCGCTACCATCCTCAGGAACATCTGACGCCGCGGGGCTGGGAACTGTACGAGCCGGAGACGAGCTCGCCTCAAACACCGTAAAGACAAGCAGGAAACCGCGTGCAGATACGATTTCACACCATTCTCGCGGCAGGTTCGCTTGTCTTGCTGGCAGCATCCGCGCAAGCCCAAACCGACTGGCGCCCAAGCGAACAGATAAAGACCTACACCGTCAGCGGCAACACGGGCTTTGCACTCTACGAGTCCATTGGCGAACGCGGCCCGCAGGCTGGCGTTCAGGCTGTTGCGCATACAACCTTCAAGCTGACATGGCGGCGTGATTACAGACCCCAGCCGGATGGCGCATGCGTTTTGGCAACGGCGCGGCCCAACCTCACCATCATTTACACCTGGCCAAAAGCACCGGCCAAACTTGCGCCCGAGGTTGCCGCAAGCTGGCAGCGTTTCATCTCCGGCGTTGAAAAACACGAGCGGGTGCACGGGGCGCATATTCTCGAAATGGTAAAAAAGATTGAAGCCTTCAGCGTGGGCCTGCGCGCCGAAAACGATCCCAAATGCCAGAGAGTCCGCGACGTCTTGCAACAGCGTTTGGGCGAACTGTCCAATGAACAACGCCAGCGTGGCCGGGATTTCGACAAGGACGAACTCTCGAACGGCGGCGCAGTGCACCAGCTGATTCTGGCACTTGTGAATGGCCCCTGATTATTCAGCCGCCTCGCCTTTCAGCACGGGTTCGGCCAGAATGGCGGTTTCAAGCTCGTAGGAATAGCCTTCCAGCATCGTGTAGGCCTGCTCGATGACGTCGATCTGCGTCTCCGCGTTACGAATGGCATCAGCGATCGACTGGCTGCGCGCCCGCAACATCGAGCCTAGGACGTCGGTCTCAGGCTTGCGGCCGAGCCGGTCCATGTGCTTGCGGACGCGCGCGCGATGGCGCTCCAGTTCCAGGATATGAAAGCGGCTCTTCAAGATATCATCGGTCAGCTTGCGGCGCATGGCGGCCACCGGATCGAAGCTGCCAGGCTCGCGCTCATCCAGAATGAATTCGTTGACCAGCGTTTCCAGCATCAGCAAGCCCTTGAGATCCTTGGCGTCCGCCAGTTGCGGATCATATCCGGTATCGTCGAATACCTTGCGCCGAACAGGGTCTTTCAACAGGTCATAGGCCAGTTGCAGCTTTTCGAATTGCTCGGCATCCCCGCCACTGTCGGGGTGAGCGCTTTTGGCCACCCTGCGATAAGCAGACTTGATCGCTGCCTCATCGGCATCGCGCTCAACACCCAGCAAAACATAAGGATCGATCACCGAAACACCTGTATCCGCATTCTTCAAAACAGCTCCCACCCGCAACGAGCGGGTTTGGCGACCTAGGGACCATACGAAATTTTCATCGCTCAAGGCACCCCTTCATCAAGGTTTTGAACGCAAAACAACGCAGGCGCTTGCGCTTTGACCAGTCTTGACACGCCATTGCCCGCAAATTTGTCGATGGCATGGCGAGGATCAAAACCGGGAAAACAAACATGGGGAGGAGAAGCGGAAACGGCCTCGTCACGAACCGAAAAATGACCCAACCACCAGGTTAAACATCGGTGTCAAAAGGGTTATGGTCTATTGCTAAAACGTGTTGTACCTTAAATTTCACTGTGGGGAGAAAGGGAGAACACCATGGCAGAAACGATCACGCAGACCGTCACTGATTACGTGCAGGCAATGACCGATGGAGATGCGAGCTTGCTGCGCGCCGTGTTCGATCCGCGCGCCAACATCGTAGGAAACTATGAGGGTGCGACAGACTGGCTGTCTCTCGAAGATTTTATCCATCAGATCCGCTCATCCGACCAAGGACAGACTGACAACCCGCCACAATTGCAAATTCTCGGCATCGACCAGACCGGCGACACCGCTTCCGTCAAACTCACGACGCGCCTCGCCGGCATGGACTTCTGCGAATATCTATCGCTGCTACAACGCGACAAAAACTGGACCATCATACACCGTCTCTATTATCTCAACGGATAAGCGGAGCCAGCGACAAACCGCAGTTTCAGAACTTTTTCTTCGGACCAATGAAATTTCCACTTTACACCACGAGAGAATCTGGTAATTCCACCCCCACTGGATTGCCCTTGTAGCTCAGTTGGTAGAGCACCTGATTTGTAATCAGGGGGTCACGAGTTCGAACCTTGTCGGGGGCACCAGTTTTCTCTTTCAAATTTGAAATGATCATTTTAGCGCAGCCGCGATAGGCTTGCGCGACAGCGCGGGTTCCGCATCCGACGCGTCACCCCAGATCCAGCGTCATGACCACCGGACAATGATCAGACGCCTTGGGGCGGTCCCAGCCTGTGCGGGGATAGCGTGCCACATCTTGCCCCGGCGGAAATATCGTTCGGTAGGGTTGGCCGGCGCGGATGATTTCTGGGATATGGTGGGCGTTGATCTCGGAAAGATGCGATGAGAGCCAGATGTAGTCGAGCTGGCAGAGATGCTGTTCCTGTGGTCCGCGTGAGTGGTAGAGCGTCCAGCGGTCCATCACATCGCGGCGGAGCATCGGGTTGATGGCGAAACCGTCCTTGCTGAGAACATCGAGCGCGCTGCGTTCTTCGGTCATCGGCGTGAAGCTGTAGCCGGTGCGGCGGTTGCCGGAGATGGCCACGCGTTCCTGGTAGTCGTTCATGTCGCCGCAGATGGCGAAGTTCACGGAGCGGGTCTTGTCCGCTCCGAAGCGGTTTTCGATAATGCGACGGATGGCGCGGATCTCTGCTTCGCGGATGGGCATGGTGGAAAGCCGGGCATCGCCCGCCTCACGGGCATTGGTCATGGATTTCAGATGCGTCACATACAACGTGAACGGCTTGCCGCCGATCCGCAGGTCGAGCTCCAGACAATCCCGTTTGAAAATCTTGTCGTCGATGCGGTTCGTCAGCGACAGTTCCGGCGTAAACAGCTCGAGCTCGCGGTACGTCAGCGTTGCGTGGCTTTTGATCTCGACAAGCTCAATCTTTTCACCATCCAGCGTTTCCTCGCGCATGATGACGGCGACATCGATGCCGCGACCATCATTGCCTTCCACCAGATATTTCTGACGATAGCCATTGCCCACCATGCGGTAGAGGTAGCCATATTCGAAGGCCTGAAGGGCCGCCATATTATCGACTTCCTGCAAGCAAAGAATGTCCGCATCGGCATCAGCGATGGCCAGCGCGGAAAGCTGGCGGGTATCATCGGTCGATGCCAGCATGCGCGCGCTTTCCAGCGCCTGATAGGTTGCCTCATCACGAACATCGAAAAGCTGCATCGCACGGTCTCGCCGCGTCTGGTTGCGAAAGCCGGTGTAATCGAAACGCGTCATCAGGTTTTCGATATTGAACGTGGCAAGCCGCAGCGACATGGTGCATTCCCTGTTGGTCGCCGCCAGACTATCCGTTTCTCGCATCACGGCAAGCTGAGAGGCGCCACGCCGAGCGGATGATGACGGGAAACAACGCTCCGATAGCGGCAGGCTCACGGGAATAGGCGCGCAGCATCTGCCCGTCCGGCAACGTCAGCCGCAAAGCGTAACGTTCGCCTTCGTAGAGAATGGTCGTGACACGGCACGGAATGCCTTCGGCATCTTGGATCACATCCTGCGGACGCACCAGAACGTCACCTGGCGGTGACGTTGAGACGTTGCCAATGAAGACCTCCCTCAACACGCTCCAGTCCATCGACCGTGGTGCGGTCTCCGGCAAGGTCAGGGAGAGGATAGCGCCCTGCCCCACGAGACCGCCGACAAGCTTTCCTTCCGGGCGCGCATAGAGGTCGGCGGGCGCTGCCATTTGTAACAGCTTGCCCTCGGACATGACGGCCACATCGGTTGCGAGTGCCATGGCCTCGGCTTGGTCATGGGTGACATAGACCATGGTCGCCCCCGATGTGGCGTGGAATTCGCGAAACGTTTCTTCCATTTCCTGGCGCAGGTGACGGTCGAGATTGGCCAGCGGCTCGTCCAGCAACACCACGTCGGGTGCGGTGACAAGGCAGCGCGCCAACGCCACGCGCTGTCTCTGGCCGCCGGAAAGCTCGGATGGGCGGCGGTCCGCATAGGCCGCAAGCCGCACCGTCGCCAAAGCATCTGCCACCTTGGCATGGTAACGTTCACCGCTGATCCCGCGCACTTTCAGCGGGTAGCCGGCATTCTCCGCCACCGTCATATGCGGCCACAGCGCGTAGGACTGGAACACCATCGCCATGTTGCGGCGCTCCGGTGGCACCATGCTTCCGGCATCGGCCAGCACCCGTTCGCCTAACAGGATGGAGCCATCCGTCGGTTGCTCGAAACCGGCGATCATCCGCAGGACCGTCGTCTTGCCGCAACCGGAAGGGCCGAGCAGCGCCAGGAAGCCTCCTTCGCGAATGGTAATGGAGACATCGTCCACTGCGGGTTTTGCGCCGCCGAAGCTCTTGGACAGACGGTTGAGGATCAGTTTCGCCACGGTACGACTCCCTTCGGCAGTTTTCGGCCCAGCACTTCCAGAAGCAGCATGAGAACGACCACCATGGCCACCACCAGAACGGACAGAGCGGAGGCGAGATTGAAACTACCGCTGTCATCGAGATTGTAGATCACGACGCCCAGCGTCTGCGTTCCGGCAGACCAAAGCAGTGCCGACACCGTCAACTCGTTGCAGGCAATGAGAAACACCAAAATGACGGAAGCGCCCGCAGCAGGCCCGACCAGCGGCAGGATGATATCGAACATCCGACGCCAGAAGCCTGCTCCGGCCAGCCGTGCGGCCTCTTCCAGCGCCGGGTCGAACTGCGTGAAGGCTGAGACCATCGGCTTCAGGCTGACGGCGAAGAAGGAGGAGAAATAGGCCAGCAGAATGATCCACAGCGTGCCGTACAGCGTCACGCCAAGCAGCGGGATGGGGGCGGCAAACAAAAGAACATAGGACACCGAAATGACCACGCCGGGAAGCGCATAGGGAATGTCCACCAGCGCCGAGAGGAGGAACATGAAACGGCTTTTGCCGCGCACCAGAAAATAGGCCGTCAACACCGTCACCGCCAGCAGACATAGTGATGTGGCGGTTGCCAGAAACAGGGAATTGGCAAAGGCCGTGCGCGTGACCGCCTGCCGGAACAGAATTTCCTCATAGGCATGCAGCGTTGCCGTCTTCGTGGTTAGGGGCACGCCGTAAGCAGGAGCAAGGGAACTGGAGATCAACGCCATGAGCGGAGCCACCAGCATGAAGAAAATGCCGAGCCACAGTGCTGTTTCCGCCAGCCCGCACCATGGCCCGAGCGTGAAAGTCGCAGCCTTGCCGGACAGGCCAATAATGCGGTAATCGCGACCCTTCATTGCCCGTTCCTGAATGGCAAGACCAAGAACGGAGATGATGGCGATCATGCCTGAGAGCATGGCAATATCGCCGAAGGTGCTGGTACCGAAGCTGGCAAAGCGGCTGTAGATCAGCGTTGGCAACGTGAAGATGGATGCGGGAATCCCGAGAATGGCCGGAATGCCGAAATTGCCCACACCGGAAACGAATGAAATGGCAGCACCAGCGATCAGTCCCGGCATGGCCAATGGCAGGATGATGTGCTTGAGCACCTGCCAGGAGGACGCGCCGGAAAGTTTCGCCGCCTCGATACCGTCCTGTGGCAACGCCAGCAGCCCGGCGCGCAGGGACAGGTAAACCAGCGGCGCATGCTGCACGCCCAAGAGCAAGGCAATGCCGCTGATGGAATAGAGCGGCTGCGGCGAACCCAAAGGCGGCGCAAGGCCGATGGCTTTCAAAAGCGTGCTGGATGGACCCGTCATGCCGATCCACGACAATGCTGTCACCTGCGGCGGGATCATCATCGGCAGCATGAAAAGAAAACTCAGAGCCGACTTGGCCCTGATATCGCACAGCGTCAGCGCCAAGGCGAAACCAGACCCGATCGCCAGTGAAATGACCATCCCGAAAAACGAAGTGGAGAGCGTATTGAGCCCGGCCTGCCACAAGGCCGGGTCGCTCAGCAGTGGCCACATGTCACCTTTGAGTGACGAGAGAATGCCGGTATAGGCCAGCCGCCCGAGCGGCAGTGCGCTGAGCAGAAAGACGACTGAAACAACAAAGGGAAACAGCCAGCGAGGCTGGCTGTTTCCACTGTTCGAAACCGTTTGCATGAAGCTGCATCAGCCCTTGGAGTCGAAAATATCGGAGAAGGTTTTCAGGTCCTTCTCGGAATTCTTCAATGCTTCTGGCGCGTTGATCGGCAGAACCTTGATCTTGTCGCGCGCAGGGAAACCCTCTGGCAGGGCAACGTCGTTGCGGGCCGGAATGTAGCCGAGTTTGACGAAGCCTTCTTGGCCTTTGGCCGACAAAACGTAATCCACGAACAACTTGGCCGCATCGGCATGTTTGGTATGGGCGAGAATACCGACTGGCTCGGTCACGGCCGAAACGCCCTCTTCCGGGAAGACGAACTCAACCGGTGCGCCCTTGGCTTTCTCACGGATCGGCATGTAATCGACGACGATGCCGTAAGCTTTCTCGCCGGAAGCGACCGACTTCAAAACTGCACCATTACCGCCAGCGGCAATCGCGCCATTGGCCTTCAGCGCCTTGTAATAATCCCAGCCGAGGCTACCGGCACCGGCCAACGTCTGCGTATGGATGAGAGCGGCACCCGAGGTCAGCGGGCTTGGCATGGTGACAAGGCCCTTGGCTTCCGGCTTCTCCAGATCCTTCCAGCTCGTCGGCTTCATTGCAGCTTGCGTATTGTACATGATGCCGGTGGTGATGAGCTTTGTGGAATAATAATAGCCATCAGCATCATAAAGGGCGGCATCGAAATGGGCAGCCTCCGGCGATTTATAGGCCAGCAACTGCTTGGCCTGCTTCATACGCTCCAGCGTCACCGTGTCGGCAATCAGCAGAACGTCGGCCGCAGCATTGCCCGCCTCGATTTCCGCCATCAGCTTCGCCATGATCTTCGGTGTTCCGTCCCGCACCCACTCGATATCGATGCCGGGATTGGCGGCCTTGAAACCATCGACGGTGGCCTGAGCATCCTCATTCGGCTGGCTGGTGTACAGCACCAGATCAGCGGCGTGCGCTCCGCCGACCATAATACCGAGCGAAACGATGGCGGTGAAAGCCGAAACAAGCGTTTTCATGAATGGAGTTCCTGTTGGTATGTGACACCGCTAAAACACATGTCCATAACATGTATGTGACAGGAAGCTTTCAGACGCCGATTACAATGTCACCGTACCCTTTATCAGCAGCGTTACCGCTCCACCGATCCAGATATCATCGCCAATCTTGTCGACACTGACGCGCCCTGCCCGGCCAAGAACCGTGCCCTGGCTCGCGACGTAGCTGACAGGTGCGATGCCTTTGCCGATCAGCCATTGCGCGATACCAGCATTCAGACTGCCGGTGACCGGATCTTCATAGCCATCCGCAAAGGCTCTGAGCTCGAAATCTGCCTCGATCGTATCATGAGCGCTGCAAGGGGCTGCTATGCCGACTTTCAAGCCGCCAAGGACGGGATAAATCGGTTTGACGTTCAAAACATCCTGTCGCGATCGCAGCAACAGCGATACCCAGCCGGGACCGTTATCCGTCCAGCTGGAATCGACAACCGCATCTGACGACAGACCAAGCCCGGCAAGCACGTGGTCGAGCGTGTCCGTATCGACCGGGCCGGATTTGCGCAAAGGTGGTGCTGCAAACGCCAGCTTTCCGTCCGAGACCCTGATCCGAACCAGCCCGGCCTCACATTCCTGAACCACCTCCGTCCTGTCAGTTTTACCCTGACGGGACAGCCAGACATGACAGGTGCCAAGCGTTGGATGACCTGCGAATGGCAGCTCCCCATGCGGGGTAAAAATCCGGACCCGATAATCGGCATCGCCAGATGTGGGTTTCAACAGAAACGTCGTTTCACTCAGGTTCGTCCAATTCGCAAAGTCCGCCATCTGCGCATCCGAAAGGCCATCCGCATCGCAGACGACGGCAAGCGGGTTGCCTTTCAACGGCTGGGCAGAAAAGACGTCTACCTGTTGAAATGCGTGGCTGCTCGACATGAAGAAAACCTCTTCGCTAAAAACAAGAAATGCAAAATGTTAGCCATCCTCGGGCGTGTCCCGAGGATCTGACCAAGTTTGATGTTGGCGTGTGTAAGATTCGTGGGACAAGCCCGAGGATGACGGAGACGTTGGGAGCCAAAGTTATGGCTCGCAATTTACACCAGCGGCATCGTCGCGTTGGATGTCGTCTCCGCACTGGCAATCAGACGACCGAGACGTTTGATGCCTTCATCAATCATCTGCTCGTTGGCGCAGGAGAAGCTGATGCGCAGCGTGTTCGCGCCAGAACCGTCGGCGAAAAACGCCTTGCCGGGAACAAAGGCAACGCGTTCCGTGGACAGCGATTTGGCCAGCAATTCTGCACCATCCATACCTTCAGGCAGCGTCACCCAGACAAACATGCCGCCTTCAGGCTTCGTCCAGCTGGCGAATTTCGGCATGTACTTATCGAGAGCAGCCAGCATCGCATCACGACGCGCACTGTAAGCGGCCTTGATTTTCGCCACCTGCTTGTCGAAGCCGCGCGATGCGACGTGCTCGATCGCCATCTGGTTGATGGTCGAGGAGTGGAGGTCTGCCGCCTGCTTCATCAAAACCAGCTTGCGAATGACTGGCATGGCAGCAACCACAAAGCCGACACGCAGGCCCGGGGCCAGTGTCTTGGAGAAGCTACCGGAATAGATCGTGCGGGTCTTTTCGATACCGCCGCTGCGAGCGATATCCAACGCCAGAATTGGCGTGATCGGCTCGCCGTCAAAACGCAGGTTCTGATATGCACCGTCTTCCAGAACAGCGATATCCAGCTCGTCGGCCAGTTCCAGCAATTTCTTGCGGCTTGCCAGATCCACCGTCTCGCCGGTTGGATTGGAGAAATCCGCCGAGAGATAGGCGAATTTCACCGAGCCACCAGCCTTGGTAGCGTTGTCGCGGTAGGTCTGCGGCGTGCGGTTGCCGTTCGGATTCAACTGATCATAGGTCGGCTCATAGGCGTTGAAGGCCGAGAGGGCACCGAGATAGGTCGGCCACGTCACCAGTGCCGTATCGTTGGGCGACAGGAACAGCTTGCCAAGATAGTCAAGGGCCTGCTGCGACCCCGATGTGATGAACACGTTATCGACCGAGCATTCGATGCCGATCTTTTCCATGTCCTTGACGATCCACTCGCGCAACGGCTTGTAGCCTTCGCTGACGGAATATTGCAGGGCAGCGTTGACCTGCGGACCGGAAAAGATATCCGCATAGGCCTGCTTGAATTCCTGGTCAGGAAACAGCGCAGGATCCGGAATGCCACCGGCAAAGGAAATGATATCCGGCTGCTCCAGCAGCTTCAGCAATTCACGAATTTCAGACGCCTTCATGCGCAAAGAGCGTGTGGCGAAAATCTGTTCCCAATCCAGCATGGGTTCGTTTCCTCTCATGTTTTTTTCTGCGCACAGATGTATCAAAGACGCAATAGGTCAGCAATGCTGACTTATCGTGTTTTGGTACGGTTTTCCAGAATTTCCGTGCGGTCTCCCAAAGGCCGCATACGCATACATGCTGGCACGAGAGTCTACAATCAACCTTGCCATGGATTGACGCCGACGTGTTTTAAGGTTCGATTGCCAGCAAAACGATTTGACCCATGGAGGAGAACATCAAATGCTCAAGAATATCGACCCGGCTCTCAATGCCGATGTGCTGCACGCCCTGCGCGCCATGGGCCATGCTGACAGGCTGGTCATAACCGACACCAACTTCCCCTCCGACAGCATAGCCCAGCACACCGTTGTTGGTCAGGTCTTGCGCATGGAAAATATTTCCGCCGCCCGTGCCATCAAAGCCATCCTCTCCGTCCTCCCCCTGGACACCCCGATCCAACCCTCCGTCGGACGCATGGAAGTCATGGGCGCTCCGGAGCAGATCGAGCCGGTGCAGGCAGAAGTGCAAAAGGAAATCGACGCCGCAGAAGGCACATCAGCCCCGATGTACGGCATCGAGCGCTTTGCCTTCTACGAGCAGGCGAAAGATGCCTATTGCGTGATTACGACCGGTGAGACGCGGTTTTATGGCTGCTTCATCCTGACGAAGGGCGTGATTGCGCCGACCGCTTAGCCCGGATTGGTTCCCGTTGACGTAAAAACTGTTTCAGTTCCAGATAACGACACATGCCGTGGTTGGGGAGACGGGCACTCCCCGCCACGCGAGGAGCGTTGACCGACGGGATGTGGCATCGGAACCGGTGAGGCGTTAGCGACCTTGCGTCGCTCTCCGCATATGTTTTCAAAGTCAGCGCCCAGCGGCTGAATGCAGCATCCGCCAGTCAGACAAGATCAACGGACTATGGAATATCTGACGTGGAGAAGGTTCCGTCTGCGTTGTAGTTGACCAAGATCTTTCTCAGTCCCGTCGTAAAATCGCAGCGTGCGGCATGACTTTCATCATAAAAAATGGCGTCTCCGTCGGGCACAAAGCCCGTCTTGACGAAGAAGACCTGTTGCGGTGAACACGTGACCATGCTGTTGGGTGGAGGCGTAATGTAGCTGGAAAGCATGATGCACCCTTCCGCACTCAAGGCCGCCACACCCCAGCAAAGCTCCGGAAAAGGAGACGGATCGTAAGGCGGAAGATTGACCCCGAATGCTCCTGCCGCAATTTCTGGGCTGTAGATCGGATGCGACAGTCCAAGTGGGTTGAGACTGAGAACCGAGCTGTTGAGCGCGTTTGTCGACTTTGTCGACGTGAGTTCGACCCGTCGTATTGCCCGTACTGTGTTGATTGGCCATCGGGCTTCGTTTTCCACGGCAAAGGTCGCGGGTTGTGGCACTGTCGTTCCGGGAGCGGTACTGACGGCGCCGGCGTAGATTTGCCTGCCGAGTTCAAAGCTGATCTCGGAACCGGTGCTCGAAAACTCGTCGACAGCTCGGCAGCCGATGCTGCTCGATGAAATCGAAGCGATTGTTGAGGAGGACTGGAATTCCGCCCTCTTCTGGAAGACATGGAAATGCTGCAGACGCGGTGAAAGGTTTCTGACGATAATCTTGTAGTGCAAACTTGTCATAGCGGTCCACGATCCGGTTGGGGACGAAGTCTGCCCGCCGCCATCATGCAGCGGACAGACTGTGTGGCACATACGGTTGACGCACTTGGGGGTAGCCGCTCGTCAACCGTTGGCGCACAACGCCTACTGAAGCTGAGCGCTCCAGTTACCATTCGCCAGAAGGCTCACATTGCATGTCGTGTAGCCGCCCGTGAAATCGGCAATGGCGGCGTTAATGCTGGATTGCGTGAAATTCATCACGCTGCCCGGCGTGTAGGAACCTGTCTGGACGTAATATTTGAGGATCGGTTGGCAATCGGTGTAGCCCATCGGGTCAGCCTGCACGAAGTTCGACAGAATGATTCCACCATTGACGGCAACGGCTGAGCCGACGTTGAAGTACGGTGGAGAGGTGAAGCTCGGCGTTGCGACACGAAACGCGCCGGGCTGAATACCGGGACCATTCGTCGGCACGGAAAGACCCACAGGCGCGACCGTCGCCGTTGTAAGATCGTTTGGCGAACCGGAAGCCCCAGCGGCAGGCGCGAGATCGATAGGGCGGCTTGCGGATGCAAAGCCGGAGGAAGCACCGACCTGAGGCGGGGTGTTTGCCTGTTGAATGCCCGCATAGAACTGCATATTCACTTCGAACGTCAAGATTGCACCGGTTTGGTCGTAATTTCCCAACGACTGAGAAAACAGGCTGTTGGAGTACACGGCCCCACCGCCGGTATAGATAGCGGGTTGCTGGAAGAAGTAGAAATTCTGTGTCTGTGGCTCGTAGTTCTTCACGTTGATGGTCAGTAGAGTAGACATGGGCAACTATCCTCAAAAGTTTGGAGTGAAACAGGGATGCTGGTTGTGAAGAACGCTTTACCCACTCACATAAACAACCCTGAGACGAATATGTACAAACCAATTCGTAGAAACAATCTTAAGTTGTTTAGCTGAGCGTGATATTGCCCCTAAGTTTAACCTCAGCGTCATAATCGCTCCGCCGGGATCGCTTCGAGCAAGGCCAGCAGTCGCGTCTGAACCGTTGCGGATCTGCTGCGAAGCAACAGGATCCATCGCATCTCAAGGGCCGAGATCGAATTGTTCCTGTGCCAGTCCATCGTGCCACGCCCCAGCAGTAGCCAATCAAGAGAAACATCGAGCAGCGTGGCGAGAGAACAGGCACTTTCCAGCGAGGTGTGACCACCGTTCTGCCAGCGGGACACCGCAGCAACGGAGACATCGAGTTCAGCAGCGACGGCGTGCACCTTGCGAATGTGGCTTCGGGTGATGGCCTCGCGAATGCGCTTGCCTCTTTCCAAATCATTCGCCATGACGCAACTCCTGCTTACTCTAATTTAAGTAAACACTCTTTAGTTGTATCTGAAGAATAAGTCACGCATAAAGAGCATTTACTTTACTCTTAGTTGCACTTGGTTGTGGTACCCGTTGTTTTCTTTGAACTTTTCCCCGCCGTTGTCGACCCGAACGGAAAATCAGCTGGCGCTGTTCATCCGAATGTTACAAACGGCCTGCCTCACACGTCATACATTCTGCTGAGAGACAGCCGTCACATCGGCTTTCAGGATAACGAACAAAAAAATGCCCGCAAAAGCGAAGCTTTGCGGGCATTTGATACTCTTTCGCGTTCATCATCGACTGGGCTTACTCGAAACCCAAATCGAAGTGAGACCAGAAGATTTAGTTCACGGCCTTGTCGACCAGCTTGTTCTTGCCGATCCAAGGCATCATGCCACGCAACTTGGCGCCGACTTCCTCGATCTGGTGGGTGTCGTTCATGCGGCGAATGCCCTTGAAGCGCGAGCCACCGGCACGGTATTCCTGCATCCAGTCGGACGTGAACTTGCCGGTCTGGATGTCGGTCAGAACGCGCTTCATTTCGGCCTTTGTTTCGGAAGTGATGATGCGAGGACCGGTGACGTATTCGCCCCACTCGGCAGTGTTGGAAATCGAGTAGTTCATGTTGGCGATGCCGCCTTCGTAGATCAGATCCACGATCAGCTTCACTTCGTGCAGGCACTCGAAATAGGCCATTTCTGGTGCGTAACCAGCTTCGGTCAGCGTTTCGAAACCGGCGCGGATCAGCTCGACGAGACCGCCACACAGAACGACCTGTTCGCCGAAGAGGTCGGTTTCGCACTCTTCGCGGAAGTTGGTTTCGATGATGCCGGAGCGACCGCCGCCAACGCCGCAGGCGTAGGACAGAGCCACCTCAAGTGCGTTGCCGGATGCGTTCTGGTGAACGGCAACGAGGCAAGGAACGCCGCCGCCCTTCTGGTATTCGCCGCGGACCGTATGGCCTGGGCCCTTCGGGGCGATCATGACGACGTCGAGCGACGACTTTGGCTCGATGAGGCCGAAGTGGACGTTGAGGCCATGCGCGAACGCAATCGCGGCACCATCGCGGATGTTGTCGGCAATGTCTGCCTTGTAGATGTCGGCCTGAAGTTCGTCAGGCGTTGCCATCATCAAGAGGTCTGCCCACTTTGCTGCTTCTGCAACGGTCATGACCTTGAAGCCATCGGCCTCAGCCTTCTTGATGGTGCCCGACCCGGCCTTCAAAGCGATGACGATATTCGTCTGACCGCTGTCTTTCAGGTTGAGCGCATGCGCCCGGCCCTGTGAACCATAACCGACGATGGCGACATTCTTCGCCTTGATGAGATTGAGATCGGCATCACGATCGTAATAGACGCGCATTTCGGTAGTCCTTCCTTGGATATTTAACGGTGTTTAGACCGGAATTCAGGCGACCTTTCCGCCCATTTCCGAATGTATTTTTTCCGTGCCGTAGAGCGTCAGAAAGGCCGCAACGGCCTTGCGTGCCCGGACGGAAAAATCCTTAGCCTGCTGCGCTTCACCGAGCAGCATGCGCACATGCAGGTCGGATACGATCAGGCCATAAAAACTGCGATAGGCGTCTTCAAGATCATCAAAGCGCAGATAACCGGAGCGGCGACCGGCCTCGATGAGCCCACGCGACCGCTTGTCGATCTGGCGGCGACCACGCTCCAGAAGGAGGTTACCAAGCTTTGATCCATCGCGGCTTGCCTGTCCGATGGCAAGGCGATTCAACGCCAGCGAGACATCGCCCGCCAGAACATCGAGAAGATCATGGGCAAAGACTTCGAGATGGTCAGTCAACTGCGCAGCGGAAACGCGGTCACCCGCCTTTTCAAACGTGCGAACCTTGCTCTGTTGAAACGTGATCATCGCCGCCAGCAGACCGTCCCGATCTCCAAACCACTTGTAGAGGCTCTCTTTGGAACAATTGGCGGCACGCGCCAGACCGGAAGTGGTCAGCGCTTTTTCCCCGCCCTCGACCAGAAGACGCAACGCCTGTTCCAGAACGGCGTTCTGGCGCGGCGAAAATTCCTGCGCTGTGATCGGATCGGTTCCCACCTTGTCCACTCCCTCTACCCAAAATGTACCGTACGGTACGGTTCGAATGCTGTTTAAGGGTGGCAGAGAAAAGGGTCAAGAGTTTTTTCGAGGAAGACGAAAGAATTGACGCGCCGCAATATGAGGGTCGGCAAAAATAGGGTTAAGTCGGAGGCCCTCAGGCTTCCGCCTCGAAATGCTGGCGCGCAGTCTTGACCGCCTCATGGTTTTCCAGCGCCCATTTGATGACCTCAGACAGAGGACTGTAAAGTGAGCGCCCAAGCGGCGTCATGCTGTATTCCACACTCGGTGGTTTGGTGGCGAAAACCTCTCGATGAATGTAACCATCGCGCTGGAGGTCGCGCAATGTCTGCGTCAACATGCGTTGCGAAATATCTGGCACCATGCGACGCAACTCGCCGAAGCGGTAAGGCCTATCGGCCAAGGCCTGCAGCAGCAGAGTAGACCACTTGCCACTGATCTGGTTAAGAAGGTCGCGCACCGGGCAATTACCGAAATCCAGATTGCGGAAGTCGGGCCGTGGGGCAGATGCTGTCGGCTTCAGTCTGGAAATCGTCGCACTCATGGTGGTTCCCTTTTGGTAACGTACAGCAATAAAAATGCCTTCTTTACAGCAGCTCGTCAATTCTTATTCTATCCCTACTCTCTTTTTGAGACCATAAGGAAAAGGAAATATCGATGAGCAAGATTCTCGTAACCGGCGCCTCCGGCCAACTGGGACAGGCTGTTATTCGGCACCTCTTGGAAACCTACGGGGTTCCTGCATCCGACATCGTCGCTGCCAGCCGCAACACGACCAAGCTTTCAGCACTTGCCGCCAAGGGTGTCGAAACCCGCACCGCTGATTTCGATGACGCCCATTCACTCGACAACGCCTTTGCTGGCATCGACACCGTGCTTCTCATTTCGACGGATGCACTTGCCGTTGCCGGCCAGCGTCTGACACAGCACAAGGCAGCTGTCGCCGCCGCTGCCAAGGCAGGCGTCAAGCACCTCGCCTACACTTCCATGCCAAACCCGGACAAATCCCTGGTCACATTCGCACCTGACCATCTCGGCACCGAGGAAGCCATCAAGGCCAGCGGCCTGCCTTACACAATCATCCGTAACGCCTGGTATAACGACAACTACCTTCACGCCATGCCGCACAACCTGGCAAGCGGCCAGTGGTTTACGGCCATGGGTGACGGAAAGGTTTCCAACCTCTCACGCGACGAGTGCGCCCGTGCGGCCGCCGCCGCACTGGCCAAGGGTAAGGCCGAAAACAAGACTTACACCGTAACCGGCCCGCAATCGCTCAATGCCGACGAGATCGGCGCCATCATATCGCAGGTCGCCGACAAGCCATTGGCAGTCATCAAGGTATCACCCGGTGATCTGCAAAAGGGCATCGAGGGCGCTGGTCTTCCCGGCTTCGTTGCCGAAATGCTGGCATCAGCCGACGCCAACATCGCGGCTGGCAACTTCGATCTCGTCACCAGCGATTACGAAACACTGACGGGCGAAAAGCCGCAGACATCTGAGGCATTTTTCAAGGCACACAAGGCCGCGCTTCTCTCGGCTTGATGAGATTGCAAGGGCTTGCGGAGGCTGCCCGACAGCCTCGGAGCGTTGTCTCGTCAAAGGGAAACATTCTGCCGGAGCAGGTTTCCGGCAGGACAGCGGTGATTGGCGTAGAGCGTATCTCGAGGTCCTCTCAGGCCAATCACCTTTCACCCTGGCGCGGGGATGTCGTACCCATCCATTTGGTTGAAACGGACGACCCATTTGCCTGTGCGGCTTGGCCGTCTCCCATCGTTACGGCACACGGCGACCCAACCTCACCCCTCGTCCTTCAGCGTTTCTTTCTGTGTAATCAACCGCGCACTGTGCTGGCCGCTCAGATAAATCCAGAGCCAGCTCCACGCCACGGCAAGTCGTGAGCGCGTGCCAATGAGAAAATAGATATGGGCAAGGCCCCATATCCACCATGCCAGAACACCTGTCAGCTTGATTCTGCCAAAATCCGCGACCGCCGCACTTTTGCCGATCGTTGCGAGATTGCCCTGGTGGCGGTAATGGAATGGAGGATGGTCCGTCTTTCCCGCAAGACGAGCGGCAATAACCTCGGCCACATAAGCACCTTGCTGCTTGGCCGCAGGCGCAACACCCGGCACAGGTTTTCCGTTGTCTTGGGTAACGGATGCCGTATCACCGATCACAAAAATATTGGGATCACTGGGAATGTTGAGTTGCGGGCTGACTTCCGCTCGACCTGCCCTGTCAGCTGTCGTCTCCAGCCACTTTGCAGCGGGCGACGCCTGAACACCGGCGGCCCAGATCATGGTGCGGGCAGGCGTAAAGTGCTCGCCAATCTTAACACCTTCTTCTGTACAGGCCGAAACTGGAGTGCCGAGCAGAACCTCGACGCCAAGCTTTTCCAAGGCGCGCTTGCTGTAGGCGGAAAGATCTTCAGTAAAAGCGGGCAGCACCCGTTGTCCCGCCTCGACCAACAGAACCCGCGTCTTTCGCGTATCGACGTTTCGAAACTCGGGTGGCAGGGCTTTGTGCGCGAGTTCCGCAATCATACCCGCCATCTCGACGCCCGTCGGACCGGCACCAATGACAACAAATGTCAGGTGAGCCTGCTTTTCCTCTTCCGTTGCCGCGAGTTCGGCACGCTCGAAAGCCAGCAGAAGGCGGCGGCGGATGGTCGTGGCATCCTCCAGCGTCTTCAAACCAGGCGCATGCTTTTCCCAGGCGTCATTGCCGAAATAGGCATGGCGTGCACCGGTAGCGAGCACCAGCGTGTCGAAGGAAATGGTGTCACCGGATTTTAGAATCACGGCCCGCTTCTGGCGATCGATGCCGCCGACTTCCGACAAAAGCGTGGTCACTTCGGGTCGGTCGCGATACAGCCGCCGGATTGGCCAGGCGATCTCGGATGTGGCAAGCGCCGTGGTCGCAACCTGATAAAGCAACGGCTGGAACAGGTGGTGGTTGCGGCGATCAATCAGAGTGATGCGAACCGGTACGCCCTTCAGCCCGTGAACGACTTGCAGTCCGCCAAAGCCTCCCCCAACAACGACGACGTGATGCTCCTGCATGAAAAATGCCCTTCTCAGAATCAATTGGCCGCGCAGTTCATGCGCGGCCTGCAATATAAGGGTAAAAATGGATGGGTGTTATGAATTAGGCTGACCGCAGGCGCCACAAAAACGCCGTACCGTTTCCGCCATTCCGAACTCCAGCGCATCAGCCGTGAGACCATGGCCGATGGAAACCTCTCTGAGATAGGGAATGCGGTCAATCAGTGCTGGCATGTTGGCAACGGTCAGATCGTGACCGGCATTGACCTCCAGCCCAAGAGCTTTGGCGTGATCGGCAGTTGTACCCAGTTTTTCCAGCCATATCTGCGCCATCTCCGGACTATCGTAACACCCGCCATAGGGACCGGTATAAAGCTCGATACGTGCCGCACGCGTATCCGCCGCGAGCTGAACTGCGTCCTTGTCCCCATCACCGTCCGCAAACAGCGAAACACGCATACCGCCTGCCGTCAGCCGCGCCACGGTCTCTTTTAAAAACGTGGCGTGCTTTCGAAAGTCCCAACCGTGATCAGAGGTCGCTTGCGATGGATCATCAGGCACCAGCGTGACCTGTTCGGGTTGAGCTTCCTCGCACAAAAGCAGGAAATCTTCGGATGGATAACCCTCGATGTTGAACTCGGCCTGCGGAAACTCATCATCGATCAGGGCGCGCAAGACGGGCAGATCGGAAAACCGAATGTGTCGCTGGTCCGGGCGCGGGTGAACCGTCAAGCCTCCCGCGCCTGCCGCGAGCGCTATACGACCGAAATGAGCAACATCTGGCCAGGGCAGATCACGGCGATTGCGCAACATGGCGATGGCGTTGAGATTGACCGAAAGTGTAGCTGGCATGAGTGATTACCGCTTGCGTTGGACTGGAAACATTTCTGTTTCCTGTACTATCACGCCGTCCGCAAGCGATATGCAAAAAATATTTTAAAATCGATGGAACCAAACACGTGGCTGCGTGTTTGCCGGGCTATTGGGGTCCGGGGATTTATTTATGGCGAACGATTATTTCTTTTCAGAGACACTTCTCAACACACATTCCAACTTCGACGTATCATCCTCAGAAACAGGGCTTGAAGAGCTGCTGAAGGAGGAGTTGCCATCGCGAAGGTCTATTCCAGGCAGGGCGCGAAACGAGGCGCGATGGAGAGCAAGACCAATGCGCGAAAAGGAAGAACCGAAAAAGTCTGCGACATGGGCTGCCCCCCAGGCTGCCTGCAAAGGCTTTCTTCCCGACGTGGCAATGCCATCGCCGCTGCCGCCGGAGCCGGTGGCAATAGCAGACATGGCGAGTATGTTTGGCGTTACGCACCGCACACTGCATTTTTACGAAGAAAAAGCGATCATTTCCTCACGCCGCGCGGGCCTGATGAGAATTTACTCGCATCACGATGTACACCGTATGGCCGTTATCAACTTCTGCCGCGAGATCGGCATTCCCGTCGCGTCTATTCAAGATATCATGCAGAAGTTGACTGATGCTCCCTCTCAGGAAGCAGCCGATACGATCTTTCAGGACGTGCTTGCAGCGCGTAAGGCCGAGTTGGCCTCTGAAATCTCGACGGTGCGTCGACAAATCCAGCAGATCAGCGACATTCTGGTGACGGATGTCGCACAGACCGATGCCGATTTCGATCAGGATGGGCAAGACGATGTTCAGCTGAATGAGTTGGAACAGCAATGTTTGGAGCTCATGGCAGAAGGCTATGCGCCGGTCAGACTTTCCCGTACGCTGGGACTTTCGGCTCTTGAATTGCAAAATCTGGAATCCGGCATCATGGAAAAACTCAGCGCCAACAATCGCTTTCAGGCCGTTGCCAAAGCATTCATGCTGGGCGTGATCACAAATGACGCGGGACAAGACGCTCAGCCATAAGCTCGGCCGTTCACGTATAGATCCCAAGACAGAGCGCCCGGCACTCATCGCAAGATGACGTCGGGCGCTTCTGTCTTTACCGAACGATCGTCAATGTCTCGGCCGCACGCGTAATGGCAGTGTAAAGCCACCGTTCGCGAGAATCGCGGAACGCAAAACTTTCGTCAAACAGGACGACGTTGTTCCACTGCGAACCCTGAGCCTTGTGAACAGTCAACGCATAACCGTAATCGAACTCGTCGTAACGCTTGCGTGTCGTCCATGGTATCTCGGCGTCCGGCTCCTCGAACGCGGCCTTCAAAAGCTTTATCTTGGAAGCCCCGCGATCCATATCGTCATCTTCTGGCCGGATCATCAGGTTGATGCCCGGTTTCACGGTCTCGCGCGACGAACTCATCACCTGCCAGAGAGAGCCATTGAGCAATCCTTTGGCTGGATCGTTGCGAAGGCAGACGAGCTTGTCGCCGGATTGCGGATAATCCGCACTAAAGCCCTTCAGCTCACGCAGGCGCTGGTTATAACGGCGGCGCGTGCGGTTGGTGCCAACCAGAACCTGGTCCGCATCCAGCACCAGACCTTGAGTAACCTCGTTCTTGGAAATGACCTGCGCAGAACCATAATCACCACGCATGATCTCCTTACCTTCGCGAACGTCCATGGCAAGCTGGATGATGGGATTATCTTTTGCCTGGCGGTGAATTTCCGAAAGAAGGAAATCAGGCTCCTGATCCGTAAAGAACCCGCCACCGGATACCGGCGGCAACTGACCGGGATCACCGAGAACCAAAATCGGCGTGCTGAAGCTCATCAGGTCTCGGCCAAGCGCCTCGTCCACCATGGAGCACTCATCAATGATAATCAGAGCCGCCTTCGCGAGTGGGCTCTGGCGGTTGATGGAAAACATCGGTGCGATGGATGTCTTGCCCGTTTCTTCATTCTCTACCGCCTCTTCGCCGCGCGGACGGTAGATCAGCGAATGGATCGTACGGGCATTCGTCGCTCCGCGTGAGCGCAGGACCTGCGCGGCCTTGCCCGTGAACGCGGCAAACAGCACTTCGCCATCGACATTCTCGGCAAAATGTTTCGCAAGCGTCGTCTTCCCCGTGCCAGCATAGCCAAACAGCCGGAAGACCGGCGTGCGGCCTTCCTTCAGCCAGCGCGAAACAGCCTTCAGGGCTTCATCCTGTTGCGGTGAAAATTGCATCCGCTCTCTTCGCAGGATTCGAGCCTGGAGCGCAACTGAAAAAGAACAGACAAAGAATGGAGCACTGCGATAGGATCGCCGCATAGTCAAAACGACGCGACCCTGCAGAATGCCTGGACCATGGAATAGAACCGAATACCCGTAACTTTTGATGGATCGACCATGGCACCCACGCCGTTAGACTGTCACAGGCAGCCGAAAACCGGAGCGATCACATGCACGATGACATTCCAACGGTCACTCTCCTCTCTGGACTGAGCATTCCCGCCTTGGGGATCGGAACCTGGAACATGGGCGAACGACCCGGCGACGCCTCACAGGACATAGCCAGCATTCGCAAAGCTATTGAGCTTGGGATGGCCGTGGTTGATACGGCGGAAACATACGCCGACGGAGGCTCTGAAGAGATCGTTGGCACGGCAATCAAATCTGTGCGTGGCGATGTCTTCCTCGTGAGCAAGGTCCACCCAGCCAACGCCTCCGCTCAGGGCACCATCAAGGCTTGCGAGAGAAGTCTGAGACGGCTGGGAACAGACCATCTGGACCTCTACCTTCTGCACTGGCGCGGCTCGTATCCGTTGGAAGAAACCGTTGATGCATTTGAAAAGCTGAAGGCGGATGGAAAGATCAGGGACTGGGGCGTTTCCAATTTCGATGTCGACGATATGGAGGACCTTTTCTCCATACCGGGCGGCAAAAACTGTGCGGCCAACCAGGTGCTCTACAACCTGTCCCGTCGCGGGCCGGAATACGATCTGCTACCTTGGTGTCAGAGCCACGGCGTGCCAATCATGGCCTATTCACCCATTGAGCAAGGCCGCATTCTCTCCAACCACGAACTCATCCGCATCGCCAAGGCCTATCAGGCAACCCCTGCGCAGATCGCACTGGCATTCCTTCTGGAGCGCGACGGTGTTATGCCAATCCCGAAATCCTCAAACCCCGACCGCGTGACCGAAAATCGGGGTGCAAGCGAGCTTGAGATCAGCGACGAAGACTGGACGGCCCTCGACGCGGAATTTCCTCCGCCGAATTCAAAAGTCCCGTTGGAAATGATCTGATTTTTCAGTTGCTTGCAACGCTTTTTTGATTCGGGTTCGCCAGCGAGGCAATCAGGCCTCATCGCGTGCTGTAAAACCTTTTAACCACGACATAAGCCGGATACGATATGATCATCAAAATGATGCTCGCTTCATGCGTGGAAGCTGCGTTGGCCCATTTATCTACACGCGCATGGCTACCCCACAAGCCGACCCCGATCAGGGCTGCTCCACCCGACAATAAGCCGCCGACCAAAGAGAGACCCCACCAAGGCAAGATGATCGAGCCGCTGGAGACGAGGTGGAGTGTGAAAGCGGAACCAGCCATCAACAACAGCCCTACCGTTAGAAGATAACTCCGACAATACAACGCCCATGCCTCTTTTGATTTTCGGTTCATTGTGTTGCCTCGGGCGCTTGTCCAGATGCAATGGCAAAAACCAACGCTGTGAGAGCGAAAGCAACAAAAATGGCGATATGGCAGCGTCCAACGACTGTCGAAAAATATGCTTTGATTTCTTCACCAAAAATTCGGATTTTCAGCTGGAGGCGGTTCACGGCGATGTCGTTTTTCTGCGAAAACAAATCGTTTTCCCATAACGGACCAAAGTCTTTACGGCGCGCGAGTCGGATAAACATGACGAGTTGAAGGCAAATCGCGAGCAGGATCGCGACGCTGGCGCATATGATGAAATTTTCTTTCAACGAGGTACTCTCAGGCTACAGCTGTCTGACCAACTCACAAATAGTCCGCATGTGAGGCCCCGCTCAACCCATAACGACAAAAAAACCCGCGACTAAAGCCGCGGGCTTTCTCGCACTGATCCATCGGGCGGATTTTACATCCCCTGCGGTCCCCTGTTCATCGCAGCAATGCCTGTTCGGCAAACTTCGATGAGGCCCAGCGGTTTGATAATCGTCAGGAACTGATCGATCTTGGACGACTTGCCGGTGATTTCGAAGATGAAATGCTCCAGTGTCGCATCGACCACCTTGGCGTGGAAAGCGTCCGCCAAGCGCAGCGTTTCGGCACGGTCTTCGCCACGTCCGGCCACCTTGATGAGAGCGACTTCACGCTCGATCGGGCGATCCTGGCCGTTCTGGCGGGCGCGAACCGTGAGATCTACGACGCGGTGAACCGGAACGATCCGTTCCAGCTGCGCCTTGATCTGCTCCAGCACACCCGGCGTACCGCGCGTCACAATCGTGATGCGCGACAGGTGCGATTCGTGCTCCGTTTCCGAAACGGTCAGGCTCTCGATGTTGTAGCCGCGACCAGAAAACAGGCCGATGACGCGGGCGAGAACGCCCGGCTCATTGGCGACGAGGACCGATAGCGTGTGGTTTTCAACGGTTTCCGTTTCCTTCTGAATGAAGTAGGCCGAACCGGTGGGCTGTAGATGTGCGTTCATATCCGTATTCCTCTCCAGATCAGACGAGCTGACGGCCCTTGGCGTCGATAGCGGTGGCAACGGCTTCGTCGGTTGCCTCGTCCGGCAACAGCATCTCGTTATGCGCCTTGCCCGACGGGATCATCGGAAAGCAGTTGGCGAGATTGGCGACGCGGCAATCGAAGATGACAGGCTTGTCGACCGCAATCATTTCCGCAATCTTGTCGTCCAGTTCCTTGGGATCATCGCAATACATGCCGACACCACCATAGGCTTCCGCCAGCTTGACGAAATCAGGCATGGCTTCAGTGTAGGAGTTGGACAGGCGGTTGCCATGCAGCAGCTGCTGCCACTGGCGCACCATGCCCATATACTGGTT
The DNA here is from genome assembly GCF_023757665.1 of Rhizobium skierniewicense Ch11. NCBI lineage: Bacteria > Pseudomonadati > Pseudomonadota > Alphaproteobacteria > Hyphomicrobiales > Rhizobiaceae > Rhizobium > Rhizobium skierniewicense. Next base: position 85,364 of record NZ_RXPG01000021.1, read on the forward strand.
GTTCAAGATGAAGATCTTGACCGGAAGGTTATGCTGGATCGCACAGGACATTTCCTGAATGCACATCTGGATCGACGCATCACCGGCAATATCGATAACCAAGGCTTCCGGATGAGCGACCTGAACGCCGATAGCGGCAGGCAGGCCGTATCCCATGGTGCCGAGGCCGCCGGAGGTCATCCAGTGGTTTGGCTCTTCGAAACCGAAGAACTGCGCCGCCCACATCTGATGCTGGCCAACTTCCGTGGTGATGTATGTGTCGCGGCCCTTCGATGCTGCATACAGACGCTCAAGCGCGTATTGCGGCATGATGACATCTTTGGAATTCTTGTAGGAAAACGACTTGCGGGCACGCCAGCGCGTAATGCTCTCGTTCCACTCTTGCGTCTGCGCCTTTTCCGGTTTGTTCGGCAAAGCGCGCCAAACGCGAACCATGTCTTCCAGGACATTGCCGACATCGCCAATGATGGGCACATCGACGCGAACGTTCTTGTTGATCGAAGACGGATCGATATCGATGTGGATTTTCTTGGAATTGGGCGAAAACGCATTCAGACGGCCCGTGATACGGTCATCGAAACGCGCGCCGACGCAGACCATGACGTCGCAATCGTGCATGGCCATATTGGCTTCGTAAGAGCCGTGCATACCCAGCATGCCCAGCCACTTCTCGCCAGACGCGGGATAGCAGCCAAGACCCATCAGCGTCGATGTGATCGGGAAACCGGTCAGCTGAACCAGTTCACGCAGCAGGCGCGTGGCTTCCGGGCCGGAGTTGATGACGCCGCCGCCGGTATAGAAGACCGGGCGTCTGGCTTTAGACATCAGCTCGACGGCCGCGTGGATGGCGTTGATATCGCCGTGGACCTTCGGCTTGTAGCTCTTCTGCTGGATCGCGGCAGAGGGTGGCGTGTAGGTGCCGGTCGCGAACTGAACATCCTTGGGAACATCGACGACGACTGGGCCAGGACGACCGGTCTGGGCAATGCGGAAGGCTTCATGAATGATGGCGGCCAGATCGTTGACGTCCTTGACCAGCCAATTGTGCTTTGTGCACGGACGCGTAATGCCGACCGTATCGCATTCCTGGAACGCGTCGGAGCCGATCAGCGTGGTCGGAACCTGCCCGGAAATGCAGACGAGCGGAACACTGTCCATCAACGCATCCTGCAACGGCGTAACCGCATTGGTGACGCCTGGACCCGAGGTTACCAGCATCACGCCGACCTTTCCGGTGGAGCGGGCATAGCCTTCGGCGGCGTGGCCTGCACCCTGCTCGTGGCGAACCAGGATGTGCTGGATGTCGTCCTGCTGGAAAATCTCGTCATAGATCGGCAGAACCGAACCACCCGGATAACCGAAAATATGCTCGACGCCGTTGTCCTTGAGGGCTCTCAGAATGATTTCCGCGCCCGTCATGGTGTTATTGCTTTCGGTCGTGTCCTTATCCGTCATTGCCTGTTCCATCCCGATTTGGCCTTGGATATCGCGGGGCCGTCTGGCCCAAGTGGAGACATAAAAAAAGGCTCCTTTGAGGAGCCTCGTTCAGCGCATGGGTGCTTTCGCCGGATGGTTACACCATCCTGCCCATGCGCCGTCCCACCACGATAAGTACGTTAAGATTTTTCATGGGAGCGAGTGTTAGCCAGAAAACCATTCTCCGTCAACGCGTATTGCGGAAAAAACCGGCATTCATTCCATTTATTACGTACAAACACCGCTTGAAGACATAAAAATACGTCAGCGTTATACCAGTTGTTAAATGCGATCTTATAGACTGGAGGCAATGAACGGGACAACCCGCGCGCGGCCGTCAAAAGGCCGACAGACCTATGACAGGGGCAAGACGTGTTTAACGACGACCTTCGCAAATCCGCGACCGCAGGCGCGCATGAGCGCCGCGATGAGTTGACGGCAGGCAATCGCCTGCTGGGCCACGTCATTTCCTGCACAGGATCGCGTGCGACGATTTCCGCAACGACAGAACCCGGCAAGACGGATCTTGCCGAACTGTGGTCGGTCGGCAGACTGATTTCCATCGACCTTGGCGAAACACGCGTCGCAGCCCTCACCTACGCCATGAAAACCAGCGAAGCCGGTTGGTCGGCAAGCCGCAGCAACACGCTTCTGATTGATGTCGAGCTTCTGGGCGAAATCCATCTTACACCCGATGGCACCGAGCGTTTTTCCACCGGCATTTCCCGCTATCCCTATCTGGGCGCCATTGCCCACCGCATTCGCGCCAGCGACCTGATGCGGATCTATGACAATACCGGGGGTGGCGCTTGCGTCGTCGGCCGTCTGACGCAGGACGATAGCGTCGATGCGACGATCAGCATTCCGGAAATGCTGTCGAAGCACTTTGCCGTTCTCGGGTCGACCGGTGTCGGAAAGTCCACTGCGGTGTCGCTGTTGCTCAACAAGGCGATCGAGAAAGACCCGAAACTGCGCGTGCTGATTCTCGATCCGCACAATGAATATGCCGCAGCGTTTCCGCAGACATCCGTTGTTATCGATACCGATACGCTCGACCTGCCCTTCTGGCTGATGAAGCTGGAGGAATTCACAGAGGTGCTTTACCGCGGACGCAAGGCCGTAGCCGAAGAACTGGATGTCCTGCGCGACCTCATCCCGGAAGCCAAACGTGCCTTTCGCGGCTCGGAAAACTCCATCATGCGCCGCGCCTCGGAAAAGTCGTCTCTGACCTCCGATACCCCCATTCCTTACCGCATCGCCGATCTTCTCGCCCTTATCGATGAGCGCATCGGGCGGCTGGAGGGGCGCGACGAGAAGCCAGCCTTGCGCAATCTGAAAATGCGCATCATGTCGGCCATCAATGACCCGCGCTACCACTTCATGTTCTCCAACAGCACGATCAGCGACACGATCATGGAAACGGTCGCGTATATTTTCCGCGTGCCCGGCGAAGGCAAGCCCATCTCGGTCTTTCAACTGTCGGGCATTCCGTCAGAAGTCGTGAACTCCGTCGCATCTGTTCTATGCCGCATGGCATTCGAACTGGCGCTGTGGAGCCAGGGCGCGATCCACACGCTCGTGGTTTGCGAAGAAGCGCACCGCTATGTCCCCGCCGATCCCGCGCTCGGATTTTTCCCGACCCGACAGGCCATTGCCCGCATTGCCAAGGAAGGCCGTAAATACGGCGTTTCGCTCGGCATCATCACCCAGCGCCCCGGAGAACTGGACCAGACGATTCTCTCGCAGTGCTCGACGGTTTTCGCCATGCGGCTTTCCAACGAAAACGACCAGGAGATTATCCGCTCGGCTATCCCGAACTCGTCGGTTTCCACCACCAGCTTTCTGTCGTCCATCGGCAATGGCGAGGCCATCGCTTTCGGCGAGGCGATCAACGTACCGATGCGCATCAAGTTCAACCGCGTGCCGGTCCATGTCCTTCCGAAAGCCAACGGCGTCACGCACTCCGCACTGGAAGACACGCCGGATACGGTTGACCTGCGCTCCATCGTCAAACGCATGCGTTCGGTCAGTGGCCCGGACATTTCCGGGTTCCGCCAAAGCTACGACGCGAAGATCGCTCAGGACGCGGACGAGGAAGAATTCGAAAGCTGGAAACGGGAATTCAACGAAAGTACCGGAAGCGAACCCTATCGCCCGGAAATGCTGCCACGAAGCTCTGCCTTTTCTGCAAAAGCGCAAATGCCGACGACTGCGGCACCGCCGCGGGCTGATGTCTTGAAAAAACCGCTGGGAAGCCTGTATCGGAAGGATTGAGGATCGCTTCGCGCCTTAGGGCGTTTCCTCGTTAAATGGAAACACTCTAAGGCACAAGGCGTTCCCAGTCCTCTCCCATCTGATTGCGAAACCACGTCATCTGACGCTTGGCATATTGGCGGGTGGCAGCTGCGGCTTTGTCGATGACCTCTGCCTCACCCATGCGTCCCGCCAGCATCTCCGCAATCTGGAAAACACCAATGGCCTTCATCACCGTTGCGTCCGATGAAAGCCCGAGCGCCAGAAGCGCTCTGACTTCCTCAACGGCACCGCTCTCCATCATGCCTTCAAAACGACGGTTGATGCGGTCATGCAGCACGGCCCTCTCCGGCAGCACCACGAATTTTTCAGCTCGCGCCTGATCGATGATGACCGGCCCGTTGGCGTGTTGAAATGTGCGGATGGACTGTCCCGTCGCCTCCCAAATCTCCAAAGCGCGGACGATGCGCTGACCGTCGCTCGGCTTCAGGGCGGCGGCGGTCTGCGGGTCGTGGACCGATAGCTCGTCATAGAGGTTTGCAGACCCACTTTCGACCAATCGCGTCCGGTATCGCTCCCGGATTTCGGTCGGAATTGCCGGCATATCGGACAGTCCACCCGCCAAGGCTTGAAAATAAAGCCCTGTGCCGCCAACGATGACCGGATGACGCCCCTCGCTTCTTAGATTTTTCAGGAGCGCAGTCACGTCTCGCAGCCATTCACCGGTGGAATAGGATCTGGATGCGGGGATATTCCCATACATGTGATGCGGTATGCCATCCATGTCATCCGTGGAAGGCCGTGCGGTGAGCACCTGCAAGGTATCGTAGACCTGCATGCTATCGGCATTAATGACAACACCATTCTTCTGCCGGGCGACACGAAGCGCAAGCGCGGACTTGCCGCTTGCCGTTGGGCCGGTTATCAGGGTCGCATCGAATTCGTCACCAAGGTTTCTCATCATGGCTCTCGTTGCCACGCTTATCGCCAATCCGTCAAATCCTGTTCTCAATTCCGTCATAGCAGAGAGCGCCGCAAAGGCACTCGACGCTTCCGGCCTCTATTGGCTGGCGGATGGGATCGCATGCGATTTGGTGCTGCGCGATGGTACGGACTTGGCGGCGGCAGAACGCGTGCTGCGGATGGCTATCGCCGACAGACCCATCGACATCGCCATTCAGGATCAGGACAAGCGCCGCAAGAAAATTCTGATCGCCGACATGGATTCCACCATGATTCAGCAGGAATGCATAGACGAACTGTCGGCCGAAGTGGGCCTGAAAGACGAAGTTTCCCTGATTACCGCGCGCGCCATGAACGGCGAGATTGCATTCGAGCCTGCTCTGCGCGAGCGCGTGGCACTGCTGAAGGGCCTGCCAATTTCGGTGGTGGACGATGTCATCGAAAGACGTGTGACGCTGACCCCCGGCGGCATGGAGCTCATCGCCACCATGAAGGCGAAAGGCCACTATACGGCTCTGGTGTCGGGCGGTTTCACCGTCTTTACCAGCCGTATCGCTGAAACGCTCGGCTTTCATGAAAACCGCGCAAACATACTGGGCGAGAAAGACGGCCTTCTCGATGGCACCGTGGCCGAACCCATCCTCGGCAAGCAGGCAAAAGTTGATGCCCTCAACGACATTGCGACGACACTGGGGATTTCTCCTGACGACGCGATGGCTGTTGGCGATGGCGCCAACGATCTCGGCATGTTGCATCTGGCGGGATCGGGCGTTGCCTTACACGCCAAGCCAGCCGTTGCGGCAGAAGCGAAAATTCGCATCGATCACAGCGATCTGACCGCGCTTCTTTACCTTCAAGGTTATCGCAAGGCTGATTTCGTTACCTCATGATCTTGCGCGGAACTTCCAGACTGCTCCTTCGGGAATGGAGAGAGACGGACCGCGATCTTTTCCGGGAGATCAATGCGGACCCCAAAGTCATGGAGTTTTTCCCCCAGGCGCGAAGTCATGACGAATCCGACGTGGCGCTCGACCGGGTCAACGGGTTGATCCGCGCGACCGGTTACGGCTTCTATGCCATGGAACTGCGTGACACCGGCGAGCCGATCGGCTTCTGCGGCATTGTGCCCGTCAATCTCGAAGACATATTTCCGCTCGGCACGATGGAAATCGGTTGGCGTCTGGCGACCCGATACTGGGGTAAGGGTTATGCGACTGAAGCTGCGAAATCGCTCCTGGCCATGGGTTTCGATGAGAAAAAGCTGCCTGAAATCGTGTCTTTCGCAGTCAAGGACAACCAGCGCTCCGTGGCCGTCATGAAACGCACCGGCCTTATCCGAGACCCGTCACGTGATTTCCTGCACCCGCGCGTGCCGGACACCCACCCTCAGCTCAAACCGCACGTGACCTACGCGCTGACGCTGGAGCGGTGGTTGGGGAAATGAGCGACCAGTCGACAGGGACCAATGCGGTAACGCAGTGAAAGTCGAGCGGAAAAGCACTTATGCTTCGTCATCACCCGTGTCGAGCTTGCCCTGATCGAGCATACGACTGGCTTTGTCATTGAGAGCGGACGTAAGATTTTTTTCGGTCTTGGTACGACCGAATGTCAGGCGGTTTTGCTCCGCCTGCTTTTCCTTATCACTGCGCGCCTTCTGTTTGCGAAACTGGCGCAGATTAACGACATCGCCTGTCACGACCATCTCCCATCTGCGCCAATGACTTCAAACAATCACTTGTTCTTGCGGAATGCATCCAGAGAAACCACGGAGCCGGCCTTTTTCTCTTCGTCCGGCTTCTCTTCGGTCGAGGTCGAGGAAGCCTTGTTCTCGGCAGGTGCCGGATAGGCTGTGATTTCCGCCTCCACGACGTCTTCCTCTTCTGCCAGGGGAACGTCGAATTCGAGTTCGAAATTTACCGATGGATCATAGAAGCCCCTGATCGCATTGAAAGGAACGACAAGCTTTTCAGGCGTATCGGAGAAGGACAGGCCGATTTCGAACTGTGTGTCCGTAACCTTCATGTCCCAGAACTGATGCTGGATGACGATGGTCATCTGCTCGGCATACTTCGACTTCAGGTGCTGCGAGATACGCACGCCTGGAGCGCCGGTCAAAAAGGTGATGAAAAAATGGTGGTCGCCGGGTAGCCTTGCCGTCGCAGCAACTTCGCTCAATACCTTGCGAATAACGCCGCGAAGGGCATCCTGTGCGAGAATGTCGTAACGGATATGATCCTGCCCCATACGGTCCTGTCTTTCCTATGCAAACGTCTTTTATCGTATTATACGCAATGTCCTACAACGCAGCAACGGAAAAGCCCGCCTGCCCCGAGTCATTTCGACTTATAGCCGATCGCGCCGAAATGGAGAAGGTGGAGGTTTCTGTTGCCAGGTACCTCCGAACCCCGCCTTACGGGGCTAACCGTAAGGGCTTAAGTCGGAATTCCCACACCGCCATTAGGCAGCGAGAGCGTATTCCTTAGCGTTGTTGTCATTTGCAACTACACTTGTGACCCGATAACGGCGGTATCATGCCGAGCAAAAGTTCGATCTTTACACCCTTGTCGATCCTATTTCACCCCCATCAAAAGCCGGCCTTCTCAAAGGTCCGCCGGTTTTTGGTGGAGGCGCCGGGTACCGCCCCCGGGTCCAATAGGCTTATTTCATCGACCGTTTATCGCCATATCCGGATTTGCATCCGGCAAGGACCATATAGGCGCTTCGTGCGGCGGAGAAAAGGGGGCTGATGACATTTCGATGAAAGGTCGCGCGCAATTCTTGACGGGACCGCGGACTTGCCACATTCTGCTTTATAAGTAGAGACTTAAATTAACAGATTCATATGTGGGAGGACAGAACATGACGGACTATCTCGCAGATGTGAGACTATACGACGCCAATGCCGATGAAGACGCGGTGGCTAAAATTGTCAAACATCTCGGCATTGCTTTGCGCAATCGCGATTCTGCACTCGTTTCCTCATCAGATCCTGAAGAGTTGGCCCGTGTCAAAACGAACTGGTGTGGCAAGAAGCTGGGCGTGACCGGCGCCGATGCCGACAAAGCGGTCGATGACACCATTACCGCGATGAAGGGCGACCGCACAAAATCACGCGTGACCTTCTATTACCTCGTCGCCAAGCACCTCGGGAAATTGGAAACGCTCTGATTTCTGTGGGCCGCCGCCGTGGGTGACTGGCTCCGTAGCCTCGAAGGCCATATGGTGCCAGCTGTTTAGAATCGGCGGCGGACCATCATGAAGCAATATCTCGACCTTCTCCGGCATGTCATGGACACCGGTAGCGACCGGGGCGATCGGACCGGAACTGGTACGCGTTCCGTCTTCGGTTACCAGATGCGTTTCGATCTGTCTGAAGGCTTTCCGGTCCTGACCACCAAGAAGCTGCATCTGCGCTCGATCATTCACGAACTTCTGTGGTTCCTGAAGGGCGACACCAATATCGCCTACCTCAAGCAACACGGCGTTTCTATCTGGGACGAATGGGCCGATGAGGATGGCAATCTCGGCCCCGTCTATGGCGCCCAATGGCGCTCCTGGCCCGCACCCGATGGCCGCCACATCGACCAGATCACGCTTTTGATCGAAAGCCTCAAAACCAACCCCAATTCGCGCCGTCATATCGTATCGGCCTGGAACCCGGCTCTTGTGGATGACATGGCACTGCCACCCTGCCACTGTCTGTTCCAGTTCTATGTCGCGGATGGCAAGCTATCCTGTCAGCTCTACCAGCGCTCCGCCGATATCTTCCTCGGCGTTCCCTTCAACATCGCATCTTACGCGCTGCTGACGCTGATGGTGGCCCAGGTCACCGGCCTGAAGCCGGGCGATTTCGTCCATACGCTGGGCGATGCCCATATCTACGCCAACCATTTCGAGCAGGCGCAACTGCAAATGCAGCGCACGCCAAAAGCGCTGCCGTCCATGCGCCTGAATCCGGACGTTAAAAATCTCTTCGACTTCACGTTCGAAGATTTCACGCTGGAAAATTACGAGGCGGACGCCTCCATCAAGGCACCGATTGCGGTATGATACAGCCAAGCGTCATCCTCATAGCAGCTGTCGCTGAAAACGGCGTCATCGGCCGTGATCTCGACATGCCCTGGAAGCTGTCGTCGGACCTAAAGAGGTTCAAGGCGCTGACCATGGGCAAACCGATGATCATGGGACGAAAGACGTTCCTTTCGGTGGGAGAGCGTCCCTTGCCCGGACGTCCGCACATCATCGTCAGCCGCAATCCTGACTATCACCCCGATGGTGTCGATGTGGTTTGGTCTCTGGAAGATGCGCTCTCTTTGGCTCGAGACAGGGCGCAAGCTCTTGGCGTCGATGAGATTTTCGTGGCCGGTGGTGGCGAGATTTACCGTCAGGCCATGCCCTATGCAGATCAACTTTCCGTCACCCATGTCGAGGTGTCGCTGGAGGGCGATACTTTTTTCCCGACCATCGATCCGCTCGTCTTTTTCAAAACCGAGGAAACGCCTTGGCCTGCAGGGGAAAAAGACAATTACCCGGTGAGATTTACAACTTATCGTCGACATCACGCCAAGACGTGAACTATTTACCGTGATTGGGTATTAAGTTACCGCCTCTGCGTTGAAACGGACCGCTCTCCTACTTATAACTGAGACCACAGTCCCGCGTGACATGCGCAAGCATGGTCAGGAGGGAGCGGGAGAGTTTTTAGCATAAGAGGTATGGATGCCCTGGAGCAATCAGAATGGCGGCGGCGGCCCTTGGGGCGGCGGCGGCGGTAACAACGGTGGCAGCGGTGGAAACAACCAGGGAGGCCCCTGGGGTCAGGGACCAAACCGGCCACGTGGCGGCGGTGGTGGAGGCGGCGGCAATGGCGGCCCTCCAGATATCGAAGAGATCATTCGTCGCAGCCAGGACCGTTTCAAGAGCCTGCTTCCAGGCGGCATAAACGGTGGCGTGGTCGCCATCCTTGTTCTCGTCGTGCTGGCCTTTGTCGGGATTCAGTCGTTTTACACTGTTCGCCCGGACGAACGCGGCGTCGAAACACGCTTCGGCACACCGAAGGATGAGGTTTCGACGCAAGGCGCTCACTTCCTTCTCTGGCCGATCGAAACCGTTGAAATCGTCAAGGTGAGCCAGCAGCGGCTGAATATCGGGACGCGCTCGAATACATCAACAACCGATGCTTCGGCAACGGGCGTTATGCTGACGGGTGATCAGAACATCGTCAACGTGCAATTTGCCGTTCTTTACACGGTGAAAGACCCTAAATCATTCCTCTACAATGTCGAAGCGCCTTTGAACACGTTGCAGCAGGTGGCCGAAAGCGCCATGCGCGAAATCGTTGGACGGCGTCCAGCGCAGGACATTTTCCGCGACAACCGAGCACAGGTTGCCGAGGAGGTTAAGACAATCATCCAGAGCACCATGGATGGCTATGGTGCCGGCATCAACGTCAACGGGGTTTCTATTGAAGATGTAGCTCCGCCACGCGAGGTCGCCGATGCATTTGAAGAAGTTCAGCGCGCCGAACAGGACGAGGACCGTTTCGTGTCCGAAGCCAATCAATATGCCAACCAGAAGCTGGGTGCCGCGCGCGGCCAGGCTGCGCAGATCGTTGAAGAGGCCAGCGCTTACAAAAGCCGCGTCGTCAACGAGGCACAGGGTGAAGCACAGCGCTTCGTTTCAATCTATGACCAGTACCGCTCCGCGCCGGACGTAACGCGCCAGCGCATGTTCATTGAAACCATGGAGCAGGTTCTGAAAGGATCCAACAAGATCATTATTGACGAAAAGCAGGGCGTGATGCCGTATCTGCCGCTGAACGAGATCATGCGTAACAACCCGAATGCGGCACCTCGGGGGGGCAACTGATATGACCAATCGTCTCATTGCACTTATCGTGGGTTTTGCGATCATCTTATTTGTGGGCTACTCGTCCATCTATATCGTGACGCCGGTCACGCAGGCCGTTGTCCTTCGGTTCAACCAGATCCAGAGTGTCAGAAGCGAGCCAGGCATTTACTTCAAGCTGCCGTTCCCTTTCATGGGGCTTGATCGCGTGCAATACATTGAGAACCGTGCCCTTCGCCTCGACTACGAGAATATTCGAGCACAAGTTTCGGGCGGTAAGGTGTACGAGGTCGATGCGTTTCTCGTCTATCGTATCACCGATCCACGCCGCTTCCTTGCGAATGCGAGTGGCGATCAAGAGCGAGCTGAAGGGCAGCTGCGCACCCTGTTCGACTCCTCACTGCGCCGCGTCTATGGTCTGCGTGGGTTCGAATCCGCTCTCTCAGATGCGCGTGCATCGATGATGCAGGAAGTGCGAGACGACTTGCGGCCAAGTGCTGAAGATCTTGGCCTGAGCATTGTCGATGTTCGCATTCGACGCACCGATCTCAGTCAGGATGTCTCAGTCAACACATTCGGGCGCATGCGCTCCGAGCGTCTTGCCGAAGCGGAATTGATCCGCGCGCGTGGTAACGAAGAAGCACAGCGTCGTCGCGCTATCGCCGACCGTCAGGTCGTTGAGCTCGAATCCGATGCCAACCGCCAGTCGGAAGTGCTGCGCGGTGAAGGCGATGCAGAGCGGAACCGGATCTTCGGCGAAGCCTTCCAGCGTGATCCGAGCTTCTTCGAGTTCTATCGCTCGATGAGCGCCTATGCTACATCGTTGAGCGGCACGGGCACGACGCTGGTTCTGTCTCCGGACTCGCCGTTCTTCCGTTATTTCAACGATATCAATGGCGCATCTCCTCAGCCGGCGCCACCGGCTCCTGCTGCACCAGCAAACTGAGCACGGTGACATGATAACAAAGGGCCGGTGGAAACATCGGCCCTTCTGCTATTGAGGGCTGGCAAGTGGTTGACCGATCCCTGCATATGGATCGACTTATCAAAATTCGGAGATAGCATTGAACATCAACGATATTCCCTTCGGCACCACGGACTGGTCGCAGGTCGAACCCACGGTACACGCGGGAGAAACCGGAAGCGCCACCTGGCGTACCCGACACTTCGGCAGCATCCGTGTTCGCATGGTGGACTATACGCCCGGCTATCTGGCCGATCACTGGTGCACCAAGGGTCACATTCTGTTGTGCCTCGAGGGTGAACTGAACACCGAACTGGAAGATGGCCGCAATTTTCTTCTGAAAGCAGGCATGAGCTATCAAGTGGCAGACAATGCAGAGCCGCATCGCTCATCCACCTCCATCGGCGCCAGGCTTTTCATCGTCGATTGAGTGCATGTCGTGCAAAGCTGCACCTTTGCTGTGCGGCGTCGATTTTCGTGGATGATGGGGCGATTTGTCGATCATTCACGAAAAGGTATTTTTACACTTCATCATTCCGCCTTATGCTTGGCTAGTTTACAGAACGCCATGTTTTGCAAGACGCGAGGACGCCGTATGCCCGTTTCTACTCTTTCACCTTTCCGCAGCAGCATCGCCGCCATGGCAGGACTTGCCATCATCGCAGGCGGACTTGTTCCGGCAGGTGCCAGAGCGCAGAGCGTCGGCCCCGCGTCGGTCGCTGATCTGGCCGCGCCGCTGCTTGATGCGGTGGTCAACATCTCCACCTCTCAGAGCGTCAAGACCGAAGGTAAGGGCCCGACCCCTCCCCGCATTCCAGATGGCTCGCCCTTCCAGGAGTTTTTCAAGGATTACTTCGACAACAAGGATTCTGACAGCGGCGGCAAGGTCAGTTCTCTCGGCTCCGGCTTTGTCATCGACCCCGCCGGTTACGTCGTCACGAACAATCACGTTATCGAAGGTGCCGACGATATCGAGGTCATTTTCCCCAATGGCAACAAGCTGAAGGCCAAACTGGTCGGTACAGATACCAAGACCGATCTTTCGGTGCTGAAGGTGGAGCCGAAGGCGCCTCTGAAAGCCGTCAAATTCGGCGATTCCCGCGCCATGCGAATTGGTGACTGGGTCATGGCCATCGGCAATCCATTCGGGCTCGGTGGCTCGCTCTCCGTCGGCGTCGTGTCTGCGCGCGGCCGCAACATCAATGCAGGTCCCTACGACAATTTCATTCAGACGGATGCCGCGATCAACAAAGGGAACTCCGGCGGCCCGCTTTTCAACATGAAGGGTGAAGTCATCGGTATCAACACGGCCATTATCTCGCCCAGCGGCGGCTCGATCGGTATCGGCTTTTCCGTGCCCACCGAGCTTGCGCAAAACATCGTCCAGCAACTGATCGAGTTCGGTGAGACGCGTCGCGGCTGGCTTGGCGTTCGGGTACAGCCCGTCACCGAGGATATCGCATCCAGCCTTGCCATGGACAGCCCGCGTGGCGCGTTGATCTCGGGCGTGGTAAAGGGTGGGCCGGTCGAAAACGGCCCGATCCAGGCGGGCGACGTCGTCCTGACCTTCGATGGCAAACCTATTCAGGAAATGCGTGATCTGCCGCGTGTGGTCGCGGAAAGCCCCGTCGGCAAGGAAGTCGATGTCGTTGTGCTTCGTGACGGCAAGGAGCAGACCGTGAAAGTCAAGCTCGGCCAGTTGCAGGATAGCGCGGAAGAGCAACAGCCCGGAGCAGGTGCAGGCAACGAAGAAACGATGCCTGACGACGGCGAAGGCGGCGAGATGGCGCAGCCGAATGAGAACGGTGGCGAGCAAGACCCGCAGGCACCGGATCAGCGAGAGGCTGCACAGACAGTTCTCGGGATGAACCTCGTTGCATTGACGACGGAGCTGCGTACCGCAAAAAGCATCGCCGAAAGCGTCGAGGGTGTCTTGGTGGCAAGCGTCGAGCAGGGCTCGGTCGCTGAGCAAAAGGGCATCAAGGAAGGCGATGTCATCGTTGAGGTTGGCCAGGACTTCATGGACGTCCCCGGTGATGTGCTTGTGCGCGTCAACGGTCTGAAATCCGCCGGTCGCAAGAATGCCCATATGATGGTCGCAGACGCCAAGGGCAATCTGCGTTTCGTCGCAATTCCTCTGGAATAGCCTGAAGAAGACGCCAGGAGGGCGGTTTCCCACGTCCCGTCCTCCCGCGTCGTTAAAGCAACTTGCTCGCTGAAATATCACGCTGTGACGCTGGCAGTAAGGACGGCCCCATCCAACCAAGAGATTTTCTGAAGGCGGAACCTCACCGCATCGAGCAGCGTTAAAGCGTGCCAGCAAAGTTAAAGAATTAAAAAATCATAAGCTTACGCGCATCTAATACATCCGGCAGGCAGCGCGTTGAATCAGTTTGGAAAGACACAAATTTGATCCGCAAGCATTCCACCACGCTCCATGGTCACCGGACCAGCATATCCCTAGAAGACGCCTTTTGGGACGAACTTCGAACCATTGCCGAAAAACGCAAAATGAGCTTCGCCGCCCTTCTTGCAGAGATAGACGACAACCGCCCTGAGAACAGCAACCTCTCTTCGGCTTTGCGTGTCTATGTCTTGGGCTGGTTGAAAAGCCAATCCTAGCAAGATCGACAGAATCTCACATAGTGAAACTCAGGGCCTTCATCACAGCAATGATGGTCGCCCTTGCCAATGTGGACGTCGCAGCAGGCGGCAAGGCAATGATGATCTTTTTGAAGGCGGTCATCGCATTTTTTCCTCAAACCGGAAAACGCGGCGGCGCAAAGGGCTTGCGCGGACGCCATTCGTTTCCTGCCGGGCGCGACTAAAACGCTGAATAGAGCTTCCGGTCCTCGCACGATTTTAACCGCACTAACGAATATTTTCCTGCGTCGGTGGCACGATAAGCACCGGGCCTGCTGGCGGCTTCGGCTGCGTATCTTGCTCGCGCTCCAACCGGTCCTGTTCGGCTTTTTCAGCCTGAAGCCGTTCCTGCGCTAGAGTTCGCAAGCGCTCTTCTTCTTGCTTGCGGGCTTGCTCCGCCGCCGCCGCGCGTTCTTTTTCGGCCTGTCGCTCTGCAGCCGTAAACCGGAAGAGCGCGACTTCGCGACGCAAGCGTTGCTTTTCCATAATGCTGGCCTGCAATGCTTCAACCCGGCGTCGCTCCCGCTCAAACGCGCGTAGCGACAGGTATCCGGTTAGTCCCGACACATCGGTTGTAAGTGCCGGTTGGGAGAATGGACCCGTATAGTTGAGGCGAACGGAGGGCGTTGCGCCCGCAAGTTCCTCCGCACCGACGTCGAAAACGAGGTCGATGCCGCCAGTCAGCGTGCTGCTCGCAAGATCAAGTGCAACATCGGCAGTAACAGCCACCTGCTCGGTCTTGGCTGTCAAATTCTGCAGACGCATCTGGCCATCACCCAGCGTAAACGGCATGGACACAGCACCGAGCGGGATTTCGCCTTGCCAGAGATGCGCGTCTACCAGAGGGCGAACCTTGGCTGCATCAATGGTGCCTTGAAGCTCGTTTGCGGCTTGAAGCCATGGCTGGACAGAAGCCTGGTTCAGCCCACGCAAAACAAGGCCGTCCGCCCGGATTTCACCTGAGCCGCTTGCCGATGACAGAAGTTCGCTCACACTTTTGCCGGTCGCTTCCGCCGTCAAGTCGATGGCAAAGCGTCCACTGGCGACGGGCGTCTGCCCGCTTTTCCACATCACCGTCTCAGGGTTAATGCCGGATGCCGCGATCTTGGTGCGGAAGATGCCAGCGCCCTCGCCTGCAGACATGGAGACCCACCCCGAAATCTTGCCGCCCATCCAGTCGCCGCTCATATTGTCCAGCGACAGCATGCCGTTCGACTGGTTGAGCACAAAGGCCATACCCGTCACGGTGCCATAGGCGCCTGTTTCGAAGTTTGCGGCTTTAACATTAAAAGAGGCGTCGAGTTTCGGAAAGGCAGGAAGAGAAACAGGCTTGGCGCTCAAGGCGCCAGATTCGGGATCAATCACCGGGCCGTAAATCGTGTCCCCAAGCCATGCCAAATCGACGGTATCAAGAGATATGTCGCCCGTCACCTTATACGGTTCGGCCAGCGACGTGGAAAAACTACCTGTTATCGGATTTCCACCGGCCTGCCCCGACAGACTGGACAGGGTTGCCTTCTCCTGGTCAACAGTCAGCGTGGCCTTTCCTTTTACGGACATGCCCCCACCCAATTGCGGCAGGCCGACAGCATTCATAATGAGGTAAGGCTCGAGATCAGCGCTTTCCAACGAGACATCGGCATTACCCTGTCCGAAACTTCCCGCCGCGAGCGAAAAATGACCATTGGCCGAAAAATGGGTACGCTCGGTCGAAAAGCGAAAGTCTGTTTGTACTGGCGACCCAAGCGTGCCGTTGAGCTTCAGCGACAACAATCCTTCGCCATCGGCGTCGAAAGGCAGCGGATCGAGACCCGCTTGACCAAACAGGATCGCCGTCGACTGATTCTTGAGAACGGCCTCCAGCGTCAGCGCTGCGTCATCCGTGTTGGACAAGACATCGGGAAGCTTGGCAACCGCAGACACACGGCTTCCATTGATGGTCCCCGATACGGCGGCGTTCGCACCGCCATTGTTGCTATCTACCGAAAGATCGACGGCAATGTCGGAATTCGAATACCACGGCGCACTCACAACCAGCCGGTCCACAAGGGGGTGATGCGGCAACTTCTGACGCAGCAGATTAAACACGGGCTGCATATCGGCGGCACGAAGATTGACGGTTCCCTTGCCCTCAAAGTCCGACAACGAGCCCTTGATCTGCCCCTTTGCCCGGACCTCGGCCCCCGCAATATCACCAGCCGTCATGCTCTGGAGCGCGAGGACGCCATCGGTCAGGGTAAAGGCGGTTTCCACGCGGTTGGCTGTGACACCCGCCATGTTGAAGCGATCAGCCTTGAACTTGGCTGTAATGCGGTGGTCGAGAACGGAGCTACCGACCTGATCGCCCAGAGCAAGTCCGCCCAGCGCTTTCAGCGCATCCAGATCGATCTCGTTGCCGGACAAATCAATATCGATGCTGGCGCCCTTGTCCTCGGCCTGACGGATCAAGCGGCCGCGCAATGATGCCTGACCGATGGCCAGCTCCAGATTTTCGAAACGCTGCGCCTGCGTCGTCAACGATACGGTCGACGAAAATCCCGCCGCATTCAGCTGCCGGATGGCCGGATCAACCGTGCCGGACAGCCAGTTGGCAAGACCAGATGGTTGGTTGGAGGCAACAAGGAGATCGCCGTTGAACGCCGGACCATTGGTCAACGTCAGAGAACCCTTGGCTTCAAACTGGGTGCGTCCAGGCAGCACGGCGACGGCGTTTTCAACCTGCCAACCGGCACCGTCCGGGCGCACATCGAGACGGATATCCCGAATGGTGGTGTCATCGGACACCAGTGCGGGAAGCCGGATGCTGGCTTTGCCAGGAACCTGCGGCACGGGAATGCGCGCAATGAGGCTGGCGAAGGACTCGATGCGCTGACGCAATGAGGCGGTCGGCACACGCGATGTCTTGCCCGTTTGAACCGGTGCAGGTGCAAAACGGTTGAAATCGATCTGCTGTCCATCCGCCGTCAGCAGGAACTCGGGTGCCGTTCCCGTGTCGAGTGTGGCTTCACCGGTGACGATGTACGGGTTTTCCGCTCCGCCCAACTCCATACGGTAACTCGGCACGCGCACACGACCGTTGGTCAGTTCGAAGCTGCCGCGGGTGCGCGGTGCAGTGAAGATGGATTGGGACTGGCTGGCCTGCTGCTTCTGCTTGTCATCCTGTCGGAAATTGAAGGCGAAGGAACCGCTATAGACCGGCCGGCCCCCGGTCGCAGCAATTGCCCCATCCAGATCGATCTCGACCGGATGCTCATCCGGGAGCATACGAAGACGGAGACCCATGCGCCCGGCATTAGCCTCCGGCTCACCGCTGGAGAGTGAAAACGACCCTGCGTGACCATCGACCGCTGCACGACCCTCCGCACGCCAGGGACCGGCAAGCGACTTGGCGGACATATCGGCAGTCAGACCCGTAACGATGCGGTTGCGACCGGATTGCTCATCGATGAATTCAATCTGGCCGCCTTCGATGCTGACATTTTCCAGCACGACGGTCTTGGCCGGAATGACGGCGCGGCTTCCCCGCGTCCAGTCCAGCGTTCCATCCTTCAGCAGCCTGATCTTGGCTTTCGGCTCCTCGATGCGCATATCGAAGATACGGGCTTCCCCGGAGAGGAACGGCGCAAGTTCTGCATCCATGGAGAAACGGGCAACCTGGATTTGCGGGGAACCGTCAGCATCCATACCGGCGCGCACGTCATGCAACGTGACCGATGGAAAAGGCAGAAGCCGGGCTTCAACGCGGCCGTGTACCACGACCTTCTTGCCCAGAATACGGCTTGCCTGATCCTCGAAGTCGCGCCGAAAATCAGTCCAGTCGATAAAATACGGGATGAACAGCGCCGCAAACAGCGCCACGACAAGCAGTCCGCCCAGAAAAACCAATATGCGTCCGAGCACGACCTGACGTCTCCCTTAACCGACGATGAAAACTATCTTTTTTTCCCGCCAGAGCAAGCATCATTTCGGCGTCAAAGATAGTCTCCTATACGCTATCGACGCGAAAAAGCTTACCCGGATTGAAAATATTATTCGGATCAAGTGACCGCTTGATGGCAACCATCACATCAAGCGCGCCACCCACCTCTTCTGCCAGGAAACTCATCTTGCCCTGTCCGATGCCGTGCTCGCCGGTACAGGTCCCATCCGCATCAATCGCCCGCCGGTTCAATCGGGCAACGAAGGCTTCAGTGGCTGCAACACTTGCGGCATCCTTGCCATCGAACAGCACAAGAACGTGGAAGTTTCCGTCCCCCGCATGACCGACGATGGGTGCAAGCATGGCGTTGTCGATGATGTCCTGCTGGGTCTCCGTCACGCATTCCGCAAAGCGGGAAATCGGAACGCAGACATCAGTCGAGAGTACGTCAAGATGCGGCGCGAGCGCTTTGGATGCCCAATAGGCATCGTGCCGCGCCTTCCACAGCTTGGCCCGCTCCTGCGCATCGCTTGTCCAGCGAAACGCGCTGCCCCCACACTCTTCAACGATCTCCGAAAATTGCCGGGATTGCAGCGCGGTCGTTTCCTCCGTACCGTGAAATTCCAAAAACAGGGTTGGCTTTTCTTCGTAAGACAGGCCGGAATAAGCGTTACAGGCGCGGATCTGAACCTCGTCCAGAAGCTCGATGCGCGCAACGGGAACGCCCATCTGAACCGTCATGATGACGGCGTCGCAGGCCTCCTTGATGGTCGCGAACGTGCAGACGCCGCCTGCGATCTTCTCCGGGATACCCTGCAAACGCAATGTAACGGAGGTAATGACTCCAAGCGTACCCTCTGCCCCAACGTAAAGTCGCGTCAGATCATAGCCAGCCGACGATTTGCGTGCGCGGCGACCGGTGCGGATTTCCTCGCCATTGGCCGTGACCACCGTCAGCGCCAGCACATTGTCCTTCATCGTGCCGTAACGCACAGCGTTGGTGCCGGACGCGCGGGTA
Organism: Rhizobium skierniewicense Ch11; assembly: GCF_023757665.1. Lineage (NCBI taxonomy): Bacteria > Pseudomonadati > Pseudomonadota > Alphaproteobacteria > Hyphomicrobiales > Rhizobiaceae > Rhizobium > Rhizobium skierniewicense. Next base: position 104,447 of record NZ_RXPG01000021.1, read on the forward strand.
GATGCCATTCCGCCAATAGACGCATTGGCCCCGGGATCGATGGGAAAGAACAGACCCGTGTCACGCAGATAGGTATTGAGCTGTTCGCGCGTCACACCCGGCTCCACCGTAACATCCAGATCCTCGGCATTGACCGAGAGAATGCGGTTCATGCGGCTGAAATCGACCGAAATGCCGCCCGTGGGCGCATTGATCTGTCCCTCAAGCGAAGACCCCACGCCGAAAGGAATGACCGGAACATGATGTTGCGCACAGGCTCTGACCACGGCTTTCACGTCATCGGATTTTTCCGCGAACACAACGGCATCGGGCAATTGCGTGGTGAGATACGTGGTGGTGTGCGCATGTTGCTCTCGAAAAGACTGGCCGGTCTGAATCTTATCGCCAAGCTGTTGTTTGAGAACATCGAGAACGGCAGCGATTCCCGCTTCGTTTCTCATTCCGGCAACCACGTCTTTCAATGCCATCATCGTCTCCAATGCAATACGAAACCGGACTCACCCCGTCAGGCAAGTCCGGCTGGTATGTGGCACGACCTTGGATTTGTCCAGCAGAGCCACTGCCAGAATGGCGCACCGTCTAGCACGTCATTCTGCGGCGAGCAGTTGCTTGTCTTCCTCGATGGCCCTGCGACGAATGGCGGTTTCCAACTCCCGATGAAGACGAATTTCCGCATCCGCCTGCGGCTTGGCAAAGCGGGCAATCAGCAGATAGGAGACCGGCGTGATATAGAGCGTAATCAGCGTTGCAAAACCCAGACCACCGACGATGACCCAGCCGAGCGCAATACGCGCTTCCGCGCCAGCACCCTGCGCCATAACCAGCGGGACCCCGCCCAGGATGGTCGCGATCATCGTCATCATCACAGGACGTAGACGAATGGTACACGCTTTTTCGATGGCCTCGCGAACGCTCGCGCCCTGGTCACGCAGATGGTTGGCGAATTCCACGATCAGAATACCGTTCTTCGCCATGACCCCAACCAGAAGCACAAGGCCGATCTGGCTGTAAACGTTGAGGCTGGAGCCGGTAAACAGCAATGCAATGACGGCGCAAGCGAGACCGAGCGGCACGGTCGACATGATGATGACAGAACTCAGAACGCTTTCAAACTGGGCCGCAAGCACGAGAAAAATGATGGCAATGGCAAAGCCGAAGGTCAGCAACATGCCGCTGGAATTTTCCTGCAGGGTTGCGGCTTCACCCAAAGGCAAGAGTCGCGCACCGGTCGGCATCACCGATTTGGCCATCTCCTCCACGCGGGCAACTGCCTCGCCCAGCGACACACCTTCCTTAAGGTTTGCCGTGAAGCCCACCGATGGCAATTGCTGTTCGCGATTGAGTTGCGGTGAGACCGCCGTTTCTTTCAAAGATGCGATGATTGACATCGGCACCATCCGCCCGTCCTTGGCCTTGAGAAAAATGTTCTCCAGATCGGTCGGATCGTTGATCGGGCGCGTCGACGACAATAGCCTGACGGGGACCGCATCGCCATCCACGAAGACATCGACGATGGAGCGGCCTTCGAGCAGAGACTGCATGGCCGTGGAAAGTCCGGTGATATCGATACCAAGATCGGAGGCGCGCTCACGGTCGATCGATACGGACAATTGCGCTTGGTTGGGCTCGTTTTCAAAACGCGGCGTGTCGAACAGGCCGCTTTCTTCCATGGACAGCAAAAGCTTCTGCGTGGCCTCCGTCAGCGCAGGATAGTTGGCGCCGATCATCGCCATGCTGAGACCGTTGCCAGCACCGCGAATGCGAAGACTGTTGGGCTGCGATGCAGAAGCACGAAGCCCCGGCACCGTCTGCGCAGCGGCGTTGATGTCCTGCGCAATCTGGTTCTGTGTCCGCTCCCGGTCTGCCCATGGTGCCAGCGTCAGAACGACAAAACCGGTATTGGATGAACCGTTCATTCCAGTAATGGAATAAATATTCCGGATCTCACCGCTGTCGCGGAGCGGCTGCAGGTTTTCCTCGACACGCTGCAATTGATCACGTGTGTACTCGAGGCTGACGCCCTGTGGTGCAGTGACGCGTAGCACAACGGAAGAGCGGTCTTCGCGTGGGGTCAATTCATTTTGAACCATGCCAAAGGCAATCCATGACACGCCCGCAAAACCAAGCGCTACGATCACGACAATCAGGGGACTGTTAAGGCAGGCAGACAGCGTCCTTTTATAGAAAGAAGCAAAGACGTTGCCGAACCAAGCGAGTGGACCCGTCGGCTCTTTAACCCCGTTTTTCAACATACGCGATGCCAGCATCGGGCAAAGCGTCAACGCGACGATAGACGACAGTCCGACCGCAAAAGCCAGCACGAAGCCAAACTCGCGGAACAGGCCACCCAACTGGCCGGGCAGGAACGACAGCGGAATGAACACGGCCGCAAGCGTGGCCGTCGTTGCGATAACCGCGAAGAAAACCTCCTGTGTGCCGAGAACAGCGGCTGCCCGGGGACCCATGCCTTCCGATCGTCGGCGGACGATGTTTTCGAGGACGACAATGGCGTCGTCCACCACCAGGCCCGTCGCCAAGACAATAGCGAGCAGCGTCAGGATATTGATCGAGAAGCCGACCATATAGATGGCGACGATGGTGCCGATCAGAGCAACCGGCATGGTAATGGCCGGTATAAGCGTGGCGCGCCAATCCCGGAAGAAGAGATAAAGGACAACGACGACGATGAGAGCGGAAAGCCCAAGCGCCAGTTCAACCTCGTGCAGGGCGCCCTCGATGAACACCGCATCATCGCTGGTAATAACGATGCGGGTGTTTTCAGGCAGGTTGGGTGCCATCGCCGCGACAACAGCTTTGACACCGGTCGATATGTTCAGCGTATTGGACTGTGCCTGACGGATGACTCCAAGGCCCACGCCCTGGACCCCGTTGGACCGCAACGAGGTCGTTTCGTCATCAGCCCCCAGCATGACGCTGGCGACATCGCGAAGCCGCACCCGGTCCTTGACGATGAGGTTTTCAAATTCGGAAGGCTTGGTCAGGCTGGCGGTCGCGCGGACCACAATGTCCTGCGTCGAGCTCTTGAGAGAACCAGCGGGAACGTCCAGCGCCGCCGTGCCGAGCGCAGTAGCCACGTCCGTCACGGTCAGCCCACGGCTGGCAAGCGCGCCCTGATCGAGATCGATGCGGAAGACTTTTTCCTGATCGCCATAAAGCTCGACATCGGCCACTCCGTCCACCGCAGCCAGACGATCGATGATTTCGTCATCGACCAGCTTTGTCAGATCTTCCATGCTGAGGCTGGAAGACGTGACGGCAAGACGCATGATGGGCTGACTGTCGGAATCGGCCTTGATGATCTGCGGCTCATCGGCATCGTCAGGCATCTGGTTGGTAATACGACCGATAGCGTCGCGCACATCATTCGACGCGACGGCGATATCGACTTTGTCGTTAAACTCCATCGTCACGCGGCTGGTGCCGAACTGCGATGTGGAGGAAATGGATTTGACGCCACTGACACGTGCAACCGCACCCTCGATGGTCTGCGTCACCTCCTGGTCGATGGTCTGTGGCGACGCGCCGTCATAAGTCGTGCGCACGGTGATAACCGGACGGTCCACATCCGGCAATTCACGCACATCGACGCCGACGAGCGCAGCAAGACCGGCGACCACCAAAAGCGTGTTGATGACGGCGGCGAGAATGGGACGACGAACGAAAAGCGCCGTTAAGGCGAGCTTGGAATCGGTTGCACCGGTTGGCGTCTGCTCCGTCATTGGCTGGCGACCTCCGGTGCCTTCTTCTGGTCCGCAGTACGGACCGAGCCGCCCTCACGCACACGCTGCAAACCTTCGATAACGATTGGTTCGCCTTGGACCAGTTCGGCCTTGACCAAAACGGAATCCGGGTTGCGCTGAACGACCTGAACGCGAACCTTGTGCGATTTGTCATCCTTCACGCGCCAAACATAGGAGCCTTCGGCATCCCACTGCACGGCCAGAGGATCGACAGAGGGATAGTTGTCGCCGGTAAATCCCATGGTCACGGCAAAGGACATGCCTGCACGCAGATCGTCATTGGCATTCTCGAACACGGCACGAACGCGCACGGTGCGGCTCGCCTCATCAACGCGGTTGTCGACAGCTTCGACCTTACCCTTGAATGTCTCGCCGGGACGCGAAATCGACGTCGCTTCCACTGGCATGCCGACCTTGATGGCTGTGGTGAAGCGCTCGGGTGCCCAGAAGTTAACGAGAATTTTCGAACGGTCATCAATGCTGACGATGCTTGTCTGTGTCGTTGCATTGTCGCCGACATTAATCGCCACAATCCCGGCGATACCATCGATCGGCGCAAGGATGTTTCGGCGCTTGAAATTCAGCTCGGCAGTGCTGACTGCAAGCTTGGCGGCTTCCTCGGCAATCTGCGCATCGAGCACATCCAGCCGTGCAACGGAACGCAGATTTCGGTACGAGGTCGATTTCTCAACGGCACTTCTCAAAGACACCTGTGCCTTCTCACGCTCGATGACCTGCTCGTCATCGTCGAGCCGCGCCAGCACGTCACCTTTTTTGACACTCTGACCTGACGAAACCAGGATTTCGGAAATCAGACCGGATGCCTGTGGCGTCACCACCACGGACTGAATGGCCTCGCCATTGCCGATGGCGTTCAGTCGGTCGTTGATGGTGCCCACCTTGACAGGCGCTATCGAAACAAGGGTGGCGCTATTGCCGCGTCCACCGCCCTGTCCGCGCCCTGCCCCACCGCCAGCGGGTGCGGAACCGGCTTTGGCCGCAGGTTGTTCAGGGCTCGCAAGTCCCGCTTTCGCAAGCACGTTTCTGCCATCGGGCGACATAAACACCCATAGACAGACGCCAGCACCCACAACAGCCAGACTGACACCGACCTGCTTCCAAACCTTCATATAATTCTCCGACGTGAAACTCTTCGCTACCGCGGATCAACAGACTGCGGCCCCTCTCATAATTACCCGCAGTATCCGTGCTTGCCTGAAACAACACAACGCACAAATTCGTTTCTTACATAATGGTAATTTACGACGCTTTTCTATCGATAGCCCCGTTTGCAACCTCTCATAGACGCATCGATGAGCACTAACGCAACGCTAATATAGAAAATGCCTTGGAATGGGCGCTTTGCCGGTTGATACCGGAATAAAAGCAGAACACGGTTCTGGCCTTTCACCGCCGAATCACTACATTGGGCCTCATGAGCAATAGTTTCGACGATATGCCGTTCTTCGACGAAGAACCTTCCGAGCCTCGCCGCCAACCTGCAACCTCTGACCAGGCGGGCGGTCTGGGAATTGCCGCGCGCGCCATGGCCGCCCGCGATCAGGGACGCGCGGCACCGGATTACCTCTCCGGCCTCAACCCCGAGCAGCGCGAAGCTGTCGAAACGCTGGAAGGGCCCGTTCTGGTTCTCGCGGGTGCGGGCACCGGCAAGACGCGCGTGCTGACCACGCGTATCGCGCATATTCTCGCGACCGGCCGGGTCTATCCCAGCCAGATCCTCGCGGTGACCTTCACCAACAAAGCGGCGCGCGAAATGAAGGAACGTATCGGCGTTCTCGTCGGCGGCGCGGTCGAAGGCATGCCATGGCTCGGCACCTTCCACTCCATCGGCGTCAAACTGCTGCGCCGCCATGCCGAATTGATGGGTTTGAAATCCGATTTCACCATTCTCGATACCGATGATGTCGTGCGCCTGTTGAAACAGCTCATCCAGGCCGAGGGTCTGGATGACAAGCGGTGGCCTGCAAAACAGTTTGCCGGCATGATCGACGGCTGGAAAAACAAGGGCCTGACACCGCCGGAAATTCCGGAAGGCGACAGCCGCGCCTTTGCCAATGGCAAGGGCCGTGAGCTTTACGCAGCCTATCAGGCACGTCTAAAGACGCTGAACGCCTGCGATTTCGGCGACCTGCTGCTTCACCCCATCACCATCTTCCGAAATCACCCCGATATTCTGAAAGAGTACCATCAGAAGTTCCGCTACATTCTGGTGGACGAGTATCAGGACACCAATACCTGCCAATATATGTGGCTGCGGCTTCTGGCGCAGCGCTCTAAGGGCCAGCCGCAAAACGTGTGCTGCGTGGGTGATGACGACCAGTCGATCTATGGCTGGCGCGGCGCCGAGGTAGACAATATCCTGCGTTTCGACAAGGATTTTCCCGGCGCAAAGGTCATCAAGCTGGAGCGCAACTATCGCTCCACCGAACATATTCTCGGTGCCGCCGGTCATCTGATCGCCCACAATGAAGGTCGCCTCGGCAAGACGCTGTTCACCGATCGCGCCGAACCGGATGATGAAAAGGTCGTTGTCCACGCCGCATGGGATTCGGAAGAGGAAGCCCGTGCCGTCGGCGAGGAAATCGAACAGCTTCAGCGCACCAAGCATCCGCTCAACAACATGGCGATCCTCGTGCGCGCCTCGTTCCAGATGCGAGAATTCGAAGACCGCTTCGTGACACTGGGCTTGAACTACCGAGTCATCGGCGGTCCGCGATTCTATGAGCGTCTGGAAATCCGCGACGCGCTGGCCTATTTCCGCCTTGTCTGCCAATCGGCAGACGATCTGGCCTTCGAGCGCATCATCAACACGCCAAAGCGTGGTCTGGGCGACACCACCGTGCGCAACCTGCATGATTACGCGCGCGCCCGCGACATTCCCATGCTGGCCGCCGCCGCAGACATCATCGAAACCGACGAGTTGAAGCCCAAGGCGCGCAAGGCGCTGTTCGACGTCGTCCAGGATTTTCGTCGCTGGCAGGGTCTGTTGGAAAACACCGAGCACACGGTGCTGGCCGAGCAAATCCTCGATGAAAGCGGCTACACCGCCATGTGGCAGGCGGACAAGACCGCCGAAGGTCCAGGCCGGCTGGAAAACCTGAAAGAGCTTATCCGCTCGATGGAAGCCTACGAGAGCATGCGCAGCTTCCTTGAGCACGTCGCGCTCGTCATGGACACCGAAAAGAACGCCGAGCTCGATGCCGTCTCCATCATGACGCTGCACTCCGCTAAGGGGCTGGAATTTGAAACCGTGTTTCTGCCCGGCTGGGAAGAAGGCCTGTTTCCCCACCAGCGCTCGCTGGATGAAGGTGGCCGCTCGGGTCTGGAAGAAGAACGTCGGCTGGCCTATGTCGGCATCACCCGTGCGAAACGCCGCTGCCACATCTGGTTTGTCTCCAACCGCCGTATCCACGGATTATGGCAGGCCACGATCCCATCGCGCTTTCTGGAAGAGCTGCCGCCAAACCATGTCGAAGTCTCTGCATCGGACAGCAACTACGGCGGTTATGGCGGGCGCGGTGGCTACGGCCATTCGCGTTTCGATGCAGCGGATCCTTTCACGAACAATTACTCAACACCCGGCTGGAAACGCGCACAGGCCAACAAGTCCGACGCGACCCGCGACAATTGGGGAAGCCGCTCCGGCCATTCTGTGGACAGGATCGGTTATGGCGAGAGCGGCCCGAAAAGCCGCACGATCGATGGTGAACTCGTTGCAAAATCCGTGGCCGACACGCCATCAAAATTTTTCGTTGGCGACCGCGTCTTTCACATGAAGTTCGGCAACGGAAATGTCGCCAGCGTCGAAGGAAACAAACTCACGATCGATTTCGACCGCGCTGGACAGAAGCGGGTTTTGGATGGGTTCGTAGAGCGGGCTGAGAAATCAGGCTAACGCGGCCTGCTTCATGCGCCTTCGTGTTTGAGGTAGCGCTGGCCGTTGGCTGGACGCTACCTCTATAACGTCACACCAATTTATTGCGCTATGGGTGTCTCGCCCGGTGTAAAGCCGATCAGGTACACAGCGGCCACCACGATGGCGAGAATGAAAATAGAGATGACGAAAATCGTCATGCGGTTCAGTGGTTTGCGGGTTGTTTTCTTCATGGCCAGATAACCATCCAAGACGATTTTGGTTCCCATGTAATGCTGCAGCGCGAAACACCGAGTGCATGCTTCAAGGAAAATCAATTTCGCTTCAAGGGCATATCGGATAGAGCTGAATCACAGTCTCAGCATTCGGCGTATCATGACCAACAATACCTCCACCCGGCTGAACCCGCTCCATATCGTCGCGGCGTTTGCAAGTGGGTGCCTCTTGACCCTGATGGTCCACTTCAATGGAATGCTCGCCCTTTACGGCAATGCGCTATTCTCATCCTGGACGGCGCATGGAACCGGAACCCTGGCGGCGATCCTCTATCTGGCGATCCTCTACAAAAAACCTGCTGGTGGAAAGCAGGCGCGGCCCAAGGCGCCGGTTTGGGCCTATTGCGGCGGCGTGTTCAGCGCAGCCATCGTGATGCTGACATCGACGGCCGTCAATTCGCCGCTCGCCCTCTCCGGCACGATCGCGCTGGGGCTTGGCGGTCAGGTCATCTTCAGCCTGATCGCTGATCTCTGGGGATTGTTCGGCTTGCCAAAACGCAGACCCGATCTGACCGACCTATGCGCTGTTGCTTTGATCCTCGGTGGTAGCACGCTCATCATTCTCGTGGGGAGGTCCGCATGACGCTCTGGATCGCCATGGCCTTCGCCGGAGGCTTGTTCGTCTCGGTCAGCCGCCAGATCAACGGTCGGCTCAGCCTGTCGAACTCGCCACTGATCGCATCCTTCTGGAACCATATCGTCGGTTTTATTGTGCTGACCGCATTGGGTCTCACGCTGGGCGGTCTGTGGCCGGAAGGTATCACCGATGCCCCCTGGTACGCCTTTGTCGGCGGGCCCATCGGTGTCGTCTTCATTGCATCGGGAAGCTGGCTTATTCCGCGCATCGGCGCCGTCAACACGGCGCTTCTCGTCATCAGCGGTCAGATGGTATCCGGCGTGTTGCTTGATCTCTTCAGCGATCAGCCACCGGACCTATGGGCCAGCGCAGCCGGCATATTGCTCATTCTCGGAGGAATGATGCTGACACAGCGCAGAAGATAGTCGAGGTCACGAATCCGTGTCACGACTTGAGAACATGCCGAACAGCGTCTTGCCTTTGCCGTTCGTGGTGGCACCGGCCGTCATCGCCGGGCGCCCGGCCAGTTTCGGTACGACCACGATACGCTTGACTTCACCACGTTTGAAAGCGGCCAGGAACCGCGAGTAATCCTTGAACACGACGCAGCCATTGGACTCGCCACGACGGGCCAGCATGTAGGTGTGTGCCAGAAGACCGTTGCGGCCGTGCGGATTGACACCGCTTTCCGGCGTCAGGCGAATGGCCTCGACACCGTGGAAGAGCGATTCACGCATCGTCAGCTTATAGCTCGAAGGCGGCGTGGCTCCGCGCATTTTGACATGCACGAAATCGGGATTGTCGCGCATCTTGCCGATACCGGAATGGGCTTCAAGCTTCTCGCCACTGGGCAGATGAACCACGCCTGCGGAAATATCATAAATGGCGGTACCGTTACCGCGATCAGGCCATGGAACCGCATCCATCTTTGTTTCACGCATCGGATTGTCAGGCCGAGCGAACGCGACCATGTTGGTTGCCGGACGTGGCTGAACCGGGACAGGTGCTGGCGCCTCAAGCTGTTTCTCGGCGAGCGACATTCTGGCGGGACGCGGTGTCGGCTCGACATCGACGGCACGCGCGATCTCAGGGCGGAAGTTCGGCAATGGAACGGTTTCCGGCAGCAGATCGATTTCGTCGTCTGTCGTCGTCTGTGGCTTGCCCAGCGCGACTTCGAATGCCGGGTGTTCCTTCGCCTGCGTTTCCAGCATGGCAAGTTCCGGATTATCCGTTTCGCGGCCAAGTGCCGAATCAACGATGGCGGCTGGGCGAAGTGCAGCCAAGGCCTGTATTGTCGCCTGGCCCTTTGCATTGATGGCGGCTGCGGCACCGAAACGGTCTGCAAACGCCTTGGCACCAATGTGATGCTCGGCTGCAAGACGGGTGCCTTTGAGACTGCTCTGTCCATGATCGGACAGGCGAGAGAATTTGCGAATGTGAACGTTGCGCTCAGCACTATCGAACACGCCGTGTTCCAGGCCGTCCAGATGCGACACCAGCCTTACGTCGAAGGGCTGCGTGCCATGCGACGCTTGTGCCATGCCATGAAGCGAAGCGAATGCCGTCATGGCGCAGACACTTGCGACGACCCCCCCGCTGATCAGAGCGGGAAGCCCACGCAGGCCGGACGCCTTGCGTTTCTTGGTGAGGGAAGCGCGGCCGACGCGCGTCTCATTATAGGCCACGACTGATGACGCCATGATACTCGTTACTCGAACCGTTTACGCAAAACCGGGACATTCCGGCGACAGTGTGTATGCCCAAAAAGCTGTGCGCGATGCGCGACGGCTTTGGTGCGGACAGGTTCGAAGCATGCCGAATTATGGTAACCAAAGTCTTTACAAGTCCCCTGAAAACGCAGTTCTTTGAAGCTTGCATGCTTTTCTCGCACTCTCTGCCGCCAATTGGCCACGCCAAGACGACGCGGAGACTGGTTAAGAGACTGGCGAGACATTTCGATCTGGATATACGTGATTCCCCACCGACACCTGCTCCCCTAAATGCCGACTTGGCCGAAAATTAGCTACAAATACGGCGGGTTTGCGGCAGACCCGGCGCCCGGTCATGGACGTATGGATTTCCACTTGATACCAGCCCCCTAGCTTGGCATCCTTGTTATATCACGTAGGAGAGAAAAATGAAGGCGCTGCTGCTGGTCGACATACAGAACGGGTTCTGCCCCGGAGGACATCTCGCTGTGGCGGATGGAGACAAGATCGTCCCGATTGCCAATGCTCTGATCGACAATGGCGGCTACGACCTCATCGTTGCCTCGCAGGATTGGCACCCCGCAAATCACGGCAGCTTTGCCTCCCAGCACCCCGGCAAACACCCTTTCGAGATGGGTGAACTCTCTGGAAAACCGCAGGTGTTGTGGCCTGACCATTGCGTACAGGAAACGTCAGATGCCGAGTTTCATCCGGACCTGAACACGGACACCTTCGATTACATTCAGCAAAAAGGTGAAAATCCGGCCGTCGATAGCTACTCGGCGTTTCGCGATAACGACCAGTTCGCCACGACAGGTCTTTCTGAATATCTGGAGCGGCAGGGTGTCACTGTGCTCGACGTTTGCGGGCTGGCGACGGACTATTGCGTCAGCTTCTCGGCCCTGGATGCTGTGGAGATGCTACCGGACGTCAAGGTTCGCTTCATCGAAGACGCCAGCCGCGGCATCGACCCTGAAGGAATCAGAAAAGCCATTGCTACGATGCGAGCAAAGGGCGTCTCCATCGTCAACAGCAGCGATCTTCTCAACGACTGAGTTGTATTCCGCAGAATTTTGCCGGACGTTTTGCCGCCAGCCTCCACAATCGGTTCGGCGCGTCGTTGGAGAAATGCGGCAGTAAGCATTGACCATATCCTTAAGGTTACCCCGCAACGACAAGCGGTCTTGCGACCGCAACAATTACGGGATCGGTCAGCGGCTTGGGACCGACCGTTCAAGCAGATCAATATCGGACGCCGCATACTCCATACGCTGTAAAACAGCCTCATGAGCGTCACGTAGGCCTTTGTTGTAGAAGACAGGGCCAATGACATCTGCGAGATGGTCCACCAGCATATCGACCTGAAGGGCGCCGATATCGACATCCAGCTCGTCATTAAGAAAACCGCGAAGGGCTGTGACCATGTCTGCCTTTTGCTGCTTTTCCAGTTTCAGGTCTTTCATCACCACTCCCTCGGTTGCACGGAACCTAGTCGATCGTTCAATCAAATCAATCCAATCTATTCCAGCAATTCGTTTGTCAGATGCCGTCTGCAACGATAGGAGCAGGATAGATTTCGGAGTATCTAACATATGTCAGATTTGACCTTTCGGTCCGGCCTCAAACTTGGCCTGCCGGTTGCCCTCGCCGTATTGCCCTTCGGCGCCCTGTTCGGCGCCGTGGCAATTGATAACGGCATGACCATTTTTGAGGCGACGTTGATGAGCGGCCTCATTTACGCAGGCGCGAGCCAACTTGTGGGCATCGAGCTGTTCAATCAGAACCTGCCCGCATGGCTGGTTGTTCTGTCGATCTTCGCCGTGAATTTTCGCCATGTGCTTTATTCCGCCGCCATGGTGCGCATCGTACCGGAATGGTCGTTCGCCAAGAAAGCATTTGGCTTCTTTTTCCTGGTAGATCCGCAGTTCGCTGAGGCCGTTCGCCTGAAGGAAAAGACAGGAAGCGTCAGCTACGCCTGTTACATAGGCTATGCCGCCATCGTCTATGTGCTGTGGATGATCTCCACCGTTCTCGGCGCATCGCTGGGCAATCTGATCGGTGATCCGAAGGCAGCGGGCTTCGATGTGCTGTTGCCCATCTACTTCATGGGCATGGTTTTAGGATTTCGCAAACGCGCCAGCTTCTACCCGGTCATGCTGGCCAGTGCCGTTGGCGCAATCGCCGCTTTCCATTTCGTCGGCTCTCCATGGCATGTCAGCATCGGCGCCATGGCTGGCATTCTCGTTGCTGTCATTTTTCCGCCCGCTCGCAGCGATGATGAACCGGCCCTGTCGAATGAGGAGGCAGTGCGATGAACGCGTTTTTCGATGCTCAAACCCTGTTCATTATTTTCGCAGGCGCAATCGCCACCTACATCACGCGTGTGGGCGGATATGTGCTGATGACGCGCATGAAGACCATCCCTCCCCGCGTCGAAGCTGGTCTCAACGCCGTGCCCGTGGCCGTTCTCACCACGCTCGTCGCACCCGCCTTTTTTGAAGGCGGATACGAGGTAAAGTTGGCGATGATTTTTGCGCTCATCGTGGGCCTGCGTTTTCCCGGCCTGATCATGCTGGGATCAGGCTGGGCACTCGCGGTGGCGATGCGCCACTTTTCTATCGCGTGAGCGTCTCTGTCGCGGCGGTCAGCCATTGCTGCACCTCAGCGTCGGAAATGAGCGGCATCAGCTTTTCGCGAACCTGCGCATGGTAGGCGTTCAACCAATCGAGTTCCTCATCGGTCAGGAGCGAGACGATGATAAGGCGGCGGTCGACAGGGCACCAGGTCAGTGTTTCGAAGGACAGCATCGGCAGCTCGCCACCCTCGACGGCCTGCGCCTCCCGCGTCCAGACAAGGTTCTCGATACGAATACCGAATGCACCGGGTCGGTAATAGCCCGGCTCGTTCGACAGGATCATGCCTGGAAGAATTTCCTGCTGCGAAACGCGGGAAATACGCTGTGGTCCCTCATGGACGGACAGATAGGAGCCAACGCCATGACCTGTACCGTGGGCGTAATCCGCACCGGCTTTCCAAAGCGCGATGCGCGCCAGGGGATCGAGATCACAGCCGCGCGTGCCAACGGGAAAACGCGCGACGCTGATGGCGATGAAGCCCTTGAGCACCAGCGTAAAGAACCGCTTCTGCTCTTCCGGCACGTTGCCGATGGCGACCGTGCGGGTGATATCGGTCGTGCCGTTGATATATTGCGCGCCGGAATCGACCAGAAACATCTCACCGTCATTCAAGGCCCGGTCGCTATCGGTGGTAACGCGGTAATGCATGATAGCGGCGTTTTCGCCCGCACCTGAAATCGTATCGAAGGAAATGTCCTTGAGCGGGTTCTGCAGCGTCTGACCAACCCTCGCCCGTATGGCCTCAAGTGCTGTTACCGCCTTGATTTCCGTCAGCGTGCCGGGCTGTTGCTGATCCAGCCACGCAAGAAACTCCACCATGGCAGCGCCGTCCTGTATGTGCGCTGCAGCCGAACCGGCGATTTCCGCCTCGTTCTTGCAGGCCCGTGGCAGCTTGACAGGATCGACCGCCTCCACGACCTGCCCACCGGCTTCGGTGATGGACAGCGTCAGCGCGACGGGCGTCACATCCACATCAGTCAGAATACGTCCGGCCGCACTGGCAATGGCATGCAGCCGTGCCTCGATATCGCCAGGTGGCAACAGCGTCGCCAGTGGCGCGAGATAGGCCTTGGCGTCCTCACCAACCTTGCGTTCATCCATAAAAAGATCGGCACTGCCATCGGCATAAATGATGGCGCGGGCCAAAGGATGCGGTGTATGCGGCACATCGTTGCCGCGAATGTTGAATGTCCAGGCGATGGAGGACGGGTCCGTCATCAGAACAGCGTGGGCTTTGCGCGCCGCGACAATCTCACCGATGGTCGTGACCTTCATCTGCGCCGGAATACCTGTTACGGCGTCGGGCTGAATGGTAACCGGCTCCAGCGGCTCGGCCGGGCGATCAGTCCATAGCGAATCCAGCGGATTTTCCGCGAGAAGCACGACCGAACCGCCCTTGTCCGCCAGCGCCTTTTCAAAACGCTTCACTTCGGCGCCGGTATGCAGCCAGGGGTCGATACCCAGACGAAAGCCTTCGGGAGCATTGTCCGCAAGCCATTTTGAAGGCGGTGCGCCCACCAGATCGCCGCCCCGGAAAGCTGCGGGATCGACCTGGGAAACGAGCTGCGTCGTATAGCGGCCATCGACAAAGACGATGGCTTCGAACCGCGTTACGAGTACGACACCCGCAGAGCCGGTAAAGCCTGTCAGCCATGCCAGACGCTCAGCCGATTCAGGCACATATTCGCCCTGATATTCATCGGCCCGTGGCACCAGAAAGCCATCGATTTCGAGCGCGTCGAAGGTCGCCCGCAGGGCGTCTACGCGGGCCTTGCCGAATTGCGGTGTGGATTTGTTTTCGAATGACTGGAACATGAGCTGCTTTCCGAATGCCTGATTTCGCATCGGACCTTATCGCGTCACACTTGCCAACGTCCAGACGAAAGGCGTGTCTTTACAACACTCAGTCCTTACGCAGGTGGATCGTGACCCAGCCATTGCGCCACAACGTGCGGACGTGGCTGAGATGCATGCCATTATAGGCAGACAGCACCTTCCAGCGCTGCGATGCGAGAATGCCTGATAGAATGACCGTACCGCCCGGCGCCAAATGCGTGACCAGTTGCGGCGCCATTTTGATCAGCGGTCGCGCCAGGATATTGGCGATGATGAGATCAAACGGTCCGTGCTTGCGAAAGGCATCCGAGTGGAAACCGGGGGCTGTTTCCAGCGACATTCCCGAGACGATGCCGTTCAGCCGTGCATTTTCCTTCGCCACCTTGATGGCGATGGGGTCGATATCCGTCGCAAGCACAGGCACCGGCCGCATCTTGGCAACGGCGATGGCGAGAACACCACTGCCCGTGCCGAGATCCAAAGCATTGCGAACGGTCCTCGCCCGCAAGACCTGCTCGATCATCTCCAGGCAACCGGCCGTCGTGCCGTGGTGCCCTGTGCCGAAGGCTTGGCCCGCTTCGATTTCGATGGCCAGATCGTTGATGCGGACCTTGTCGCGGTCATGCGAGCCGTGGACAAGGAATCGCCCTGCCCGCACCGGCGTCAGGCCTTCCAGCGATTTGGCGATCCAATCCTCATCTGGAATGACTTCGCGCATGAGTGTCAGATGTGGAAATGCAGACGCCAGCGCCTCGGTCACACGGTCGCGAACCTCGTCCTCATCATTTTCATAGAGATAGACCGAGGTTTCCCAAATGTCGCGCTTCTCATCCACCTCGGTGTTGGCGATGGCTATATCTTCTTCACCAAAGACCTCAGACAGCAAATCGAGAACATCGCCCGATTGAACTTCGGTGGTGGACACATAAAGACGGATTTCGCTCACGGCTGAGACTTTCTAAGCAAATGTTTCAGCTGTCAGCCTTTGCCATAAAAGCGGCAGCAGTCCAATGGACCGCAGGTGCGATTATCAATCAAAGATCAGGTCTTGGTGAGATTTTGCAGCTTCTTGATAGCGACGTCGGAGTTTTCACCATAGGCGATGGTGCCTGCGAAGCGTCCCTTCGCGTCCAGCAGTATAACCGATGCGGTATGATCCATGGTGTAATCGCCGCTCGGGTCCTTGTCATCCACAGGGACCTTCTTGGCATAGATGCGGTAACCCTTCAGCGTTTCGGCAATCTTTTCCGGCGTACCGGTAATACCGATGATGCGTTTGGAAACATTGGGAACATACTGGTTGAGAATTTCGGGCGTATCCCGCTCAGGGTCGACGGATACGAAATAGGCCTGCATCTTGTCGCCTGCCGGGTCAACCTTTTCCATCCAGCCATTCAGTTCGAACAGCGTGGTCGGGCAGACTTCGGGGCAATGGGTAAAGCCGAAGAACAAAGCCGTCGGCTTGCCCTGAAAGGCTTTCTCCGTAATCGGTTGGCCGTTCTGTGCAACCAGCTGGAAGGGAACGCCGTAGACTTCCTCGACCATCTGCTCGCGGCCCTTGGTCAGTTCCATTGTCAGCCAGCCCATGACACCGATCAGAACGACGACAGCACCCCAAAGCGCAATACGAATATTTTTCATGCCATTCCCCGATCAGCAATGAGCCAGCTTTCCTGACATGCTTCTAGACCAGCACCATAAAGGTCTGCAATTCAGGAAATGTCACATTGCGCTCACCGCGCTGTTTTGTCTCAAATGCCGAGGCACTCAAAGGCACCAGGCGATCCCGCTTTGAACGGCAGACAGGAATATATCCGTTCCATGGCGCATCCATCCCTGAAACGTCAAGACAGCCAGAAGCAATGCTGCGCCGGTAGCAACCGCGAAACCAAGCATTTTGAACTGAGACGCGAGTACAGATTTCATGCTTTGTCTATACCGCCAAACAAGCCCGCGTGGAACCGTAAATAACGCACGTCTCCTGGCTCTTTACAGCAGTCCGTTAGGGAAAGTTTAAATTGTTTTCGGGCATGATGCTCGTCAGCGGTCCGCCATAGGCGCAAGACATGATGTCACCGGACGATTTTCCGACACCGCATTACCACCGAAATAGAAACGGCCAGCCAGAGAGCCGTGAGGAAAAGTTCAGACCATGTCAAACGCCATCAAGCAATCCGGCGCATATCTTGAAATCGTTTCCTTCCATCTCGGCGATCAGGAATTCTGCATCGATATCATGGTGATTCGCGAAATTCGCGGCTGGGCACCGGTGACACCGATGCCGCACACGCCACCTTATGTTCTGGGCCTCATCAACCTTCGCGGCGCGGTTATTCCGGTCATCGACATGGCGTGCCGCCTGGGCATGAAGATGACGGAACCATCCGAGCGCTCCGCCATCATCGTCACGGATATCGGCGGCAAGCTGGTCGGCCTTCTGGTCGAACAGGTCTCCGACATGATGACCATCAAATCCGAAGACCTTCAGCCCGCGCCTGAAATCATCCCGGAAGACCAGCGCAATTTCTGCCACGGCATCGTGGCGCTGGAAAAGAGCATGGTCTGCTTCCTCAACCTCGACACCGTCATCGCCGACGAGCTTTCGCGCGAAGCCGCTTGAGGCCAAAGATACACGAAGAACGCAAACGGCGAGCATCACAGCTCGCCGTTTTTGTTTTCAACGCTCTCTCATCGGTCATACCGGGCGTGAGCCGTTACCCTGCTGCGTTGCCGGAAACCTTACGGCTTTCCATTCTTCCATGTTACCGCCTGCCCATAGAGCGGCACGGTCGAAATCGCCATCTTGGCGGAACCGTCGGTCAATTCGCGGGTGTGCACGAGGTATATCAGCGTGTCGTTCGGCTTGTCGTAAATGCGGTTGACGACCATCTTCTTCCAGACCAGAGACATACCCTGCCGGAAGACTTCCTCGCCCTTTGTGCCAAGATCGATGTCGCCCACTTCCACGGGGCCGGTCTGGCTGCATGAAATGGCGTTGTTGGATGGATCTTCGAACCAGTTGCCGTTCTTCAGCCGGTCGATCACACCCCGATCGAAATAGGTCACGTGGCAAGTCACACCCTTGACCTCGGGGTCGGCAATCGCCTCGACGACAATGTCGTTGCCTGTCCAATCGACACCAACTTTTCCCACCACCTGTGCAACAGCGCCGACAGGCAGAAGAACGAGGCCCGCAGCCACAATGGAACGAAACGCTTTAGCCATTACCCTAACCCCTTTGATGCACTGACATAGAGATAGGTCTGCGACGGCGGACAACAAGGCGTGATATCAGCGTTTTCTCATAGTACAGGGTGCATAGCCAGTGGCATGAAGCCGCCCGGTCACCATACCGATCTTTTCCGGTATATGGTGGATATGTTCGACGGCAAGCTCTTTGGCCGCCGCGATCGATGCAGCCGCACAGACGACGGCATCTTCTGCGGCATTGTGGTGTACGAAACGCAGTTGCAGATGGTGGGCAATGATGTTGAGTTTGTGCGACGGCAACGACGGCCAGACGCGCTGTGACATCTTCACGCTGCAGAAATAGGAGAGCTGCGGGTAGCTCTGGCGATATTTGTCGAAACTTGCCCGCATCACGCTGAAATCGAAGGCTGCATTATGGGCAATCATCGTCGCATCGCGGAGATCATCGGCGAACTCGTCCATCACCTCGGGAAACTCCGGCGCGTCTTCCACATCCCGAGGCTTTATGCCGTGAATGGCGACGTTGAACGGCGAAAACCGCATGTCCTTCGGACGGATCAACCGCTCCTCCACCCGCACGATTCGTCCGTTTTCGATCCATGCCAGACCGACAGAGCATGCGCTGCCGCGCTCCTCATTGGCGGTTTCGAAATCGATGGCGATGGTTTTCAAAGGTGATCCTCGGTTGTTCTTTGCACGGCATAAAGCAAACGATCGCGAAAATGAACCGCCCCGCAGGAACCGGGTGGTACCGCGTATGTCAGCGGATTAAACAAGAGCCAGAATCAACGACGAGGGTATATCAAACATGGTCGTGCAGAAACAGATGAACGCGACCGAATGGGCGTTGCTGGTTGCCCTGTCGATCCTGTGGGGTGGATCGTTCTTCTTCGTCGGCATCGCCGTGAAAGAACTGCCACCAGTGACCATCGTTACACTGCGCGTCTCCATCGCTGCGCTGGCCTTGCTCACCGTCTGCGGCATCATGGGCTACCGAATGCCCAGAGCCCCAGGGGTACTGGGCGCCTTCTTCGGCATGGGGCTGCTGAACAACATCATTCCCTTCTGCCTTATCGTCTGGGGCCAGACCCATATCGCCAGCGGCGTCGCCTCCATTTTCAACGCCACCACGCCGCTCTTTACCGTCATCGTCGCACATATGCTGACGAGCGACGAAAAGCTGACCATCAACAAGCTGGCAGGCATCATCATCGGCTTTGCCGGCGTCGCCACCATGGTCGGCCCGGCTGTCCTCACAGGCGAAAGCTCCAGCCTATGGGGGCAACTCGCCATTCTGGGCGCGGCGATTTCCTATGCTTTCGCAGGCATTTTCGGGCGACGCTTCAAGACCATGGGCGTGCCACCGCTGGTTACCGCGACGGGCCAGATTTCCGCGTCCACCATCATGCTCACCCCTCTGGCGCTCATCATCGACCAGCCATGGACCCTCGCCATGCCAAGCGGCGAGGCATTGGCCGCACTCTTGGGTATAGCCCTTCTCTCCACCGCGCTCGCCTACCTCATCTTCTTCCGCATTCTCTCATCAGCCGGCGCCACCAACCTGGCCCTGGTGACATTCCTCATCCCCGTCAGCGCCATTCTGCTGGGCTCCCTGGTGCTGGGCGAACAGCTGGAAACAAAACACCTCATCGGCATGGCGATGATTGCCGGTGGGTTGGCGGCGATCGATGGGAGGGTGTTGCGCGGCAAACATGCCAGCTAAGGATTACGCTGCCTGGATTCGCGTGATGCTGGTCAGATGACGTGCGTCATGACCTTGACAGTCAGGATCGTGCCTTTAGACGTCCCCGTGAACAAGGCGGAGGGAAACGAACGTGAAGACATTGGCGCTGGTATCATCATTTGTTGGCAAAACATTTGCCGCTTGGGTTGTCCTGTTTGCGTTCCTCGGCTTTTTCTTCCCTGAAACGTTTAAGCAAATCGGCCCCTGGATCGTTACGCTCTTGTCCATCATCATGTTCGGCATGGGCCTTACTCTGTCGCTGGATGACTTCCGGGAGGTCGTCAAGCGTCCGTTCGACGTGACAATTGGCGTTATGGGGCAATTTCTGATCATGCCGCTGCTTGCAGTACTTCTGACACGCCTTATCCCCATGCCACCCGAAGTCGCTGCTGGCGTAATCCTGGTTGGCTGCTGCCCAGGTGGCACGTCCTCCAATGTCATGACCTATCTTTCCAAAGGCGACGTCGCGCTTTCTGTTGCCTGTACCTCGGTAACAACCCTCGCCGCGCCCATCATCACGCCATTTCTGGTGTGGATGTTTGCCAGCCAGTATCTGCCAGTGGATGGCTGGGCCATGTTCATGAGCATCATCAAGGTCGTACTCGTGCCACTCGCACTCGGTGCAGCCCTTCAGAAGCTCCTGCCAACCTTCGTCAAGGCTGCAGTCCCAGCCTTGCCACTGGTGAGCGTCATCGGCATCGTGCTGATCGTGTCCGCTGTGGTTGGCGGGTCCAAGGCGGCAATCGTGCAATCCGGGCTGATGATCTTCGCTGTCGTCATCCTTCACAACGGACTTGGTTATCTGCTCGGATTTTTTGCAGCAAAAGCCTGTGGTTTGACCCTTGCAAAGCGCAAGGCCATCGCCATTGAGGTCGGCATGCAGAATTCCGGACTTGGAGCCGCTCTCGCAACGGCATACTTCTCACCGCTTGCAGCAGTACCAAGCGCCATTTTTAGTGTTTGGCACAATATCTCGGGTGCGCTGCTGGCCAATTGGTTTGCCGGGCGTTCAGACGATGTAAAGGCTGATGGTTGAAGCAACAGGCCGGAGCCTGCTCAGCTGAAATGAAGCAGACAGCCCAGACAAACGAGCGCTGCTGCGCCTGAACGCGCGCGAACGCCCTACCCTGCGATCAGCGCCAGCCACTCATCCTCATCCATCGTCTGCACGCCGAGCTCGCGGGCCTTGTCCAGCTTGGAGCCTGCACCCGGACCGGCTACCACGTAGTCGGTCTTCTTGGAGACGGAGCCTGCCACCTTTGCACCCAGGCTTTCGGCGCGGGCCTTTGCCTCGTCACGGGTGAATTTCTCGAGCGAGCCGGTGAAGACGACCGTCTTGCCCGCCACGGGGCTTCCCTCCGTTGTCGGCTTTTCGGCTTCCTTCGGGCGAAGCTCCTTCATCAGTCTGTCGATGACATCGAGATTGCGCGGCTCCTTGTAGAATTCCACGACGGCGCGGGCCACGACTTCGCCGATACCGTCAATGCTGTTGAGCTCGGCCCACGCATCGCCCGTCAGATCAGCAGCAGCTTTCATGGCCTCCTCGAAATACGCGTAGGTGCCATAGGTGCGCGCCAGAAGCTTTCCCGTCGTTTCCCCAACATGGCGAATACCGAGCGCAAAAATCAGCCGGTGGAGATCGATCTCGCGGCGCGCATCGATCGCGTCGAAGAGCTTCTTCACGCTGGTTTTGCCAAAGCCGTCTATGTTTTCCAGCTTGGTGAGATGCGAGTCTTCCTGCCGCTTTTTGAGGGTGAAGATATCTGGCGCGGTCTTGATCGCCAGCGCCGGGTCTTCGCTCTCGAAAAAGAAATCGATCTGCTTGGTGCCAAGCCCTTCGATATCGAAGGCATTGCGCGAAACGAAATGCTTGAGGTGCTCCTTCGCCTGTGCCGAGCAGGCAAACCCGCCCGTGCAGCGAGTGACAGAATCGAGTTTGCCGGTTTTCTCATTGCGTTCGCGCACCGCGTGACTGCCACAAACCGGGCATTGCTTCGGAAATTCATAACGCCTTGAACCGGCCTCGCGCTTTTCCACCAGAACATCAAGCACCTGCGGAATAACATCGCCCGCACGCTGCACAATCACCGTATCGCCCACGCGGATATCGTGATCCTCGGGGCGAATGCGTTCGCCATTGTTGCCGATGCCCTCGATGTAATCGGCATTGTGCAGCGTCGCATTTGTCACCACAACGCCGCCCACGGTAATGGGCGTCAGCCGAGCGACCGGTGTCAGCGCGCCGGTGCGACCCACCTGTATCTCGATCTTTTCGACTGTCGTAAAAGCCTGTTCTGCCGGAAACTTATGCGCGGTTGCCCAGCGCGGGCTGCGAGAGCGAAAGCCAAGGCGCTCCTGCAAATCCAGACGGTCCACCTTGTAGACGACGCCATCGATATCATAATCGAGATCGGGTCGGGCGATGCCGATTTCCTGATAATGTTCAATCAGTTGCTGGCCGGACGTGAATCGCTTCATGAAGGGATTGACCGGAAAGCCCCATTCCCTGAACTTTTGCACGATACCGAACTGGGTGTCGGCAAGACGTGTGGGCTGACCGCCATCGGACACCTCGCCCAAGGCATAGGCAAAGAAGCGCAGCTTGCGTTTTGCCGTCACAGTCGCATCCAGCTGCCGCAGCGAGCCGGACGCGGTGTTGCGCGGGTTGACATAGGTCTGCTTCCCCTCAGCTTCCATCTGCGCGTTCAGGGCCAGAAAATCGCTCTTGGCCATATAGACCTCGCCGCGCACCTCCACCACGTCAGGCACGCCCTTCGGCAATGTGTTGGGGATTTCGGTGATGGTCATGATATTGGCCGTCACGTTCTCACCGGTGGTGCCATCGCCACGGGTCGCGGCGGTCTTCAACTTGCCGCCCTCGTAACGGATCGACATGGAGAGGCCGTCGATCTTCGGTTCCGCGGTGAAGGCAATCGAATCGTCCGGCGGGTTGCCCAGGAAGCGATAGACCGAGGCCACGAAATCCTGGACGTCTTCATCGGAAAACGCGTTACCAAGCGACAGCATGGGGCGCGCATGAACGATGGGCGCGAAGGTGGGCAGCGGCGCGAAGCCCACTTTCCTGGATGGGCTGTCGGCTCGCACAAGATCGGGGAATGCCGCCTCGATCGCGTCATTGCGGCGCTTCAGCGCATCATATTCGGCGTCAGAGATCTCCGGCGCATCATTGCCGTGGTAGAGTGCGTCATGCCGCTCAAGCTCTGCCGCCAGAAAGGCAAGCTCGGCAGAAGCCTCGAGCTCGGACAGTTTTTCCACCGGGGTTTGATCTTCGGACATCGGGCAGGCCTCTTGCGTGAACAGAATTCGTTTTTAACGAAGGTGGGCCACTTTTCAACATCCTGCTTTCCGGTACTCTGAAAATCGGGACTGAATCACAAAGGGAATATCCGCATGGACTTCATGACGTTGGTCGCCTTTGCCGCTGCCTTCCTCGTTTTCGCCGCCAGTCCCGGGCCCGACAATATGACTATCGTGGCGCGCACCATCACTCATGGCGCGGCATCCGGCCTTGCCTATGGCGCGGGCACCGTCGCGGGCATCCTGATTTTCCTGACCCTCGCCGCCTTCGGCCTATCCATCCTGGCTGCAGAAATGGGAACATTGATGACCGTCCTCCGCTCCGCAGGTGCGGCGTACCTGATCTGGATGGGCATCAGATTATGGACGGCAGAACCGGTTGTGTCTGATCTTCACTCTGTCAAAACACGCGGCAGCTTGTTGTCGATCTTCGCGACCGGCATGGCGCTCAATCTCGGCAATCCAAAAATGCCGTTGTTTTATGTGGCGCTGCTGCCAAATGTCGTCGGAGCATCGCTGACGGTCGATCATCTCGCCGTATTGGCCAGCGTCATTCTCTGCGTCGAGGCCATCGTCATCGGTGGCCATGTGGCATTGGCCGTGCGTGCTCGCAGCTTGCTGCGCTCGCCTAAAATCGTGCGGCAGGTCAATCGGACAGCGGGCGGGGTCATGATCGGTTCGGGCGTGGCGGTGGCAGTGAGCCGCTAATCCTTAGCCGCCAGCAAACGCGCGGCCGCCGCCCTCGCCTCATCCGTCACGGAAGCACCGGCCAGCATGCGGGCAATTTCTTCGGTGCGGTGTTCGGGCTGCATGGTCGCAACGCGGGTGGCAATGCGGTCGGTGCCATCGCCGGATGGTCCCTTGGAGATCAGCAAATGTGTGGCTGCGCGCGCGGCCACCTGCGGCGCGTGGGTGACGGACAGAACCTGCACGGTTTTCGACAGGCGTTTCAATCGCTGGCCGATGGCATCTGCCACCGCACCACCGACGCCCGTGTCGATTTCATCGAAGACCAGCGTCGGGGCAGACCCGCGATCTGCCAACGCCACTTTCAATGCCAGCAGGAAGCGCGAAAGTTCACCGCCAGACGCCACTTTCATGATGGGTCCGGGGCGTGTGCCGGGGTTCGTCTGTACGTGGAACTCCACGACATCGATGCCCTCAGCCGTTCCGGAAGATGCATCGCTGGTGACTTCCACGGTGAAGCGCGCACGCTCCAGCTTCAACGCGGGCAGCTCGGCCATGACGGCTTCGGAAAGTGCCGACGCCGCATGATGTCGTTTGTCCGACAATGATTGAGCGGCCCGATCGAAATCGGTTTTCACGACGGCCAGATGCTTTTCAAGCTGGGCCAGCTTTTCCTCGCCCGCATCCAGATCGGCGAGATCAGCCACCATGCGTTCGGCCAAGGCCGGAAGTTCGGTCACAGGCACGGAATATTTGCGGGCGGCGGCGCGCAGACCAAACAGGCGCTCCTCGACGCGCTCCAGCTCACGCGGATCGAATTCGGTGCGGCGCAATGCCGATTCGACTTCCATCTGCGCGTTGGAAAGGTTGTCCAGTGCGGCATCCAGCAGTTGAACGGTTTCTTCCAGCAGGCCCGGTGCTTCATGGCTCTTGCGCTCCAGTCGCCGCATCATGGATGCGATGACGGGCACAGGCGAAGCATTGCCGTTCAGAAAATCGCTCGCCTCGGCGATATCGCCTGCGATGCGCTCCGACTTCTGCATGACGGCGCGGCGTTCGGCCAATTCGTCCTCTTCGCCATCCGTTGGTGCCAGTATTTCGAGCTCCTCGACCGAGGCACGCAGATAATCCGCCTCGCGGGCGGCGGCCTCCACCTTGGCGCGGTGAGCCTTCAGGCCACGCTCGGCATCTTTCCAGGTGCGGTAAAGCCCCTGTACCGACACGACGTCCTCGCTCAATCCGGCAAAGGCATCCAGAAGCGTTCGGTGCGCATTGGTGTCCACCAAGGCGCGGTCGTCGTGCTGACCGTGGATTTCGACCATGTGCTGGCCAAGCTGGCGCATCAGTTGGACGGAAACAGCCTGATCGTTGACATAGGCCTTGGTGCGCCCATCAGCGGACTGGACACGACGGAAAATCAGATCACCGTCATCATCGAGACCGTTGTCCCGCATCATCAGACGGGCGGGATGCTCCATGCCCACTTCGAAGGTGGCCGTGACCTGGCCCTTGTCTTCGCCATGGCGCACAAGACCGCCATCGCCGCGCCCGCCAAGGGCAAGCGACAGACTGTCGAGAAGAATGGATTTGCCCGCGCCCGTTTCGCCGGTCAGCACGGAAAGGCCGGCCTCGAACCCAAGGTCGAGCCGTTCGATCAGAACGATGTCGCGGATCGATAGCTGGACCAACATGAATTATGCTCTGCTCTCAGGCACCCACAAGCTTCTTGCCGGCGCGGGAAATCCACGATTCCTTGTTTTCGCGTGGCTCAAGTCCCTGCCCCTTCAACAGCTTGTAGGAATCGTCATACCACTGGCTGTCGGGGTAGTTGTTGCCAAGAACGGCAGCAGCCGTCTGCGCCTCGTCCGTCAGGCCCATTGCATAATAGGCTTCGGCGATGCGTGCCAGCGCTTCTTCGATCTGGTTGGTGTTCTGGTACTGTTCGATAACGATACGGAACCGGGAAACCGCAGCGAGGTATTCCTTGCGCTCCAGGTAATAACGGCCAACCTGCATTTCACGGCCTGCGAGCTGGTCACGCGCGAAACGGATTTTCGCCTGGGCGTCGGGCACATATTCCGATGTCGGATAATCGTTGACGACCTTGTTCATCGCATCGATGGTGCGCTGCGCGGCGCGCTGGTCCTGTGTTACGTCCGCTATCTGCTTGGAATAGGCAAGACCAATCATATACTGAACGTAGGCGGCATCCTTGGCGCGCGGGTACTGCTTGAGAAAGCGCGAACCCGATGCGATAGCCACTTCGTTCTTGCTCTGGCGCGTCGCGATGAACGTGTTCATCACCAGGGCCTTCTGGCCCCACTCCGTAAATGGATACTGCTTGTCGATGGCGGAGAACTTGCGACCGGCCTCGGTCATGTTGCCAGCATTCATGTTGGCGAGACCCTGCTTGTAGAGCACGTCTGGTGGATCGGTCTCGACACCAAGCTTGGTGATGTCGATATCGGGATCGGATTGGCAAGCCGTTACCAGCGTTCCGGCGCCGATCAGCATCAGCGAAACGAGCACTCCCCGCACCGTTCCATTCATCGCACCAGACACTACACGCTTCATTCGTCAGTTCCCACTTCCTGCGTCACAACAGAACATCGGCTTTCCAGTGGCGTTTCTAGCCATAAAAGCGTCCGCAGGGCAACGCAATGATGACGCAATAACGCATTTTTATGGCACGAGGTCACGCAACTGGTGATTATCTTTACCGTAAAGCCGTCATTTTATTTTGCTTATCAACGTCCAATACAAAAAAGCCGCCCTGATGGACGGCTCTTTGAAAGATGATGGAAGAAATTACGCAGACCACGGTGCAAAGACAGGCTGCTGAACGGCGACGAATTCACGGACACGCACAACAGGCTGACGCACAGCGGGTGCCTCGACAATCTCGTAGGCCGACGGATCGCTCAACAAAGCCTTAAGCGCATTGGCGTTGACCTTGTGGCCACCGCGATAGGACCGATAGCAGCCGATGAACTGCGCACCTGCGAGGGCCAGATCGCCAACCGCATCCAGCGTCTTGTGACGGACAAATTCGTCCTTCTCGTAACGTAGACCTTCCATGTTGATAACAGTGTTGTCATCAGAAATGACCACCGAGTTTTCCAGCGACGAACCCAGCGCGTAACCGGCGGCCCAAAGGCGTTCGACGTCGCGCATGAAACCAAAGGTACGGGCACGGGAAAGTTCGTTCTTGAACGTTTCAGGCGTCAAATCACCCTTCCACACCTGGCGGCCGATCAATGGCGTATCGAAATCGATTTCGACTTCAAAACGGGTGCCGTCATAGGGCCGGAACTCCGCCCATGATGCACCAGCCTCGATGCGCACAGGCTTGGTCACGCGGATGTAAGGACGCTTAACGCCAAGGCTCTTGATACCGGCTGATTCGAT
Source organism: Rhizobium skierniewicense Ch11 (assembly GCF_023757665.1). Taxonomy (NCBI): domain Bacteria; kingdom Pseudomonadati; phylum Pseudomonadota; class Alphaproteobacteria; order Hyphomicrobiales; family Rhizobiaceae; genus Rhizobium; species Rhizobium skierniewicense. The sequence goes on from NZ_RXPG01000021.1 coordinate 131,503, forward strand.
GGCGTCGATGAAAGGTGCAGAGCTACCATCCATGATCGGAATTTCAGGGCCATCGACTTCAACGATCAGATTGTCGATACCCATGGCGTAGATACCAGCCATGATGTGCTCGACTGTCGAGACGGACTGCGTGGCCGAGCGGCCGATGACGGTGCAGAGATCGGTGTTACCCACGTTGGACGAAACGGCCTTGATTTCAACTGTGCTGCCATTTTCATACTGACGGCTGAAGACGATGCCCGTACCCGCTTCCGCTGGCAGAAACGTGACGGACGCAGGATTACCGGAATGAACGCCAATGCCTTCAAGCTGAACAGAATTGGCGATAGTTGTCTGGAAACCGAGCAGTCCGATGGTCATGCTATTCAAGTCCTTACGTGTGGATCTGCCTTTCACACAGGCATGATCCCAATTCAACCGAGACAAATAAGCGTCGTTTTATGTCCTCGTCTGCCGTCATACTTAAACCCAGTACCTTGCCATCTCAAATCACTGTTGATTTCGTTTTGTAACAGACCCAAAACATTGAAATTGCTATCAAACCGGCACCATTCTCCGTCGCTTTAAAACAACGATACCCGGGCCTTTCGAGCCCGGGTATCGGTTGGATGCAGAATCACATTGGATCAGTTCGACTGGCGGCGAAGGAAAGCCGGGATTTCGAGCTGATCGTCATCGTGCTGGCTGGCAGACGACGGTGTCTGACGGCCATGATCGTCCAGATTGCCACGGCGCGGTGCGTAGAGGCTGGCTTCCTGAGACAGCGGGCGACGCTGCTGAGTGGCCATGCTTGGCGCGTCCATCATGTCGGATGGAACGGCCTCTTCCTCTTCGCGGCGACCGAGCGAGTTGGTGATGCGCTTCAAAAGACCCATTGGGCCACGCTCTTCCGGAACAGCAGAGGCCGGGTGGGCGCGGTGATCCATCTCGGCTTTGACGACCGGAGGGAAATCCTCGACCTTTGGCATGCGGACCGGCTCAGGCGCACGGGCGACTGGCGCTGGCTCATGGTAAACTGGAGCCGGCGCCTGCATGCGCGGAGCAGGTGCTGCGACCTGTTCTGGAGCATGGTAGGCAGGTGCGGTGTGCACCGGTGCTGCGGGGCGAGCAGCAACCGGTGCTTCCGCTGGAGCAGCTGCGAACAACTTGCTCTGAGGACGGAATTCGGCTTCTGCCTGTGCCTGACGAAGCCGCTGTTCAGCAGCCGCCAGGGCCAGTTCCCGGTCCATCTCGGCTTCGCGAATGGTCTGGGCAATAGGATCGACGTTCGTCTTTGGTGCCTGCATGACTGGGGCAGGCTGAACTGCGGCCGGAGCAGAAGCAACGGCCGCGGAAGGACGGATAAGTGGCTTTGCAGCGGCAGCCTGGCGAAGCTCTTCGGCGTTGCGTTCCATCTGGCCAGGGATGCGGTCGATCCCGGTGGCAACGACGGATACGCGGATGAGGCCTTCCAGCGCTTCGTCGAATGTCGCGCCCAGGATGATGTTTGCGTCCGGATCGACTTCTTCGCGAATGCGGGTCGCCGCTTCGTCGACTTCGAACAGCGTCATGTCGCGACCACCGGTAATGGAGATCAGCAAACCTTGCGCGCCCTTCATCGATGTTTCGTCGAGCAGCGGGTTGGCAATCGCCGCTTCCGCAGCCTGCATGGCACGGCCCTGACCGGAAGCCTCACCTGTACCCATCATCGCACGGCCCATTTCGCGCATGACTGAGCGAACGTCGGCGAAGTCGAGGTTGATGAGACCTTCCTTCACCATAAGATCGGTAATGCAGGCAACGCCGGAGTAGAGAACCTGGTCAGCCATTGCGAAGGCATCGGCAAAGGTCGTCTTGTCGTTGGCAATACGGAAAAGGTTCTGGTTTGGAATGACGATCAGCGTATCGACGGACTTCTGCAGTTCCTCGATGCCCTGTTCGGCCAGACGCATACGGCGACCGCCTTCGAAGTGGAAAGGCTTGGTAACGACACCAACCGTCAGAATGCCCTTGTTGCGGGCAGCCTGCGCGACGACGGGAGCAGCACCGGTACCGGTACCACCACCCATGCCGGCAGTGACGAAGCACATGTGCGTGCCGTTCAGGTGGTCGATGATTTCATCGATGCACTCTTCGGCAGCAGCGCGGCCGACTTCCGGCTGCGAACCGGCGCCCAGACCTTCGGTGACGTTGACGCCGAGCTGAATGACCCGGTCGGCCTTGGTCATCGTCAGAGCCTGCGCATCCGTGTTGGCAACGACGAAGTCGACGCCCTGGAGGCCAGCCGTGATCATGTTGTTGACAGCGTTACCGCCGCCACCGCCGACGCCGAAAACGGTGATGCGCGGCTTCAGCTCGGTGATGTCTGGCTTTTGCAGCTGTATCGTCATTTTAACATTCCTTCTTTCTCTGGCCGCATCGCCCCGCAGGCCAATTCTTAATCAACTTCACTCGGTCCCCTGCCCGATGGGCAGACAGAGGTCAGAAACTTTCTTTCAGCCATTGCCCTACGCGGGCGATCCGGCCACTACCTGTTCCGAACGGCGAGAACATTCCGTTCTGCGCCGCATGGATTTCGATGTCCGCGATTTGCGGATAAATCATCAGCCCGCAGGCTGTGGAAAAGGCCGGGCCTTTGGCCGCGACCGGCAGGCCGGACACGCCCATGGGGCGGCCGATGCGAACGTTGCGGGCAAGAATGCGCCGCGCCGTTTCCGGCAGGCCGGTCAACTGACTGGCACCTCCGGTCAGAACCACGCGCTTACCAACAATCGGGGAGAAACCCGACTTCTGGATGCGGTCGCGGATCAATTCCAATGTCTCTTCAATGCGCGCCCGCACGATACGGCTGACGAGGGCACGCGATACCTGCGAAGGCTGGTCACGATCGTCTTCGCCAATCGGTGGCACAGCGATCATGTCGCGGTCGTCAGAACCGTTGGCCAGCGCCGAACCGTGCACGACCTTCAGGCGCTCCGCATCTTCGATACGGGTCGAAAGACCCCGCGCAAGATCGGTGGTGACGTGGTGTCCACCAAGACCGATGGCATCGGTGTGAACCAGACGGCCCTCGGCAAAAACCGAAATCGTCGTCGTGCCGCCGCCCATGTCGATGGCAGCGCAACCCAGTTCGACTTCGTCATCCACCAGGGCTGCAAGGCCGCTGGCGTAAGGTGTCGCAACAATGCCTTCGACCGAAAGGTGAGCCCGGTTGATGCACAGTTCGAGGTTCTTCAGAGCCGTTCGCTCGGCGGTCACGACATGCATGTCCACGCCCAGCAGATCGCCATACATGGAGAGCGGATCGCGAATGCCGCGTTCGCCATCCAGCGAGTAGCCGGTTGGTAGGGAATGCAGAATGGCGCGGTCCTGACGCAGAGACTGTTGGCTGGCCGCAATCAGAACCTTGCGAAGATCGCCCGATTCCACTTCCTGACCACCCAGATCGATGCTGGCGGTATAGATGTCGCTGGCCAGACGGCCCGCCGAAACGTTGACGATCAAGCTGTCGACGGTCAGACCCGCCATGCGCTCGGCTGCATCGACGGCCAGACGAATGACGCCTTCCAGCGCGTCCAGATCGGCAATCACGCCGGACTTTACGCCGCGTGAACGCTGATGACCGATACCGATGACGTCAACCTTGTGGGTGCGACCCGGCAGCACTTCGGTTTCCTCACGAGGCGTGAGACGACCGATCATGCACACGACCTTGGTCGAACCGATATCGAGCACAGAGACGACATGGCTGCGCTTGGAAGACAGAGGCTTCAAACGCGGGAGACCGAAATGGGCAGAACCGAAAAAGCTCATGTGTTCTTCTCCGCCAACTTGAGCGCCTTGGAGCGAGCTTCGACAGCCTTCACACGACGCTCGGCTGCACCTTCGGTCAATTGCACAGTCGTGCGGTCCGAAAGGCGCAAATCAACCGCGGCCACATCGCGGGAAAGAACCTTGTCTTCCATATCCATGCGTGACAGCAATTGCAGCGCCTTGGGCACATTTTCTTCCGGCAGCTTGACAACGATGCCGTTGTCCAGATGCAGATCCCAGCGGCGACCGGCAACGCGAACATAGGCACGAACGCGGTTGCGGATCTCCGGCCAGTCGGCCAGTTCGTCAACAAAACCCGCCGCGCCGGTTTCAGCATCGCGTCCGACAAACAACGGCAGACCCGCATATTTGTTGTCACGCAGGGGCGCGATGACGCTGCCGCTTTTTTCGATCAGCGAAAGCTCGGTGCCATGCTGCCAGATGCCGAAAGCTTCGCGCTCCCTGAGGCGAACTTCGATGGTCTTGGGATAGATCTTGCGAACATCCACGTCTTCGACCCAAGGCAGTTCGGTCAGCTTCTTGCGCGCAGCATTTACATCAAGCGCGATCAACGACGTTGCACCATCAAGACCCAAAAGCTGGAACACTTCGATTTCAGATGTCTGGATGTTTCCGGAAACCTTAACGTCCTCGATCGCAAAACCAGCCGCAGATGTCGTCGCCTGGGTGACAAGGTTCGTGTGGCCACCAAGCGACATTCCGTAAAGACCGACGCATGAAAAGAATGCAGCTGTTGCCAGCGTGCCTGTATGGGCAGGAACATGAACGCGTCCGGTTACCAGCGAAACGCCGAAACGGAACACCTTTCGCAGCGGGCGCGGCAGAACCATCCGATCATCGACTGACGCCGAAGCGGACTGTTCGCGCTTTTTAACGGACGTTTTTTTGCCTGTTATCGCGAACACGAAGCATCCTCCACCATCCAGCGGACAAACTCACCAAAGGATTGTCCTGCATAAGCTGCCATTTCGGGCACGAGGGAGGTCGGCGTCATGCCCGGCTGAGTGTTTATCTCAAGCCAGATCAATTCACCTTCTTCTGAGAAACGGTCGTCGTAGCGGAAGTCCGAACGGCTCACGCCACGGCAGCCAATCACCTGATGCGCCATGACCGCCAATGATTGGATTTTTTGGTAAATTTTTGGTGAAATTTCCGCAGGAATGACATGCTTTGAGCCACCTTTTGCGTATTTCGCGTCGTAATCGTAAAATCCGTGACCCAACGGTATCACTTCGGTAACGGCCAAAGCCTCACCGTTCATGACACCGCATGTGAACTCGCGACCATGGATGTAGCGCTCGACCATCACGGAATCGCCGTAACGCCATTCACTAGAACCCAGGATTTGCGGCGGGTGCGACTGATCTTCCTTGACCATCACAACGCCAAAGCTCGAACCTTCGCTGACCGGCTTGACGACGTAAGGTGGCGCAAGCGGGTGCTCGTTGCCGATATCGAAGCGGTTCAGAACCTTCTCGACGGCGACAGGAATACCAGCTGCGGCAGCGACCTTCTTGGCTTGCGATTTGTTCATCGCCAGCGAAGACGCCAGAACGCCGGAGTGTGTGTAGGGAATTTCAAGATATTCGAGAACGCCTTGAATGGTGCCGTCTTCGCCATAGGGACCATGGAGCGCGTTAAACGCGACGTCGGGGCGCAGCGCAGACAGCGTTGCGGCGACATTCCGGTCCACGTCGACGCGTGTGACCCGAAAGCCCTCGCCTTCCAGAGCTGTGGCGCAAGCCTCTCCCGACGAGAGGCTGACCGGCCGCTCGGAAGAAAACCCACCCAAAAGAACAGCTACGTGTTTGCCGCTCATGAAAACCTCTGACACCAAAATCACCTGAACGAGATACGCCAACCATCAATCAGTTCGCGCGATTCTCTCGTCCGCTCCGTTGCCAATCACTAAGCGCCATTAAGGTTAATGAAGTGTTTACTTTCGTTAACCGAAGACGCCGATGATATGATTTTTGTTAAAGAATCACTTCAGGCCGGGATTCCTTCCTTGGAATCAGAGAGTTGCGGCCAATGCAAGATTCAGAATTCCAACGGCAGGAAATAAAAACGTTGTGTGGACAGGAGGCCGCAACGGCAAAAGCAAGATCGATTCGTTAAGATTCGCCACCTTTCCCCAGCCGTTTTTGGTCATCACCGATGCCGCCGCGGTCTGTAATCTCATTACAGGACGCTGGAAGAGCGGAGATGCCCAGGATCATTTTGGTGATGAATGTCACGCGAACGGACTCCGTCTTTAAAATCGCATGGTCCGAGAACCGCGACGGAAACGGTCCCATTCCAGCCAAGCATCCCGATTTTCCATGAGCACCAAAAGCGACCGAACCACGTTAAACACATCACAGAACGTTGCTCTGACATCGATTTTTCGTTGGGTTTTTTCCAGAATGTTGCGTTTTAACCGTTTCAAAAGATCGAAAATTACGTTAACGCAGCCTTACCCCGGTAAAGGGTCATAAGTGTTACTTAACAATGGAAAAATCTCATGTCTGACGCGATATTCAAAGTATCGCCGACAGCTGACACGCCGAACGATGTAAAGACAAATTCGCCTGCACGAGTTCTCACTGCCAGCGTGGTCGGCACGACCATCGAATTCTTCGACTTTTACGTTTATGCGACCGCAGCTGTGCTCGTGTTTCCGACGTTGTTCTTCCCTAACAACGACCCGATGACAGCTCTGCTCGCATCTTTCGCAACCTTCTCCATCGCCTTCTTCGCCCGCCCGCTGGGTGCCGTCGTCTTCGGTCACTATGGTGACCGCGTTGGCCGCAAAACCACTTTGGTGGCTGCGCTTTTGACGATGGGGGTGTCAACCGTCATCATCGGCCTCCTGCCGTCTTACGAAACCGCTGGTGTTCTGGCGCCTTTGCTGCTTGCGCTATGCCGCTTTGGTCAGGGCTTCGGCTTGGGTGGCGAATGGGGTGGTGCAGTTCTTCTGGCCACGGAAAACGCGCCTCCCGGTAAGCGCAGCTGGTACGGCATGTTCCCGCAGCTCGGTGCTCCACTCGGTCTTTTCCTGTCGTCCGGCGTCTTCTGGATTTTGCTGCACGTCATGTCGCAGGAACAGCTGCTCAGCTGGGGCTGGCGCATTCCTTTCGTCGCCTCCATCATCCTGATCGCGGTCGGCCTGTGGGTTCGCCTGTCGATCACGGAAACCCCTGCCTTTCAGAAGGCCATCGACAAGGAGGAGCGTGTCGCCGTTCCCGTGGCCGAACTCTTCCGCCATCACAAGCGCAGCCTTTTGCTCGGCACGTTCGTGGCGCTGGCAACCTTCGTGCTGTTCTACATCGGTACCGCCTACCTGTTGTCCTACAACGTCAAGGTTCTGAAGATTCCGTTCCTCGATGCGCTGGAAGTGCAACTCGTGAGCTCGGTCGTTTTCGGTATCTTCATCCCGATCGCGGGAAAACTCGCCGAGCGCTTCGGCCGTCGCGAAGTTCTGATCGCCACCACGGTCCTGATCGGTGCCTTTTCCTTCCTTCTTCCTGGCCTGATGACCGGTGGTGAAGCTTCGATCTTCGTCTTTGCCGCTCTCGCAATGGCACTGATGGGCATGACCTACGGCCTGATCGGCACGGCGCTCGCAGCACCCTTCCCCACGACGGTACGCTATACGGGTTCGTCCATCACCTTCAACATGGCGGGTATCTTCGGTGCATCACTCGCGCCTTACATCGCCACGTCACTGCAGGTAACATACGGCATGGCCTATGTCGGCTATTACCTCTGCTTCGCAGCGGTTGTAACGCTCGCCTGCATCTTGCTGTCGCGCAAGGACGAAGTCTGATCCGGCGGTGTTGGCGGCATGACCGACGCCGCCAACACCAACAAAATTGCAGACGATCCTTCGAAGCGTTTGAACGGACCCTACACCCTACGCTTCGCCAAGCACTTTGGCAGCCGCCGGTATTTCCGCACCGGCCAAACGTAAGACGGGCCTCGCCGTTGCAGGAGGGAGAGGAAGGTATCGCTTGTCACGAAAATGATCAGCCTTTTCCGAACCGCCTCCGAGAGCAAGCAACGCCATGATCGGAGCGGCTGCAAAGGTGACAAGAGGGTAAATCAACGCGGCAATCGAGATCGCGATATCGCTCCATTGGATGAACTGTCCCACGTATATGATCAGCCCGACCACAGGCAACAGCGACATCGCCAACGCAAGTTCCGTGGAAGCGCCACTCAGCGCTGACCACACCGTTTGACGTGACAAAAATTTGGGCGTTCTGCGCCATTCGATTTTCCGCCCGACAGCCGCGTAGACGGACGCAGAGCTCCACACGAATCTCAATGCAAGCGCCGCAAGTTCAGCAGCGAGCATGTTACTGAGTTTATGGCAGCCGCATATCCGGTATTCGGCAACGGACCGGAGGACACCATTTGCGAGGATAAGGCCCATGAAAAAAATGGCCTGAGACGGTATCTGAACACTCGGTAACATGCCTTGCCAGACAAGGACGGGATACGCGGCGGCAAAGACGACATTTCCGACAAGTCCAACAGGTATGATCAAAGCCACCAGAGAGCGGACGACCTCATAGCACTTTCCCCACGCCTTGAGGTTTGGCGAGCCGCCAAGCCACACTGGCAAAAGAAGTCTCCAGTGACGACGGAGCTGTTGCACAGGCCCGTATGTCCAGCGGAAACGCTGCTTTTTCCAGTCTGCAAAATTGTCCGGCATCAGGCCGCGGCCATAGGTATAGGGCAGAAATAGACCGTCATAGCCTGCCGCCCGGATTCTGATGGCAATCTCGGAATCCTCCGTCTGGCACCATTCTGCCCATCGCCCCGCCTCTTCAATGGCGCTCTTGCGAAATACACACATTGTTCCGATCGTGAAGGATGCCTGCATTTCGCTCGCACCGGCATATTCCAGACGGTTCGGAACCATATATTCCCAATAACAGGCGCGGTTGAAAACGTTTGCCTCGTTGCTGCGGTAATCATGCGAGGTCTGTACGAAACCAAAACGCGGTTCATCGAAAAACGGTACGAGATCAGAGAGAAATCCCGGCTCGCAGAGATAGTCTGAGTCTACCAGAGCAATCAGTTCTGCGCTCGGATCCGTATGATCGAGGCATAGGTTGAGAGCCCCGGCCTTTGCGCCCGTCAAGCCTTCGACGTGAAAGAAACGAAAGCGCTTTTCGCCGATCGCGTCGTTAAGCGTTTCGCAATAGGCCTCAACCGGTTTCCACAGCGACCCATCGACGGTGTTGTTATCGCAGACCAAGACCTCGAAATTGTCGTAGTCCAATCTCGCAATGCTTTTAAGGGTTTCGATAACGATATGAGCGGGTTCTGCGTGAACGGGCACATGGATGGAGACCCGCCGCTGGCTCTGGCCGGCAGGATGCGGCGCGACAGGCCGCGACCATTGTTTCCGCACCAGAAGCCCGAATGTGCCGAGCTGGACGTAAATTACGAAAGCAATTCGGAAGATGGATATCACACCAAGCAAGACGATTGCCAGAAGCAAAAACGAGGGATAGCCGTTGGTGTTCAACCATTTATACGCCCAAACAGAACCCGATATGGTCGATAGCGGTCCGGCAATCACGAAGGATAGCCCTGCCGCGCTCAGACGGGGTAGGAACACCGCCAGAAACAGCGAAATGATCACCACAATCGACACTGCCGGCACGAGGTCGCTGATCGGCACCGCGAGAGACGAGAGCGCTGCAGCCGCAATGGCTATACCGTGAACCTGAAGAACATCGTAGCGCGACGCCCATCGCACCCGGTAGACATCCGTTGTCGTGACGACGGTCCAAAGGCCACAGAAAAATGCAAACCAGCATGAGAAAACAAACAACGCTTGCGAGAGGCCAGCACTGTGCGCTTGCCAATATTCGATGAAATATGAGCTCATAAGAAAATCCAAATATAAATTGGCTTAAATAATGAAATTACTTAAAGTAGTATTTATTTTTAATGTATCCTATGATTGCATTTATGCAAGAGTGCACTTCCAAAAAAATCAGTCGGATGTGCAAGGAAGACGCCTGATCCGGAATCAAACACACAGAAAAGCCCGCGAAGTCAGTGGCTTCGCGGGCTTTGTACTGTCTCAGAGAAATCGGCACCCGACGTCACATACGCCGATAAAAGCGCGATCACTTGCCTGATATCATTATGCTCCGAAAAACGGCTCCACCTCACGGCCTGGCATGAACAGCCCGAGCCGCTTGATTTCCCATTCCAGGCGGATGCCCGCATGTTCGAAAACGCGCTTGCGCACGGCTTCTCCCAGATATTCCAAATCGTAGCCTGTCGCGTGGCCCGTGTTGATCATGAAATTGCAGTGCAGCGACGACATCTGTGCACCGCCGATGACCATACCGCGCCCGCCAGCCTCATCGATGAGGCTCCAGGCCGAATGTCCCTCCGGATTCTTGAACGTCGAGCCACCGGTCTGTTCGCGGATCGGCTGAACCGTCTCGCGGTGAAGGCGCACCGCATCCATATCGGCGCGGATTTTTGCTCGATCCTCCGGATACCCCTCGAACAAGGCACCGGTGAAGATCAGATCCTTCGACGCTTCCGAATGGCGGTAGCTGTAACCCATGTCGGCATTGGACAGCACATGACTGTTGCCCTTGCGGTCAACGGCGTAGACCTCCACCACGCGCTCGCGTGTCTCGCCACCATTGGCACCAGCATTCATACGCAGCGCCCCACCGATGGAGCCAGGAATGCCATAGTAAAAATGGAAACCGCCGATACCGTTATCCATCGCCATGGCGGAGATGTGTTTATCGGGGCAGATCGCACCGGCTTTGATGCGGTTTTCGCCCGCAAGTTCCACCTGACCAAATCCCTTGGCGGACAGGCGCACGACGACCCCCGGAATGCCACCATCACGGACCAGCAGGTTGGAACCGACGCCGACGACCGTCAGCGGTACATCTTCCGGCAGAAGCTTTAGAAAAGCAATGAGATCGTCTGTATCGTGGGGCTGAAACATCAGTTCCGCCAGACCACCCGCCCTGAACCACGTCACGCGGTCCATCGGACTATCCGGCGTCAAACGTCCTCTGAGTTCATTCACTCCGTCGCCGAGTCGTCCCAGCAACTTTACCCCATCCACCTGTCTCATGCAGACTTTCCTGAAATGCTATCCAATTCTGAGGGCAGCGCCGCCGCCCATTGCGTGATGTTGCCAGCCCCCAGAAGAACCACGAAATCACCCGGTTTCGCAATCGCTGCGACAGTCTTGGCAAGATCGTCGCGGGAGGAGAGATGGCGAGCATCGCGATGGCCAGCAGCCCTGGTGGCTGAAACAAGCGTCTCGGAGTTCACACCCTCGATTGCATCTTCACCCGCCGCATAGACCGGAGCAAGAAGAATTGTGTCCGCGTCGTTGAAACAATGTGCAAAATCTTCAAACAGGCTGGAAAGACGCGAGTAACGGTGAGGCTGGTGGACAGCAATGATCCGGCCGCCGCAAGCCTCACGCGCTGCCTTCAGTACCGCTTTGATCTCGACCGGGTGGTGGCCGTAATCATCAAACACCTGCACGCCGTTGGATTCGCCCGTCAGCGTGAAGCGACGCTTGACGCCACCGAAAGACGCAAGCCCCTTCTTGATGTCTTCGACGGAAATGCCAAGGCGGTTGGCAACTGCAATCGCCGCCGTAGCATTCGACACGTTGTGGCGACCCGGCATGGGCAAAACGAGATCGGTAAATGTGAAGATCTTGCCCGTGCGACGACGACGGATTTCCACGTCGAAAATCGACTTGGTCCCGTCGATCCGAACATTGGAGAAGCGCACGTCGGCCTGCGGGTTTTCGCCGTAAGTGATGACCTTGCGATCCTCAATCTTGCCCACCAGCGTCTGCACTTCAGGATGGTCGATGCACAGCACGCCGAAACCGTAGAACGGCACATTTTCCACAAACTGGCGGAAGGCCGCGCGCACGGCATCGAAGTTGCCGTAATGGTCCAGATGCTCGGGGTCGATATTGGTGATAACGGCGACATCGGCAGGCAGTTTCAGGAAGGTGCCATCCGATTCGTCGGCCTCCACCACCATCCACTCGCCCTCACCCATGCGCGCATTGGTGCCGTAAGCATTGATGATGCCGCCATTGATGACGGTGGGATCGAGATTGCCGGCTTCCAGCAACGTCGCGACCATGGAGGTTGTCGTCGTCTTGCCATGTGTGCCGCCAATGGCGATCGCATTGCGGAAACGCATCAACTCGGCCAGCATTTCGGCACGGCGAACGATCGGCAGGTGCTTTTCACGCGCTGCGACCAGTTCAGGGTTATTTTTCTTGATGGCCGTCGAAACGACCACGACTTCCGCTTCCCCCAGGCTTTCCGCCGTATGGCCGATGAAAACGTCTATGCCCTTCTCGCGCAGACGCTGCACATTGGCGCTGTCTGCCTGATCGGAGCCCTGTACGCGATGGCCGAGGTTGTGAAGCACTTCGGCAATGCCGCTCATGCCGATGCCGCCAATTCCGATGAAATGGACAAGACCGATCGCTTTCGGCATCTTCATAGATGCACTCCTTCTTTATTTTTTAATTTGAATTCTTGAACGGATTTCCCCGTCGCAATCGCCTCGACCAGATCGGCGAGACGCTGGGCGGCATCCGGCTTGCCGGTCGCTTTCGCAGCCGCCGCCGTTTGCGCCAGACGATCGGGATCGTTCATGGCATCGCTGAGCAGCGATGAAAGCTTTTGCGGAGACAGATCGGATTGCTTGATGACGCTGGCGCCACCCGCTGCCGAAAGGGCTGCGGCATTGGCGGCCTGGTCGTGATCCAGCGCATGCGGGTAAGGCACCAGCACGGATGGACGCCCGATGACGGACAGTTCCGAGACTGTCGAAGCACCCGAACGGCTGATGACGAGATCGGCTTCTGCGATCCGCTCTGCCATGTCGCCGAAGAAGGGGGAGACATCCGCGTTGACTCCAAGCTTCTTGTAGGATGCGATCACGCTTTCCTTGTCTTCGGGCCGCGCCTGCTGTGTCACGGACATACGGGCACGCATCTCGTTGGGCATGAGGCAGATCGCAGCCGGAACCGCGCCGGAAAAAAACTGGGCGCCCTGGCTTCCGCCAAAGACGACAAGCTGAAAAGCCTCGCCCGCATGGGAAGGCGTGTAAGCGACCTCGGCAGCAGCCAGAACTGCGGGGCGAACCGGATTTCCTGTCGCCACGGTCTTTTCGGCATATTCCCCTTGAGTCTCCGGCAGAAAGCCCCCGGCGATTGCTTTCACACGTTTGGCAAGCGCCTTGTTGGCGCGACCCATAACGGCATTTTGCTCGTGGATCAGCGACGGCACACCAAGTCCCGTGGAGGCCAGAAGCGGCGGCACGGTGGGATAACCGCCGAAACCCACCACGGCCACCGGCTTCAGCCTGGTGACGAGACGGCGCGCGGCCCGCAGGCCAGTCCACAGTTTCAGCAAGGCTTTGGCCACGGCAACGGGGTTCTTCGAGCCGATGGTCGCCGATGGCACAACGTGGATTTCGTCCGCCGGAAATGTGCCCGCATAACGTTCCGCGCGGCTGTCGGTCACCAGATGCACGGCATAACCGCGTGCCTTCAACTCGTATGCCAGCGCCTCTGCCGGAAACACATGGCCGCCGGTTCCCCCGGCGGCAAGCAGAACGATGCCTTTGCTCATATTTTTACTCCGCAGGAAGGCCTGCATTGACCCGGAAGAAACTGCGTTCCTGCGCACGTTTTTCAGGGCGGTGGCGGGTGAGCGCCAGCAGGAAACCGGCTGTCACGCAAATCGCCATCATGGAAGAACCGCCATAGGAAATCAGCGGCAGCGTCATGCCCTTGGCAGGCATGAGTTCCAGATTAACGCCGATATTGATCATCGACTGCATGCCAATCTGTAGCACAAGACCAGCAACGGCAAAGCGGACGAAATCATCCTTTTCCTTGAACGCATGGCTCAGGCCTCGCAGCACGATAAAGGCGAAGATCGCCACCAGCAGCATGCAAAACAGAATGCCGAACTCTTCCGCCGCAACGGAGAAGATAAAGTCGGTGTGGCTGTCGGGGATGATGCGCTTGACGATGCCTTCGCCCGGACCCTGGCCAAACCAGTTGCCGCGAATGATGGCTTCGCGAGCGGTATCCACCTGAAACGTGTCGCCCTCGCCCGTCCAGAAACGGTCGATACGGCCGGCAACGTGAGGCAGCATCAGATAAGCGGTGACGATGCCGCCGACACCAAGGCCGCCCAGCATGATGATCCAGAACCAGGGAATACCGGCCATGAAGAACATGCCACCCCACACGACAGACGTGAGAATGGTCTGGCCAAAGTCAGGCTGTGCAATGAGAAGAGCGGCCACGATGCCGAAGGTGATGATGGCGAACAGATTACCTGGAATTTCAGGGTGACGCGCACGTTCGGCAAAAAGCCAGGCGCAGACGATCACAAAGGCTGGCTTCATGAATTCGGAGGGCTGAATGGAGAAGCTGCCGATCGAAATCCAACGGCGCGCGCCCTTCACCTCGATCCCGAAGAACAGCGCAAAGATCATCATCAATAACGCGACGATGAGCATGATGACGGCGACACGTCGCACTTGGCGCGGCGATAGGAAAGACAGGCCCAGCATGATTGCCACCGATGGCACCATGAACATGGCCTGCCGCTCCACGAAGAAGAAGCTGTTGAGGCCGATACGCTCGGCCACGGCAGGCGATGCCGCGAAAGACAGCATCAGTCCAATGCCCATCAGCGCGATGAACGCCGTCAGAAAGAAACGGTCGATGGTCCAGAACCATTCCGCGACCGGTCCCCGGTCTATACGGCTTACCATTTCTTCAGACTCCCTTTTTCAAACCAACCAGCATCGTCACACCATCCAGTGCTGCGACATGGCTGACGAACGAATCACCACGAGTTTCAAAATTCTTGTACTGATCGAAGCTTGCGCAAGCCGGTGATAACATCACGACATTGCCATCGCGACCATCCGCCTGCGCATCTGCTGCTGCATGCTCGATCGCCTTTTCGAGAGTACCAGCGATTTCATAGGGTACGCTGTCACCCAATGTCGCAGCAAATTCAGCAGCTGCCTCGCCGATAAGATATGCCTTTGCAACGTGAGAGAACAGCGGCGAAAGACTGGTGATGCCGCCCGCCTTCGGCAGACCGCCTGCAATCCAGTAGATGCGGTCGTAGCTGGACAGGGCAGGTGCCGCCGCATCCGCATTGGTCGCCTTACTGTCATTGACGAAGGTGACGTTGCCACGGCGGCCAACAGGCTGCATCCGGTGCTTGAGACCGGGGAAGGATTTGAGCCCCGCCGTCACCTCATCCGCAGAAACGCCAACCGCAAGGCAAGCGGCGATCGCTGCTGCCGCGTTTTGTGCATTGTGGCTACCGCGCAATGTAGAGATGCCATCAAGATCGGCCAACAGCGAAGCCGTACCGCCTTGCGCCTTCATGATGCGACTACCCTCGGCATAAAGACCGTCGGCGACGACGCTGCGTTTGGAAATGCGCGCTACCGTAACACCAGCCCGTTCGATGCGGTCTGCGATCAGTGTGCAGTAGCTGTCATCAACACCAATGATCGCCGTATCGCTGCCTGCAACCAGCCGCTCCTTGATATCGGCATAATGCTGCATCGTGCCGTGCCGGTCGAGATGGTCGGGCGTCAGGTTGAGCAGAATGCCTGCAGTCGGGTTCAGCGTCGGTGCCAGATCGATCTGGTAGGACGAGCATTCGACCACATAAAAACGCTGCGCCTTCGGCGGATCGAGGCTGAGGATCGCCGTGCCGATGTTGCCACCCAATTGCGTGTCACGACCAGATTCTGTCAGGATATGCGCAATCAGCGCCGTCGTCGTAGACTTGCCATTGGTGCCGGTGATGGCAATAAATGGGCAATCCGGGGCATGCGCCCGGCGTTCGCGCACGAAAAGTTCGATGTCGCCGATCACATCCACGCCAGCCGCGCGGGCCAGATCGACCGACCAATGTGGCTTTGGATGCGTGAGCGGCACACCGGGCGCCAGAACGAACGCGGCAAGCTTCGACCAGTCCAGTGTGCGAAGATCAGCGGTATGGATGCCCTCGGCTTGCGCTTTGGCAACGCTATCGGGATTATCGTCGAATGCCGTAACCTCGGCACCTCCTGCCACCAGCGCGCGAGCGGTCACGAGCCCAGAGCCACCCAGACCAAAAAGGGCAACATATTGTCCGGCAAATGAGGTGACAGGGATCATTCGATTATCTCAGCTTCAACGTGGCAAGGCCGAGCATCGCAAGACCAACGGAGATGATCCAGAAGCGGATGACGACCTGGCTTTCCGTCCAGCCCTTCTTTTCGAAATGGTGGTGGATCGGTGCCATCAGGAACACGCGTCTGCCGGTGCGCTTGAACCAGAACACCTGAATGATGACGGATAGCGTTTCCATGACGAACAGACCGCCGACGATGATCATGACGATCTCATGCTTGACGGCAACGGCGATGGAGCCAATCAGACCGCCAAGTGCCAGCGAACCGGTGTCACCCATGAAAATAGCGGCAGGCGGCGCATTGAACCAGAGGAAGCCAAGCCCGCCACCAATGACGGCACCGACGATGACGGCAAGCTCGCCCGTTCCAGGTACAAAATTGATCTGAAGATAGTTAGCGAAAATCGCGTTGCCCACGAGATAGGAAATAACACCGAAGGTCGCAGCCGCAATCATGACCGGCACGATGGCAAGACCGTCGAGACCATCCGTCAGATTGACCGCATTGCCTGCACCAACGATGACGAAGGCACCGAACAGCACGAAGAAATAGCCGATATTGACAACAAATTCCTTGAAGAACGGAAAGGCAATCGAGCTTCCAAGCGTCCCGCCATGCGGCGCGGTGGCGAGTGCCACTTCCATCATGAAGAACACGGCGATAGCCGCAATCAGAAATTCGATGCCGAGACGCGCCTTACCGGAAAAGCCCTTGTCGCTCTGCTTGGTAACCTTGAGATAGTCATCGTAAAAACCAATGGCTCCAAAGCCGAGCGTTACCATCAGAACCGAGACAACATAGACGTTGGAGAGATCGCCCCACAGAAGCGAGCCGCCGAGAATGCCTGCAAGGATCATCAAACCGCCCATGGTGGGCGTTCCAGCCTTCTTGAAATGGGTCTGCGGCCCATCGGCGCGTATCGGCTGTCCCTTGCCCTGCCGGATGCGCAGAGAATTGATGATGGCGGGACCAAACAGAAAGACGATGAGGGCAGAGGTAAACAACGCCGCACCGGCCCGGAACGTGATGTACCGGAACAGGTTGAAGATTTGGACGTGGTCCGACAGTTCAACGAGCCAGATCAGCATGTTTGCCCTTTCAAAAGGCCGCTTGGAGAGGCGGGCAGATGAAATGTACCCACGCAGCTCCACGTTTTTGTTTCAGCACCGGATAACCCAAGACCACTTTCGATACTTGGGTTGTCGCTGCTCTAGATTTGGCGTTCCGTCTCGGGGAATGCCGGATACTTGTCAAGAAGAGCCGTAACGATCTTGCCGAAACCGATGCCTAGTGACGATTTTATCATCACCACATCGCCCGGCTGGACCCACTTCAGAACGAATTCATTCAATTCGGCAGTGGTGGGGAACCATGCGACATTGACGCTTTCGGGCAAAGCGTCACGCAACGCAGCCATCGACTCACCCGCAAGCCACACATGCTCGATACCGGCCGACAACAGCGGGCCTGATAGTTCCTCGTGCACCTCGGTTGCGAACTCGCCCATCTCCAGCATATCGCCCAAAACGGCGACGCGTCGTCCATCCCCTTTCACCTCGGCGGTAGCCAGAAGGGCGATGGCGGCACGCATGGAGGCCGGGTTGGCGTTATAGCTCTCATCAATCAACAGGAACGAGCCGTCGCCAACAGAAAGTCGGTGGCGTTGGCCCCTGCCCTTCACCGCCTCCAACGTTCCAAGCGCGGAAAACGCCTTGTCGATATCCGCGCCCAGAACGGCGACCGTACCGATGGCGGCCATGGCGTTTTCGGCAATATGACGACCGGCTACACCGATGTGCAACTCGCTGGTCTCGCCATTGATGATGGCCCAAATGGTGGACCCGTTTGGTGTGCTTTCGAAATCGGCCAGACGGAAATCAGCCTTGGCATGCTGGCCAAACGTCAGCACGTGCTCGATGCCAGCGTCGAATGCCGCCCGTTCCAGCTGCTCGAACTGCGCATTGTCACGGTTAAGGATGACGGCCCCGCCGGGCAGAACGCCGTCGAAAATCTCGGCCTTGGCGGCAGCAATGTCTTCCAGACTGTTGAAATTACCCAGATGTGCCGCAGCAATGGTGGTGATAATAGCCAGATGCGGCTTGACCTGCTTCACCAGCGGGCTGATCTCGCCAGCATGGTTCATACCCACCTCAAAAATACCGAACTCGGAATCGGCAGGCATGCGGGCCAGCGTCAGCGGCACACCCCAGTGGTTGTTGAAGGAAGAGACAGCTGCATGAACACGGCCCGATGGGGCCAGCACCTGCCGCAGCATTTCCTTGGTCGTCGTCTTGCCGACGGAACCGGTGATGGCAACGATACGGGCCGATGTCCGCTCGCGTGCTGCAATACCCAGCTTGACCAGAGCGGCCAGAACATCTTCCACGACGATCATCGGAACGGTCAGTCGGCCCAGCGCGGGAAGTTTCGATTCCGAGACCACCAGAAGACCGGCACCATTGGCAACGGCAAAGCTAGCGTAGTCATGACCATCCACCCGGTCGCCCTTGATAGCGAAGAAGGCCTCACCTTCCTGCACCGAGCGACTATCGATGGAGATGCCCGTGATGCCTTGCGGCAGGTTGCCAACCGGACGGCCTGCCATCACGGCGACCATATCCGGGACTGTCCATAACCAGTTCAAATCTTCAGTCCTTCCAGCGCAGTTCGCACCTGTTCATGGTCCGAAAACGGCAGCGTGACGCTACCAACAATCTGACCTTCCTCATGCCCCTTGCCCGCGACGATCAACGTATCGCCACTGCCCAGCAACGATACGGCATGGCTGATAGCCTCAGCCCTATCTGCAATTTCAAGCGCACCCGTCGCCGCCGCCATGATTTCGGCGCGGATGGTTTGCGGCTCTTCAGAGCGCGGATTATCATCCGTGACGATGACGATGTCGGAAAGCCGGGTCGCGACCTCGCCCATGATCGGCCGCTTGCCCTTGTCCCGGTCTCCACCGCAACCGAACACGGTAATAATGCGACCGGATGTGAACGGGCGCACCGATGTCAGCACATTTTCCAGCGCGTCTGGCTTATGGGCATAATCCACATAGGCCAACGCACCGTTCTTCGTCTGGCCGATCAGTTCGAGGCGACCGGCGGCACCCACCAGCTTTTCCAGGGCCTTCAGCGCCACAGAGGGCTCAACGCCGGTGGAGATTGCAAGTCCTGCGGCCACCAGCGCATTGGCCACCTGAAAATCGCCTGCCAGCGGAATATCGACCTCGTAAATTTTGCCCTGGTGATGCACCTCGATCATCTGCTTGTGGCGGAAATGCTCGACGCGCTTCAACGCCAGATAATCACCTTTGCGACCGACGGTACGCACATCATGACCGGCGTCCATTGCAGCTTTTACAGCGCTTTCCGACCATGCATCGTCAGAGAAAATGACGGCAGGCGAACCCTTCGGTAACAACGTATCGAACAGCCGCATCTTGGCGGCCATGTAGTCTTCAATCGTCGGATGATAATCCATATGATCACGACCGAGATTGGTAAATCCGGCGGCCTTCAGCTTCACGCCATCGAGACGGCGCTGGTCGAGGCCATGGCTGGACGCTTCCATCGCCGCATGGGTGACACCTTCGAAAGCAAGGTCTGCCAGCAGTGCATGCAGGGAAACCGGATCCGGTGTCGTCAGCGAACCATAGTCTTCGCGGCCCGGCGCGATCACACCCGTCGTGCCGATCTGTGCCGCAGCATGACCCGCAAAAGTCCAGATCTGGCGGATGAAAGACGCGACCGAGGTTTTGCCCGCCGTGCCGGTTACGGCGATCATCGTCTCTGGCTGCGTGCGATAGAAGCGGGCAGCGGAAAGAGAGAGATAAAGTCGTGGGTCGGAGACAACGAGAACCGGCACATCGGCATCGATAGCATGGCTGGAAACGACGGCGATAGCGCCGTTCGCCACTGCGTCCTGCACATAGGTGCCGCCATCCGCCTTTGTCCCGGCAACCGCCACGAACAGAGAACCCGGCTGCGCCTTGCGGCTATCAGCCGTAATGCCGGTGATATCCAGCGCTCCGGCATCCGTCCGCAGCAATTCATTCAGTTCCGGGAACTCGGTCCCGGAGAGATCTCGCAAATTCATCGATGTGCCCGTCTTGTCCCCCCGGCGCGATTCGCCGGTTCGTCATAAGCTGTACCAATCAATAAGACACCAGCAAGGCCGAACCGTCCTTGCCGAACTTGGGTTTGACGCCGAGAATAGCGGCCGAGCGCGAGATGATGTCGTGCACCATCGGTGCGGCAGACGTACCAGCCAGTGCGGCACCGTTGCCCTTGTCCGTCTTCGGTTCGTCGATGAAGGACAGAACCACATATTCAGGCTTGTCCATCGGGAATGCTGAGAGGAAGGCGTTGAAGTTCTTGTCGTGAACGTAGCGACCATTGACGACCTTGTCCGCTGTGCCCGTCTTGCCGCCCACATTGAAGCCCTCGACACGCGCATTGCGGCCGGAACCATTGACGCCGTTCCATTCGAACAGGAAGCGCATGTCCTTGCTCGCGCCCGGCTGCAAGACCTGCTTGGCAACCTGATCGGCCTGCGCCACTGTGCGCGGCAGGAACGTTGGCTCGATCAGCTTGCCGCCATTGACCAGCGCTGCACCGGCAATCGCCGTCTGCAAAGGCGTCGTCGACACGCCGTGACCGAAGGAAATGGTCACCGAGTTGATCTTCTTCCAAACGCGCGGCTGGGACGGCATGGCGATTTCCGGTAGTTCTGTCTGCATCTTGGTCAAAAGACCAAGCCGCGTCAGAAACTCCTTGTGACCCTCGATGCCAACGGTATCGGCAATCTTTGCAGTACCGATATTGGACGAATACTGAAAGATCTCAGGGACGGACAGGATACGGCCCTTGCCGTGGAAATCCTTGATGGTGAAGCCACCGATGCGGATCGGCGCGCGCGCATCGAACGTATCGTTGATGTGCACCTTGCCGGAATCCAGACCCATGGCGATGGTGAAGGACTTGAAGGTCGACCCCATCTCGAACGTGCCGTTCGACATGCGGTTCAGCCAGCCTTCTTTGGCACCTTCGGCCGGGTTGTTCGGATCATAATCCGGCAGCGATGCCATGGCGAGAATTTCGCCCGTGTGAACGTTGATCACGACGGCGCCAGCGCCGATTGCCTGAAACTTCTTGATGGCGTCGGCAACCACTTCACGCACGATGGCCTGAACGCGCAGATCAATCGAAAGCTTGACCGGCTCGAGGGGCTGATCGGACGTCATGCCGAGCGCCGTCAGATCGGCAAGACCCTGATTGTCCAGATAGCGCTCCATGCCCGCAACGCCGCGGTTGTCGATATTGACGTGACCGACAACATGCGCAGCGGTGTGACCGCCGGGATAGAAACGGCGCTTCTCAGGGCGGAAACCAATGCCGGGAATGCCAAGCGCCAGAATCTGACTCTGTTGCTTTGGAGTCAACTGGCGTCGCAGCCACTGGAAGCGGGATTCGGATTTCAGTTTCTGATACGTACCGCGCGTATCAAGATCAGGCAGAACGGTCTGCAGTTTTTCGACAGCTTCATCGACATCCACGATGCGGTGCGGCTCTGCAAACAGCGAGACGGTCCGAATGTCGGTCGCCAGCACCTCACCGTTGCGGTCCAGAAGGTCTGGACGCGAAGCCATCAACCGGTCTGCGGGGGCAATGCTGGAAACGGTTTCTGGCTGTGTCATGCCATATTGAATGAGGCGTCCACCGACAACGCCATAGAACACGACAAAACCGACAACCAGCAAACCAACCCGGGTCTTGGCCTGCGTGGCGCGTCGCTTGCGCGCACCCTCGAAGGCCGCATGGTCGGCAAAACCAGTGGTGCTTGCGGAAAAATGAGCCCTGCTTTTCAGAACCATGACGCGAGACAGAAAAGACATCAGTCCACCGATCCAGTTATCGTTTCATCCATATCGCCAGCCTCATCACCCGCCTCAGCACGTACCGCTGGCATCGGCTGCGCAGGCCGCGCCGCGCGCGCGCGCGGTTGCGGTGCGGGTGCGCCACCAGTGGCCACAATCTGTCCGGCAGGTTTGGATTTGGGCTTTGCACCGCCGAGTGTTGCGCCGGGCCTGGAACCATTCATAGCAGCGGCGATCACATCCTCCACGCTCATGCCCTGTGGCTCCGGTGGCTGCGGTAGTTGCGAACGCAGCATCGGCAATTCCTTCGGCTGCGAAAGCTGTGTCGGCTGTGTCGGTGCCAGCGCGAGATCGTCCTGATAAGCATTGACCAAGCGGTGCAGACGGTTCGGCTGCGTCAGCAGCGCCCAGTCGGCGCGCAGAAGATCGATGGTGTCTTTCTCCAGCTTGATTTCCGTCTCCAGCTTTCGCACGGATTCCAATTTCACATCGGCCTGATGCTTGATCGTGTAGGTCACGACAGCAGCAGACACCATCACACCCATCAGAATGAAATCGAGAGTACGCAGCATATCAGCCTCCCATCTTTTCGAGACTTGTGAGATTGGGAAGCTCGAAAATCGACATGTCGGCTGGCCGCACCGGCGCCGTTGTGCGCATGCCAGCGCGCAGTTTGGCAGACCGGGCCCGCGGATTGATATCCGCCTCCTCGTCACTGGCCGCGATCATCGGTTTGCCCAAGGCATCGAAGATCGCTGATTTGGCAGCCAGCATAGGCATGTGGCGCGAGCCTGCTGCACGGTCGGAACGGTCAGCGAAATACTTCTTGACGATACGGTCTTCCAGCGAATGGAATGTGACCACGACGAGCCGACCGCCGGGCTTCAAAGCCCGTTCTGCAGCAAACAGAGCCTGCGCCAGTTCACCGAGCTCATCATTGACGAACACGCGCAGTGCCTGAAAAACGCGCGTTGCAGGGTGGATCTTGTCTTTGGCTTTCCGCGGGGTGACGATTTCGATCAGCCCAGCCAGATCACGCGTCGTACGAAATGGCTCGTCTGCACGCTTCTTTTCGATGGCGCGCGCGATGCGGCCCGACTGCTTTTCCTCGCCCAGAAAACCGAAGATGCGAATGAGATCGCCGACCTTGCAGCGGTTGACGACATCTGCCGCCGAAACGCCCGAAGACGACATACGCATGTCGAGCGGCCCGTTTCTTTGAAAGGAGAAACCGCGTTCGGCCTCATCGATCTGCATGGAGGAAACACCGATATCCAGCACGATACCATCAAGGCCTTCGGCTGGCGCATGCGCTGCAAGATTGGAAAACTGGGACTGGATCAGCGACAGACGACCGCCGCTGGCGCCAACCATGGCTTGCCCATCAGCAATCGCGTTGGGATCACGGTCAAGCGCGATGACATGCGCGCCCTGATCGAGAATGGCCTGAGTGTAGCCGCCAGCACCGAATGTGCCGTCCAGAATGACTTTTCCGGGCGCTGGCTCCAGCGCCTTGAGAACGTCACGGAGAAGGACCGGAATGTGGCGAACCGGTCCGCCGCTGGCTTCAGAAGAGTGTTCGCCAGAATTCGCCGCCATTCGGTGTCCCCGTCCTATACGGGGCGAGCAGCCGTAAAACCGCGCCCCGTTCTTGCCGCCTTCTGCGCCTCGTAAAACGCATCCGGTTGCCACAACTGAAAATGATCCGCTCGACCGACAAAGGTAACCTCGGTCGTTATGTTGGCGAATTCCCGAATGAAATCCGTTACCATCAACCGCCCTTCCGCATCGAGCTTCATGAAAACGCCGCCGCCGTGAACCAGCAGCGACATTGCGTTCGCTTCCGGCGAGAAAGCATCCATGGACGCGATCTGCCGTTCGTATCGCTCCAGCAAGTCCGGACCGCCGACGCTGATGGCCGGAAATGCGAAATCCTGGAGACAATAAAGCTCCTGAATGCTGCGCTCCGTCAGCACCGAACGAAACATTGACGGAACCGAGACGCGCCCCTTGGCGTCGATCCTGTTCGTCACGTTCGATAAAAAGCGACCCATCGCAAAACTCGCCAAAACCACCCGATGCAAAGCAGATAGCCGCATCAACAGGCAACACCTTTACGCATGACAAATCGCTGACCGGCAGGACGTAATGCCCATCGGACCCTTGCAGGCCTCTCCGTTTCAGAGATTGCGGGTCAAAAACACGACCCCTTGTGGTGTGCATTTGGGATACCATGGGACACTTTGGGCGTCAATGGGAGAAGCCAGTGGGATACCGGCTTCGGATCGCATATTCATATCCCGTTAAGTTTAACGAATGGTTTACCGTGTTCATTCAAGCACTTGCGCCACGACAATAAAAAATCGCCTCTAAAATCTTATTTGATTAGCAATAACATGCACTTACGCACACTGCGCTATCGCGCGGCGTAAGGACCATTTATAAAAAGGAATTTGCCAGTTGGCCTGTAAGCCGGGTTCTGTATGGCTCCGGTTTGACCCGGAACGTGGCAGCCATTCATCTAGGACGACATTTACACGCCGCCTCTCGCAACCCACCCGGATGACTCGCCCAAAAACCGGCTGTAGGTCCGCTTTCGCTTGACCCCACGTCATCCCTATTCGGTCTTGCTCCCGGTGGGGTTTACCATGCCACCCCTGTTACCAGCGGCGCGGTGGGCTCTTACCCCACCCTTTCACCCTTACCACCTGAAAGGTGGCGGTCTACTCTCTGCGGCACTTTCCCTAGGGTCGCCCCCGCCGGACGTTATCCGGCACCGTGTTTTCGTGGAGCCCGGACTTTCCTCACCCTACCGTCTTTCGACATTGATAAAGCGCGGCTGCCCGGCCAACTGGCAGGGGCTCCATAGACGGGTTCAGTCATGAAAGCCAACAGAAAATCGGCGGATGGGTAATTAGGCCGAGAAAACCGGCGTGAAA
The DNA here is from genome assembly GCF_023757665.1 of Rhizobium skierniewicense Ch11. Lineage (NCBI taxonomy): Bacteria > Pseudomonadati > Pseudomonadota > Alphaproteobacteria > Hyphomicrobiales > Rhizobiaceae > Rhizobium > Rhizobium skierniewicense. Next base: position 156,388 of record NZ_RXPG01000021.1, read on the forward strand.
TCAGCTCCGTAACCCTCATCGGCAAGAATGCCTTCGGAGAGGAGCTGCGCTCCTAACCGCCCGATTTCATCGGAACTTTTGGCAGCGGCACCGCATCCACCGGTCAGCACCGCGATGCGCGCAGAGGCGGTAAAACCAATGGCTGGAAATCCAGTCGGCGTATAGGACGTCACACAGGCCGCCATGGACACACGCGACGTGTCGATCGACGGGATCAGACTATCGATGATCTCGACGAAATCGTCGCGGACGTTCGCGTTCCCGCCTGAACGGAACCAGTCGCGAATATCCTGATCCGTCTGCAGCGGAACATCCACCGGCTCCCCTCCGATTTTCAGGTAAAACCTGCCATCGGGATAACGCACGGGTGGCAACAGATAGATGTGTTTGCGTGGGTCAGCGGGCTCGTAGATGAGTGACGGCATGCCCGTGTAAAGATTGAGTTCCTCATCGGGGACTTCGAAGAAAGCCACGGTTCTGGCATAGACCGTCATATGAAGCGCTTGCGGCAACAGACCTTGCGCAATGGAAAATCCGCCAGCGGCAACCAGAACCTTCTCCGCCTCGTAGACTTGACCTGATGCTGTCGTCACGATCGCTACGCCATTCTCGTCCTGTACTCTGACAGCGATGTCATCGATCCGCGTCACGCCACGCTTTTCAGCCGAAACGATCTGCGCTCGGACGAGTTCGCGTGGATTGACGTAACCGGCGTTGCTCGCCTCCAACACCCCCTCACAACTGTGCTCGAAAGAGAAATAGGGAAAGCGCTTGGCCAATGCCTCGTCGTCCAACACCTCCGTGGCAACGCCGAGTGTGTCTGCCGCCGCACAGACATTCTCGATATAGGGAAAGCCCGTACCACGCGCCTTGCCGACGATGAGGCAACCGACCTCGCCGTAAAACGTAACACCGCTCTCACGCTCGATCTCGCCGTATCGGGCAATGGAACGATTGGCCATTCGTGCCCAATCGGCATTGCTGTCGATGGTACGGGTGATTCGCGCAGCATCGTAGTGGCTGGCGAAAACACCGGTGTGATGTTTGATATCAGCAGGCTCACCTGGCCCGATCAGAGCGACGCCATCCGTCTTCCCCGCCAGGTGCCGCGCAGCCGCTACCCCCATCATCCCCGCACCAACGACGATATATTTGAACTGTGCTGCCATCATCGCGCTCGCCGATTTTCAGAGTCTATAACAAAGAGGTGTAGCAGTTTGCGGAATCGATGCCAGAGGCTTGGGTTTGATAATGGAGGTGGCAGATGGCATCGGGTGTGGCTTAGGCAAAAACCGGCGCCACACTCCTTGCGAAATCCACCTCTTCCAACTGCCCATCCAGCAACAGGACCGCACCCAGCCGTCCGATCTCGTCGGAGGACTTGGCCGCAACGAAATTACCGCCCGTCAATACGGCGATATTGGAGGACTGCGTGTAGCCGATATAGGGGTAGCCAGTGCGAGTGATGGAGGCGACGCAGGACCCTGACGTGACCGGGCAACCGGTAAGCTCCGGCATCAACTCGACGGCACGTTTGACCAGAAAATCGACCTCGCTTGCTGTCCCATCGGAGTGAAACCACCGCACGGCCTCACTGAGCGTTTCCAGCCGGCCCTTCTCGCTCTCACCACCGATCTTAAGATAGAGCTTGCCATCGGGGTAGCGCACCGGCGGCAAGATGTAGACGATATCTTCGGCATTTTCCGCCAAGACGATGGTTGAAGGCATGCTCGCAAAAGCGCGTTGCTTGTCCGCATCCAGTTCAAAAAATGCAATCGTTCGCCCGGTCGCGGCCATATCCACGTTGACGGGCAGGAGATCAGCCATGTTGGTAAACCCGCCCGCAGCCACGATCACCTTCTCGGCTGTGTAGCGTTGCCCCTCAGCCGTCATCACCTCGACACCGAATGCGGTATCACTGACACGCACCGCCGTTTCACGAATAAGCGTCGCACCCCGACACTCAGCAATCTTGATCTGCGCTTTGACCAATGCGCGCGGATTGACGTAGCCTGCATTGCGTGGCTCAAACCAGCCTTGATGATCACCAGGCAAATGGAACATCGGGAAACGGGCACCCATTTGCGAGGCTGCGAAGGTCTCAACCTCAAGCCCCAGCCTGCCTTGCGCGGACAAGGCGCTGGCGACATAGTCGCCGCCCAGCCCTTTGCCGTTTCCGGCAAACAGGCATCCTGCCTCGTGATAAAATGGAATGCCGCTTTCCGCTTCGATCTGCGCATAGCGCCCGATGGAGCGCTTCGCCAATTCGGCCCACACGGGGTCGCCATCGAAACCACGCGTGATTCGCGCTTCGTCGTAATGGCTGGAAAATACGCCGAGGTGAGTTTTGCGATCCGCAGGTTCGGCAGGCCCGATCAGGGCCACACCATCACCCACGGCCGAAAGGTGTCGCGCCGCAGCGGCACCCATCATGCCGGCGCCGATAACGATAAACCTGAAATCCGCCATCATCGTCTCCCGCTCGCTTCAAGCGCTGACTAGCAAAGTTCAGCGATTTTCAAAAGCTGCAATCCAAGAGTGACTCGAAAGGCATCAACTTTGCAGCAGCGCCTGCACCTTGCCGCAATAGCGCTTCGAGACCGGGTTCATACGCGTGGCCGCATGTCCGGCATTGTAACGCAGAATCGTGCTGCAAACCTGTCCGCCACCGAGCTGATGGGCTGTGGCGAGATATTGCATGCCCCAGCGAATGTTGGTTTCGGGATCATAGAGCGCTTGCGTCGTGCCGCGATAGCCCATCATCCGTGCCGTCGCTGGTTTGATCTGCATCAGCCCCACCTCACCGGCACTGCCGCGCGCCTTCGGGTTGAACTTGCTCTCGACGGACACAATCGCATGCGCCAGATTGGTCGGCACACCATAACGTTTGGCGTATTTCACGATCAGGTCGGAGTACTCGTTTTGCAGTTTCGACGGAAGCGTTCTTTCGGGAATGGGATAGCCGGGCTTGCGGATATAGGTTTCCAACGGCACGGTCGTGATTTTCACCTGATCGTTGGCAACAACAGGGCAACTCTGCGCGGCAAGCAGCACAAGGCAAGCCGAGACAGCAATATATGCTCTTCTCATTGGTATAAAACGTCTCCGGGCACGAAGACTGCGATGTGCGGCGAAAAGGATCAGCCGCTCGGAAAGTTCATCAGAACAATCCTTCGCACGTCTTCATCATTGATACTCACGATCACCGTTTCACATTGAAGCAGATCGCTGGTTTGTGAGACGTATTAAGTGGCCCAATAAGGATATACTGTGGCAAGGCGCAACAAAGGCCCGCTTTCAACTCTTTTTCTGGAACAGATTTTCAATAAAAGCGCTCAGACGCCACGAAATTTCGGCAATGCGGCAATCAGCCGGTGCAGCGTGTCGATAGTTGAAAAATCGGCAATGCCATCGACCAGCGATGGCCTGAAGTGGCGCTGGAAAGCGGCAATGACGCCCTCGGTCTTCTCACAGTAATCACCCGTGATTTCAACAGCGTATCCATAGAGCGACAGCATTGATTGCAGGGCTTCCACGGGTTGCCCGCTATCGCCGCGCTGGAAAAACCTTCCGCCACCGATGGGTGCGGATGGAACCCAGTGACCGACCCCCTGTTGCGACAGGATGTCCCATGGAAATTTTTCGCCCGGATCGATTTTCCTCACAGGTGCGATATCGGAGTGACCGAGCACCCGTTCCGGCGCGATGGACCATCTGGCGCCGCAATCTCGACACAATTCGATCACCGCATCGATCTGTGCTTTCGGAAAGTCAGGAAGACCCGCCGGGTGCCCTGCATTGGCAATCTCGATGCCTATAGAGCGTGAGTTGATATCCGCCAGCCCACCCCAGGAGCTTTTGCCCGCATGCCAAGCACGACGTCGTTCCGGCACAAGCTGCATGATGCGACCGTCTTCAAAGACGAAATAGTGGCTGGAAACCTGGCTTTCGGCATTGCACAGCCATGACAATGCGCTGTCTGCGGTTCCCATTCCCGTGTAATGGAGAATAATCATGTCAGGGCCGTCGACATCGACCCGTTCGCCGTGGTTGGGCGAAGGCACGACGCTGGCACCCGCATAATCCGCAGGGAAATCAATCATGCGACGCGGCGTTCTTTCTCGATGGCCGCATAGGCGGCGTTGAGTGCAGCCATGCGCTCATTCGCAGCGGCGTGCAATTCCATGGGAACGCCGCGCGCAATGAGTTTGTCGGGGTGGTGTTCAGCCACAAGCGAGCGATAACGCTTGCGAATATCGAGAAAATCGTCTGCAGGCGAAACACCAAGCACACGGTAAGGATCCCGTCCCTCCATGTGAACATGTCGTGCCATGATTGTCTCGAAACGATCTTCGGTGATTCGGAAGATGTCCGCGATGCGGCCGAGGAACGCCAATTCCCGCTCGTGGATCAGACCATCAGCCTTGGCGATGTGGAAAAGGCCATCGATAACGCTTTCCAGCATCTCGCAATTCTGCTCTCCGGAACCGCAAAGTCCGGACAGACGCTCGGCATAGGCCTCATAACCGGCCACATCCTGCCGCGCGAGGTTATAAAGTCGCGCAACGTTCTTGGCTTCTTCTTCGGGAAAATCGAATATCTGCCTGAAGGCCTGAACCTCCGCATCATTGACCATACCGTCGGCCTTGGCCATCTTGGCCGACAGGGCAATGATTGCCACCGAGAACGACACCTGACGGCGCGTTTCCGGATCGCCTTCGAACACGGTTCTGACCGCTTCGATAACGCGGCCCAGCACATTGCCCGCCGCATCGCCTATTGCGCCAAGCAGTCGTTCCCACAGCGATGAAAGTTGCAAACAGGCGAAATCATACATCATGGCTTTAAGCATACGGCCCCGCTTGCTGATTGCAATATACATAAAGGTCGCATGGCATTAACTTTTCTTCATCTTGCGATGAGGTTTGGCGGGGTCGTTTCCGTCGCGACGCCACTGGTTTTCCACAGCCTGGAAGCAGTACGAAGTTGGTACGAGCAATTGAAACGATTAGATCAGCCAACTCGTTCAATCGCTTTGAAGATTGGTGCGAAATGCCCGATTTTCTTGAGAAATTCACTTTACATGCTCGTTTCGCTGCCGCATCCATTTGCCCTACGACATCTTTGGAATGAACACGAAGGAGTGCCACGATGGCCAAACAGAAAGTTGCAATGTTGACCGCAGGCGGTCTTGCACCATGCCTCTCCTCTGCCGTGGGTGGCCTGATCGAACGCTACAGCGACATCGCGCCTGACATTGACATCGTTGCCTATCGCTCCGGTTATCAAGGCGTTCTGTTGGGCGACAGCGTTCAAATTACCAAGGATATGCGCGAGAAAGCGCACCTTTTGCACCGCTACGGCGGCTCGCCGATTGGCAACAGCCGTGTGAAGCTGACCAATGCCGCAGACTGCGCCAAGCGCGGGCTCGTCAAGGAAGGTGAAAACCCTTTGGCCGTGGCGGCAGACCGTCTGGCAAAGGATGGCGTCACCATTTTGCACACCATTGGCGGTGATGACACCAACACGACGGCTGCGGACCTTGCGGCCTACCTCGGCGCCAATGGCTATAACCTCACCGTTGTCGGCCTTCCCAAAACCGTCGATAACGACGTCGTGCCTATCAAGCAGTCGCTGGGCGCGTGGACTGCAGCGGAAGTTGGCGCAAACTTCTTCGACAATGTCAGCAACGAACAAAGTGCAGCGCCCAAGACCTTCGTCATTCACGAAGTCATGGGGCGCCACTGCGGCTGGCTGACGGCGGCAACGGCGCGGGCCTATATCCAAAAGACCACTGGCAATGAATATGTCGATGGCCTGTTGATGGGACCACAGCTAAAGAGCATCGATGGTCTGTATCTGCCGGAAATGGCCTTCGATATCCAGGCCGAGGCAGAGCGCCTGAAGAAGACGATGGAAAAGACGGGCTTCGTCACGCTCTTCGTCTCTGAAGGTGCAGGCCTTGATTCGATCGTTGCCGAGCGCGAAGCATCCGGCGAAACCGTCAAGCGTGATGCTTTCGGTCACGTCAAGATCGACACCATCAATGTTGGCGGGTGGTTCCAGAAGCAGTTCGCCAGCCTGATCGGCGCGGAACGCACAATGGTGCAAAAGTCGGGCTATTACGCGCGCTCCGCCCCCGCCAATGGCCAGGACCTGCGGCTCATCCAGGGCATGGTTGATCTGGCCGTGGAAAGCGCACTCAACAAGGTTTCGGGCGTTACCGGCCATGACGAAGACCAAGGCGGCAAGCTGCGCACCATCGAATTTCCGCGCATCAAGGGCGGCAAGCACTTCGACCTATCGACACCGTGGTTTGGCGAGGTCATGAACCACATTGGCCAGCCCTACAAAGCGGCATAGAGCATAAAAGCGCCTCTTTACGCCGCATGATGCTGTGAACCGCAAACTGTGGCGTAAACACACCGCTCTCGACGTTATGAACCTATCACCCCAGAAATGCGTTTCGGTTTCTGGGGTGATACTGTAGGTTACAAAGAAATGACGTGCAGGGAGGGCTAGGAGGAAAGCATATGTCCGCACAAGTCTGGCTGGTGTTCTGCTCGGCCTGCGCTATCCTTTTCGCACTGCCCTCACCCGTGTCCTTCAAAGTCGCGAGCTATACCGCCATACGCGGCAAGCGCGCCATGGTCGCAGCTCTCACTGGCGCGACACTTGGCATCGTCACAACGGTTACCGCCGCCTCCATTATCGTCGTCGGCGCAGAACTCTTGCCCTCCACGCTTGTGGACATCGCACGCTGGGCCGGCACGGCTTGGCTGATGCTGTTTACCCTGTGGACGATTGCGACACCCGCCGCGCGCGAAGCCAATGCCGACAACGATAACCTGCGCGGAAAATCCTTCGGCACCATCTTTTCGGATTGCTTCGTGATGGCAGCTTTGCGTTTGCGTTATTTCGGCTTCTTCGTCGCTTTCCTCATGCAGTTTTTGAACGGCACCCGCGACGTCGTTGAAATGGTCACGCAAATGCAGTCGGTCCTTCTCTTGATTGCGCTCGTATGCCTTGGCCTGCAGGCGGCTTTCGCACGCTTTACGATCACGTCTGTGCGGAGAATGTCGGCTAGCAAAAAAGCAAAGAATTCAAAGCGAAAGAGCTTCATCGCTGGCCGCGCCGTGACCGCCGGATACCGCCGTATCGCTGCATAAGACATTGCTGTTAAGTCGCCGCTTGCCCGAAACCTTACGATAGGTTAATGATCGCCGGATAGGGACTGCCTGCTTCGCTGGAAACGGGGGTATCGAGCGACAGGCGCACTCAAGGGCGGCAGCATGAAATTTTCAGGCAGTTTTGGTCGAAGATCGGCGCTTCTTATGTCGTCCACAGTGGGCCTTGCGCTGTCACTGGCAGGATGCACAAGCGTCGAATATTCGGCCAAGGGCGATCCATCGCACCCGAAGATAGCCTCGGTTACGGCCACATCGGCAGACACAACCACCACCCAGATGGCAAGTGTGACACCTGCAACGGCAGCAGCCGGAGCGACGACGGAAACCGCGGCAGTTGCCACACAAGTCGCTTCCACGGCAACGACCTTACCAACATCAACCGCCCTCAAGGGTGGCCGCGTTGCACTTCCCCCCGCATCCGAAATTGCAGCCGCTGCTGCCATAGACACGCAGTTGCAGCCACAGGCGGCTACTCAGGTCGCTCTTGCAGCACCGGCCGCCACGACACCGGCGGCAGCAGCCTTGGCTCACCAGACGGCGAGTGCCGCGCTTCCGCAGGTCGTTGCGCTCAAGGGAAGCTTTCCGCCAGCACCCGGCGCGCCCGGAACCCCATCAGCGGCAGCCATTCCGCTGACCGAAGAAATGATGAAGCAGCAGAGTGTCATCCCGGTTCCAAAGCCGCAGGGTGCGATGCTTGCCTATGCGTCTGCGCCGCAAAATGCAGCTCTTGCCGCCATCAGCACACGGGAAGCCATCACGCCTTCACTGGATGCGCCATCGATGGTTGGCCGTCAGAAGCTTAGCGGCCTCATCACCAAATACGCCACCATGTACAACGTGCCAGAAGATCTCGTTCACCGCGTCGTGATGCGTGAGAGCCGCTACAATCCAAATGCGGTCAACGGCGGCCATTTCGGCCTTATGCAGATCAAGCACGCCACGGCACGCTCGATGGGCTTCGACGGCCCCGCCTCAGGCCTCTTCGACGCCGAGACCAACCTGAAATACGCCGTGAAATATCTCAGTGGTGCATGGCTGGTGGCCGACAACGATCGTGATAACGCCGTCCGTCTTTACGCCCGCGGCTACTATTACGACGCCAAGCGCAAGGGCATGCTGCACGTTTTGCGCAAGTAGCCTGGCGACACAACCCTCTACCCTCATTGGCTCGAGAACAGTTAAGATCAAGTCCTTGATCGACCTGGCCGTCAAAGACATGCGGACGTATCGCTGCTGGATACAGCCCCCATGCCAATCTAACGGCGACATAAACACCTGACCACCGCCTCGTCATCAAACTGTTGCGTCTCGCGGTTAAACGCCTCTCAACCGAATGAGAGGTGGAATCAGATGACCAGTGTCGCGCCGAAAACCGGTTTCAGCAAAAACGTGAAACTGAAGACAGCGCTGCTCCAACACAAGGCTCTGTCCATCAGCGGCCTGTCGGAGCGCCTGTTCGGTGTTTTGTTTTCCGGTCTGGTCTACCCGCAAATCTGGGAAGACCCTGAGGTCGATATGCAGGCGATGGAGCTGCGCGATGGCCACAGCATCGTCACCATCGGTTCAGGCGGCTGTAACGTCCTTGCCTACCTGTCGCGCAATCCATCTCGCATCGATGTGGTGGATCTCAATCCGCACCACATCGCCCTCAACAAGTTGAAGCTCGCAGCGTTCCGCCACCTGCCGAATCATGGCGACGTCGTGCGCCAGTTCGGTCACGCCAACGTGCGCTCCAACAGCGAAGGCTACGATCGTTTCATTGCCCCAAACCTCGACCCGCAGACACGCGCCTATTGGTCGAAACGCAAGATGACCGGCCGCCGTCGGATTTCTGTGTTCAACGGCAACATCTATCGCACCGGCTTGCTCGGCCGCTTCATTGGCATAGGTCACGTTCTGGCCCGCCTGCACGGTGTGAAGCTTCAGGACATGGCCAATGCCCGTTCGATGGATGAGCAACGTCAGTTCTTCAACGAGAAAGTCGCGCCGCTCTTCGACAAGCCGATGATCCGCTGGCTGACGAAGCGCAAGAGCTCGCTCTTCGGCCTCGGCATTCCACCACGCCAATACGATGAGCTCGCCAGCCTTTCGGACGGCAACACGATTGCTCCGGTTCTTCGCCAGCGTCTTGAAAAGCTCGCCTGTGATTTCCCGCTGAAAGACAATTACTTCGCCTGGCAGGCCTTTGTGCGCCGTTATCCGCAAGCGCAGGAGGGCAACCTTCCCGATTATCTGCGCACCGATTACTATCCCGCCATCCGCAGAAATGCCGCACGCGTTTCCGTACACCACGCCACCTTTACAGAACTGCTGACCTCCAAACCGGCATCTTCTGTCGACCGCTACGTTCTTCTGGACGCGCAGGACTGGATGACGGACACGCAGATCAATGAACTCTGGTCGCAGATCAGCCGTACGGCGGGGCCAGACGCCCGCGTCATTTTCCGCACGGCTGCCGAAAAGAGCGTCATCGAAGGCCGCCTGTCACCCGATATCCGCGCCCAATGGTCCTATCTCGCCGAGCGCTCGCAGGAACTCAACGCGCGTGACCGCTCCGCCATTTATGGTGGCTTCCATATCTATCAGAGGGCGCAGGCATGAAAAGCATCGGTGACAATGTCAGCCTTCGTGATGTCAACCACGCCAACCTGATGGACAAGATGTATCGCAACCAGCGACACATCTATGATCTGACGCGCAAATATTATCTGCTGGGCCGCGACACCACCATCGACAAACTCGATATCCCGCAAGGCGGCAGCTTGCTGGAAATCGGCTGTGGCACCGGCCGCAATCTTCTTCGAGCATCCAAACTTTTCCCGACTGCAAAGATTTACGGCCTTGATATCTCGGCGGAAATGCTGACGACGGCTGCCGAAACCTTCGCCGGGAGGCAGGAAAGGCCTGTGTTGCGCGTCTCAGATGCCACGACCTTCAGGCTCAGCGAATTTGCTCGCAACGATGGTTTTGACCGAATCATGATTTCCTATGCCGTATCGATGATACCGGAATGGGAAAAGGCAGTGGAACGCGCGCTGGCGTCACTTGCGCCCGGTGGTTCCCTGCACATCGTGGATTTCGGGCAACAGGAAGGCCTGCCACGCCCGTTCCGGACTTTGCTACAGGCCTGGTTGACCAAGTTTCACGTCACGCCCCGTGCCAATATGCGATATGTGCTGGAAGCTTTCGCCGGCAGCGCCAACGTTGCGTTGGAATTCCAGCCGATTGCGCGAGGATACGCGTGGCGCGCTGTCATGACCTTGCCAGAGGCCTGAAAACAGCTGCGGTCAACGGTAAAGCATTGAATTTCCCGTCATCCGTCTTGCCATAACGGCTTGTTTACCCTGTTATGGTAAACAGGAGATTACGGCGCCTCTCCGGGGCGACCGGCGCGGACTTTCATTCGTTTCACTGGGATCATCATGCAGCGGCTACTTCCGGCTCTTTTCGTGTCCATCCTCCTGTTGAGCGGCTGCACCTCCACCAGTTATGATTTCCTCGAAACCGCTTCCGTCGGCAAGCCGCGCTTCAAGGATAATGATCCACAGGATTTCGGCGCGCGCTCACCCCACAAGCATGAGGTACACGGTATCGACGTGTCCAAGTGGAATGGGGATATCGACTGGGCAACCGTGCGCAAATCCGGCGTCTCCTTTGCCTTCATCAAGGCAACCGAAGGTACGGACCGTGTCGATGCACGCTTCGACGAATATTGGCGCGAAGCGTCAGCCGCAGGCGTGGCGCACGCGCCCTACCACTTCTATTATTTCTGCGCGACGGCGGATGCCCAGGCAGACTGGTTCATTCGCACCGTGCCCAAAGAGGCGATGAAACTTCCGCCGGTCCTGGACGTCGAATGGAACCCCGCCTCCCCAACCTGCAAGACACGGCCTTCACCAGAGGTGGTCCGTGCCGAGATACAGCAGTTCCTCACCCGCATCGAACGCCACTACGGCAAGCGCCCGATCATCTATACCAGTGTTGATTTCCACCGCGACAATCTGGTCGGCCAGTTCAAGAACTACCCGTTCTGGGTCCGCTCCGTGGCCGCTCACCCCGCCCAGATCTACAGCGACCGCCAATGGGCGTTCTGGCAATATACCGGCACCGGCGTCATTCCCGGCATCAGCACGCCGACAGATATCAATGTCTTCGCCGGCTCGGAAAAGAACTGGCGCACATGGGTGGCATCTGCGAACCAGCCGCGCGGCTAACCCATCGATTTCAACTTGATTTCTGCGGTAATTCCAGCAGATGTGCTGTCGACCGAAGACATGGCGTTGGAAACATCACGTCTGTTGGTGCTTTTCCATCGTCTTGCCCACGCTTCCGCCACAAAGCTTGGCGAACGCATGGTTTAAATCGCACATTTGAGGAATTCTGATGTCCAGCTTTTCGCCACGCAGCCTCGCACTCGCTGCCACCTTTTTTACCTTGTCCTGCGGCTCGGCGCTCGCCATCACTCCCGTGGCGTCTCCGGATGACCCGAAACAGGTGGCCTGCGGCGGTGATCTCAACACCTTCCTACAAGGCGTAAAGACAGAAGCCGTGGGCAAGGGCGTTCCAGCAGAAGCCGTGGACAAGGCGCTGGCTGGCGCGCAGATCGACCAGAAGGTTCTGTCGCGTGACCGCGCTCAGGGCGTGTTCCGCCAGACCTTCCTTGAATTTTCCCAGCGCACTGTCAGCCAGGGCCGCCTCGACATGGGCCGCAAGAAGATTCAGGAGCACTCCGCAGCCTTCAAGCGTGCCGAAGACGAGTATGGCGTGCCTGCAGGTGTGATTGCAGCCTTTTGGGCCATGGAAACGGACTTTGGCGCGGTTCAGGGCGATTTCAACACCCGCAACGCGCTGGTCACGCTGTCGCATGATTGCCGCCGCCCGGAGCTATTCCGCCCGCAACTGATTGCGCTTACCGAAATGGTTCAGCACGGCGATCTCGATCCGGCCACCAACACGGGTGCCTGGGCTGGTGAAATCGGCCAAGTGCAGATGCTGCCCAAGGATATCATCGCATTCGGCGTGGATGGTGATGGCGATGGTCACGTCAACGTCAAGGCGAGCAGCCCGGACGCTATTTTGACGGCTGCCAAATTCATCCAGCATCTTGGCTTCAAGAAGGGCGAGCCCTGGATTCAGGAAGTGTCCGTACCGGAGAACCTGCCTTGGGAAAAATCCGGCCTCGGCGGTACGCTGACAGCAAGCGAATGGTTCAATCTCGGTGTTGCGCCAAAGGATGGCAACAAGAACTTCGGCGCCCTGCCCGCAGCCCTTATCCTGCCACAGGGTCGCAAAGGCCCGGCCTTCATAACCTACCCCAACTTCAACATATACTTGGAATGGAATCAGTCCTTCATCTACACCACCTCGGCCGCCTATTTCGCGACCCGCTTCATGGGCGCACCGGTTTATGCCAAGGGCAATCCTGAGCCCGGCCTTGACGATACCGCGATGAAGGAACTTCAGACCAAGCTCGATGCCAAGACCCATGACGTCGGCAAGATCGATGGCATCCTCGGATCGGGTACACGCATCGCCGTACAGCGTGAACAGCAGCGCCTCGGCCTACCCGCCGATGGATGGCCAACCCGCGCGCTTCTGGATGCTCTTTAAAAACTTTGTATCCGATTCTGACGGATTGCGATGGACGGCTGTGGCATTAACCACGGCCGTTTACTTTTTTTGCAGTTTGCACTGAGTTTTTCAGACCGTAATATAAGTTGTTTTTCAACGCATTGGCTGCAAAGCCTCAGAAATCATTGCCGTTTTCGTGTGCGACGCAATATAGATTTCGCTTTTCAAGAGACACAAAAGGGTCATAATGATTACTGTCAACGTAAAGGAGGCAGAGCATGGGACTTACAAATTCTCTTAATGCCTTAGCAGTGGGTGTGGCGTTCGCGTTTGTTGGAGTGATGTTGTTCATCTGACACGCACCTTGGAGTTATCGGCCACATCAAGCAGTTGATTACAAATTGCCATTAAAAAAACGCAGGTTTTTCGAAACCTGCGTTTTGTTCGTTCTGAAGATGTAACGCCGACTTTACGCTGCGGATTTCCGCATTGGACGATAGCCGACGTTCTCCAGAACCGCGTTCACCAGCGGCGCACGGTTCATGGTGTAGAGGTGGAATTCATTCAGGCCACGCCGTTGTAGATCGAGGATCTGTTCGGCAGCAACATCTGCCGCCACCCTAGCGCGGCCGATCGCATCATCATCGTAACCGGCAAAACGATCGTCCAGAAACGCGGGAACGCTGGTTCCGCAACGACCGGCAAATCGCTTCAACTGCGTCAGGTTCTGGATCGGCATGATACCGGGAACCACGGGAATGCTGATACCGGCTTTGGTCACACGCTCCATGTAACGCTCGAAAATATCATTGTCGAAAAAGAACTGTGTGAGCGCCCGCGTTGCGCCATTGTCGGCCTTGCGTTTCAGCATGTCGATATCGACAGAATCGCTTTCGCTTTCCGGGTGCTTTTCGGGATAGGCCGACACGGAAATCTCGAAATCACCGAGCTCACGCAAGCCCCGTACGAGGGCGGCGGCATTTTCGTACCCGTCCGGGTGTGGCTTGTAAGCCGTGCCTGGACCGGTGGCAGGGTCGCCGCGCAGTGCCACGAAACGCTTGACGCCGATCGCTCGGAGTTCTTCCACCACATCGTGGACCTCCTGCTTGCTGGCATCAACGCATGTCAGATGCGAGGCTGTGGGCAAACCAGCCACCGATATCATGCGATCGACAGCCACCAGTGTCGGTGCCTTCGTCGTGCCACCTGCACCGTAGGTGACGGATACAAAGTCAGGATTCCAGCGGGAAAGCTCCTCGACCGTCTCCCATAGCTGCACGTCCATGTCCGCATTCTTCGGCGGGAAGAACTCGAAGGACAGTTTGAAATTTTCAGTCACGTGGCGGTCTGCCTCAGTCTTCGTCATGTCATGCCCTCCCGGCGGAAAAAAGCGGTGCATTCATCGGCTCCTCGCCGGCCATCAGCAGGCGTGGATCGCGTGCGACCCAGATTGTAACGTCGAGTGACTGGGCAGAGGCATTGCCGGAATGCAGATCAACCGCTTTCTCGGGCGAAAGCCCTGCCTTTTTCAGCCATTCTTCCATGGTTTGATGCGAAAAACCGAGGCGAACATGTGCGTGTTCTTCTCGCAGATATTCGAGTTTGTGGGGCGCCAGATCAATAATCACGAGCCGGCCATTGGGGCGCAACATGCGCGCGGCCTCAGTCAGCGCCATTTCAGGATGGTCCAGGAAGTGCAACACTTGGTGAACCACGACGAGATCGAAATCCTGGCTTTCCAGCGGCAGGTTCAGAATATCGCCGTGGCGCACGGAAGCGTTCGCAACACCAGCCTTGTCGAGATTGGAGCGAGCAACAGCCAGCATATCGCGGCTGGCATCGATGCCAATGGCGCGGCGGTAGATACCGCTACACAACTGAAGAATGCGACCCGTGCCGGTGCCAAGGTCCAGCATGGAATCCACCGGGGTGGTCCCGATGAGTTTCAGAAGCGCAGTTTCCACCGCATCATCACTCACATGCAAACGGCGCAGTTCATCCCAGGCAGACGCATTGCGGCTGAAATAGTCCTGCGCACGCTCCGCCCTCACCCGCTTGACGGAAGACAGGCGCTCAAAGTCGCGCTGGAGGACCGCATCATTGGGAGATGCGACAGAAAGAACCTGTTTAACCATGCCAGCAGCCTTGCCGTCCTGCTTCAAACGGAAGTAAGCCCAGGCACCTTCCTGATAGCGGTCAATCAGATCTTCTTCGGCCAGCAGCTTCAAATGGCGCGAAATACGCGGTTGTGATTGACCGAGTATTTCAGTCAGGTCGGTGACCGTCAGGTCGCCCGCCGACAAAAGCGCAAGCAGCCGAAAGCGTGTCGGCTCGCCTGCCGCTTTCAGTAGCCCTACCAGATTATCAAGCCCCAGAGCCAATACACAAACCTCAATTCAATCAACATATAAAGATATGTTTATACGTTTAGTCGAGATATGCAAGATGGGGAGCGAGCCGCACCTCAGAAAATCTCAATAGATGCCTATGCCACGTTTTTTGAGATATCCTAGGATGGCGCTTCGAACCATCACTCGAGCAAGACGGCGCCGCGTCCCTTACCCGCAAGGATGTCACCGGGATTGCGCAAGGGACAGTCCTTTACGGACAGACAGCCGCAGCCGATGCACCCTTCAAGATCGTCCCTCAATTGCGTCAGCATATCGATACGCTCTTGCAGTTCTGAGCGCCATGCGACGGCCAGACCTTTCCAATCTTCTGCATTCGGCGTTCGCCCATTCGGCAGTGCCGATAAGGCTTGGCGAATATCCGCAAGCGGTATGCCAGCCTGCTGGGCAATTTTAATCACGGCCACACGCCGTAACACCTCGCGTGGATAACGCCTTTGGTTGCCGGCATTGCGAGACGCCGATAGCAGCCCTTTCGCCTCGTAGAAATGAAGGGTCGAAACCGCAATGCCACAGCGCTTGGCCACCTCGCCGACCGATAGTTCCCGATGAACATCCAGTTTCACAACCATGCCTCTTGACCTCAACCATTGTTGAGGTCGTATGAACCCTATCATGGCCTCAATCAAGCGTCTGACAGTCAAGCCAGCGCGATAAAAGGAGATGAACATGATCGCCGTCAACGGTCTCTACGAGACGCATCTGACCGTGTCGGATCTCGAACGCTCGATCGATTTCTACCGCGATGTCGTCGGCCTGGAGCTCGCGCATACCATACCAGACCGAGACGTCACCTTCTTCTGGATCGGCGGGCTCGAGACATCCATGCTGGGCCTCTGGTCGATCCGCAGCTCACCCCTGCAGATGAGGCTCCACGTCGCATTCCGGACGACACTGGATCAGGTGATAGAAGCCCCCGCCTACTTGCGCTCGAAGCGAGTCGTTCCGCGAAGTGGCGCAGGCGTCGAGATCCATGAGCCCAGCGTCTTCCCCTGGATGCCATCCGCCAACGTCTATTTTGACGATCCTGACGGCCACCAGTTGGAATATATCACGATGCTGCCGGGCAAACCTCGGCCAGACATTCCTGGGATGATGACGCTTTCGGAATGGGACGGACTCGCGAAAGGCTAAAGGTACCGCATTCCATCGAAGATCTGAGCCTTACATAGAAAAAGAGGCGGACATCGCCGCCTCTTTCAAGTTCTCGTATCTTGAACTCAGAACTCTTCCCAGTCCGACTTTACCGCCAGTGCGGCATTGCCATGGCTCATCGGAACGCTGCGACGCGCAGGGCCGGCTGCCGGGCGCGCGGGCTGAGGGACTGTGCGTGCCACGGAGGCCTGTCTGCGACCATCCTGCTGACCCAGCTGGAAGTTAGAAAGAAGGTCGTTCAGATTGGCACTTTCCTGCGCAAGCGAGGCACCGGCGGCATTCATCTCTTCCACCATCGCGGCGTTCTGTTGCGTTGCCTGATCCATATGGTTGACCGCTGTGTTCACTTCGGCAAGCCCGACGGACTGCTCTTGAGCCGCTGTAGCGATTGCTTCCATATGAACATTGACCGTCTGCACCAGCTCCGCAATCTCGCCAAGCCCGGCGCCCGTGTCGCTGACCAGACGCACGCCCTCGCCCACCGCCACTGCGGAATTGCCAATCAGTTCCTTGATCTCCTTGGCCGCCTTTGCAGACCGCTGCGCCAACTCACGCACCTCTTGCGCGACGACAGCGAACCCCTTACCCGCTTCGCCGGCCCGCGCCGCTTCAACACCGGCATTCAGCGCCAAAAGGTTGGTCTGGAAGGCGATCTCGTCAATGACGCCGATGATCTGACCGATCTGCTTGGATGAGTCTTCGATCTTCTCCATCGCGGCAACAGCATTGCGAACCACATCGCCGGAATTGCTGGCCTTTTCCTTGGCGGTCCGCACCACGCCACGGGCTTCGGCCGAGCGCTTCGAAGTCGAGGTGACATTGGCGGTAATCTGTTCGAGGGCCGCAGCCGTCTCTTCGAGAGACGCTGCCTGCTGCTCCGTGCGCTTGGCCAGATCGTCAGACGCGGATGATATTTCGTGCGAACCGCTGGTGACTGTCGATACGGACCGGCCGACGCTAGCAAGCGTTTCACGCAACTGGCGCACCGAGCTGTTGAAGTCGACACGCAATGTTTCGAATTGCGATGTCAGCGGTTCGTTCAACTCACAGAGAAGATCGCCGGACGCAAGACGCTTCATGCTGGCGGCGAAGGTGCTGGTTGCCTGAACCAGACGTGCCTCGGTTTCGGCTTCTGCCGCCCGCTGCATCGTCTCACGCTCTTCTTCCGAGCGCTTGCGGTTGACCTCGGCCTCTTCCTCGAGCTGTTTGTTGCGAATGGCCGCCTCGCGAAACACTTCCACGGAGCTGGCCATACCTCCGATTTCGTCCCGACGGTTGGAACCGGGGATCGTGACGTCCAGATTTCCAGCGGCCAGCGAACCCATGCACGCAGTCAAACGGGAGATCGGCCGGACAACGCGACCCATCACGATGTACATGCCGGCCGCAGCGATTGCCAACGTCATGGCAAGCATGCTGCCGTAGATGATCAGGGAAACAAGGGCTGCATCTCTCTGGGCCGTCGCCTGAGAGGTCAACTCATCCATCGCGAGCGATGCCACCGCGGCAACGGTGCCGAGCGCTGCGGTAATTTTCTCGCGCCATTCATCGATGCCGACAGGACTGACTTGCCCGTCGCGCATTTTGCTGACGATATCGGCCCGCCACTTGGAAAGGTCGCCGGAGAAGTAGCCGGTTTCAGCCGTAGCAACAGCATTTTTCAGCGCAGGCGATGTGCCCGGATGATCGACAAGCACCTTGACTGAGCTCCATGCCATGGCCATCGCGGCATCGCTGCCAGCAAGCTTCAAGGTCTCTTCGTTGTTGAACGGTCGTTTGCCAGCGATAGGAACATTCATGACAACAGCAGAGGTACCGCCGTTGGAGCGTGCAGCCCAGGCAAATGCGCGCGTCTGAACCAGTCCGACCATCGTCGGATCCGCGGTCCGAATACCGCTTTCAACGACGACAGACGCCTTTTCAAGCCCTGCCAGAAACTCCGTGCCGAGATCAAAGGACTGAGTGGCAACATCCTTTGGACGAGCGTCAGGCTCAACAGTCAGAGCCGTATCGATTTTCTGGCGCTGGGCCAAAACGCGGTCGTAGATCGCCTTAGTGTTGGCGAAAGCCGCGAC
Organism: Rhizobium skierniewicense Ch11; assembly: GCF_023757665.1. Lineage (NCBI taxonomy): Bacteria > Pseudomonadati > Pseudomonadota > Alphaproteobacteria > Hyphomicrobiales > Rhizobiaceae > Rhizobium > Rhizobium skierniewicense. Next base: position 174,787 of record NZ_RXPG01000021.1, read on the forward strand.
GACCTCTGCGGAACCGACGCTGCCCATCGCAGCCGCAGCCGCGGCCATTGCCGTATCGACCTTGGCGCGCGCCGTCTTTACACTTTCGATCGTCGCCGTTGCGGCAGAGCGCGGCAGCTGCAAGGCTGTGCCGGTGTCGCCACGTTCACTTCGGAAAGCCAGAAGTGTGCTGAACAGGGCCTTGTCGACACTCGTCAGGTCGGCAGCCGTCGTTTGGGATTGATAAAGAGAATAAGCGTTGAAAGTCGATTTACCAACAATACCGGCCAGCGCAACACTGACGACGACGAAAGCACCCGTCAAAGCATTTCTAATAGATAACATGTCAGCCCCACCAAACAATGAATGGTCAAATATCTGACATGTCTCCCTTAAAAAAACGGTAAATCGCTCGAAAACATTCCGCAATGATTTTATTTTGTAACAGTTTTTGCGATTTTACTTCGGAGCCTAAACATAAAAAAAGAGAGAAACGATCCGTCCCTCTCCTTCAATGTTTTATATAGTTCGATCAGCGGGTCAAACGCTTGTAAGCTTGGCTGCCGGGGTTGAGTGCATCGGCACCCAAACGGCGGACCTTGTCCTGTTCGTAATCTTCGAAGTTGCCTTCGAACCATTCCACATGCCCGTCGCCCTCGAAGGCGAGGATGTGGGTGGCAAGGCGGTCCAGGAACATTCTATCATGGCTGATGATGATGGCGCAGCCAGCGAAGTTTTCGAGCGCCGTTTCCAGCGCACCGAGCGTTTCCGTGTCAAGGTCGTTGGTCGGTTCGTCGAGGAGGAGAACGTTGCCTCCCGCCTTGAGCATCTTGGCAAGGTGCACGCGGTTGCGCTGACCACCGGAGAGGTTGCCGACCTTCTGCTGCTGGTCGCCCCCCTTGAAGTTGAAGGCGCCACAGTAAGCGCGTGAGTTCATGTCGAACTTGCCAAGCTTGATGACTTCAGCACCGCCGGAAATCTCTTCCCAGACCGTCTTGGAGCCATCCAGCGCATCGCGGCTCTGGTCGACATAACCAAGCTGAACGGTGTCGCCAATGCGGACCGAACCCGCATCCGGCTTTTCCTGGCCGGTGATCATCTTGAACAGTGTCGTCTTACCGGCACCGTTGGGGCCGATGATGCCGACAATACCGCCTGGTGGCAGCTTGATCGACAGGTCTTTGATCAGCGTGCGGCCTTCAAAACCCTTGGTGATGCCTTCCATCTCGATGACGACATTGCCGAGACGCTCGCTGACCGGAATGATGATCTGCGCGTCGCCGGGACGCTGCTTGTCGGCGGCATCCACCAGCTGCTCGTAGGACTTGATACGGGCCTTCGACTTTGCCTGACGGGCCTTCGGGCTGGATGCGATCCACTCCTGCTCGCGCGAGATCGCCTTCTGGCGGCCTGCGTCTTCGCGCGCTTCCTGCTGCATACGCTTGGCCTTCGCCGTCAGGTAAGCAGAGTAGTTGCCTTCGTAAGGAATGCCGCGACCACGGTCGAGCTCGAGAATCCAGCCGGTGACGTTGTCCAGGAAGTATCTGTCGTGGGTAATCATCATCACGGCGCCGGGATAGTCGCGCAGATGCTTTTCCAGCCAGGCGATCGTTTCGGCGTCAAGGTGGTTGGTCGGTTCGTCGAGGAGAAGCAGGTCCGGCTTGGACAAAAGCAGACGGCAAAGCGCGATACGGCGGCGCTCACCACCGGAAAGCGTAGACACGTCGCTGTCCTTGGGCGGGCAGCGCAGGGCTTCCATGGCCATTTCGACCTGCTGTTCCAGATCCCACAGGTTCTGGCTGTCGATGATGTCCTGAAGCTTGGCGCCCTCATCCGCAGTTTCGTCGGAATAGTTCATCATCAGTTCGTTGTAACGCTCGAGCACGGCCGTCTTGTCGGCTACGCCAACCATGACGTTTTCGAACGCGGTCTTGGTCTCGTCCAGATGTGGTTCCTGCTCGAGGTAGCCAACGGTCGCGCCTTCGGCCAACCACGCCTCACCGGTGAATTCCTTGTCCTGACCGGCGATAATGCGCAGCACGGTGGACTTACCCGCGCCGTTGGGGCCGAGAATACCAATCTTGGCATCCGGGTAGAACGACAGATTGACGTTCTCTAGGATCTTCTTGGCGCCGTAAGCCTTGTTCAGCCCCGACATGTGGTAGATGAATTGACGTGCCATTGTAGCGAATGCTCCGCGTCAGATTTGAAAATTCGAATGGGAAATTTGCCGCTATGTAAGTTAAATAGGGCCAAGGGGCAACCTCTTGCCCAACAATAAGCATAGCTGCGGAGAGATGAATGGACGAGACTGCATTCAGTGAAATCAATCGGCTGGCAAGTCCAACAGGCGCATCGCTCGCCTATCGCTACGAACCCGCAGAGGGTCAACCTGTCGGCGTACTCATGATCTGTCACGGCCTCGTCGATCATGCCGGGCGTTATCGCCATTTCGCCCGCGTCATGGCGCAGCAGGGTTTTGAAGTTTATGCCAACGACCATCGCGGCCACGGACGCACCAAGGCAGATGATGCGCCATTGGGACGGTTCGCCTGGAAGGACGGCGTGAGCAAGGTCATCGCCGACGTGATGGCCATGCGCATGCTCGTCTCGGAACGTCATCCTGGCCTGCCCATCATCCTGCTCGGTCATTCCATGGGCGGCCTCATCGCGCTGAACACCGCTGTCAGCCACCCGGACGCCTTCGATGGTCTCTCCATCTGGAACTCCAACCTCAACCCCGGCATCATGGGGCATCTGGCACAGGTCGTTCTGCGTATTGAGAAAATGCTGAAAGGCTCGGACGTCCCCAGCGCCATCCTGCCCAAAGCCACCTTCCGCATCTGGAACAACAAGATGCCGGAAAAGCGCACGTCGGCAGATTGGCTCAGCCATGATAAGGCAGCGGTCGATGCCTATGTCAGCGACACGCTATGCCAGTTCGAAGCGAGTGTCTCGCTGTGGCAGGATGTGTTCGAAATGTCCTATCGCGGCCCCAAACTCATCTCCCGCCTCCCCAAAGACCTGCCGATCCTGCTGGTCAGCGGCGATCAGGATGCTGCCACCAATGACGGCAAGGAAATTGTCTGGCTGGGACGGCAATTCCGGGCGGCAGGCTTCACCGACGTCGAAGACAAAATTTACGCCGGCATGCGCCACGAGACGCTCAATGAAATCGGCTGGGAGGTTCCAGCTTCGGATTTTGCTGCCTGGGCCAGGAATGTCGCCGCCGACAATCGTTGATTTCACTGCTGAAACGGAATGACGCCATGAGATTATTTCACATGCATGCAGAAGTCTGCCCGTCTATAAACTTCTGAAATATGTGGGACAGACATGGCAGAACCTTGCGATAAGAAACAACCGCCCTTGAAGGGCATTCGTGTGATCGAACTCGCCCGCGTTCTGGCAGGCCCATGGGCCGGTCAGATGCTGGCGGATATGGGTGCTGACGTCATCAAGGTCGAAAGCCCTGATGGTGGAGACGATACGCGCGCCTGGGGGCCTCCCTTCGTGGAAAGCAAGGATGGCGACACTCTTTCCGCGGCCTATTATCATTCCACCAATCGCGGCAAACGCTCCATCACGGTCGATCTGAAAACCGACGAGGGACGCGAGACGGTGCGTCGGTTGGTGAAGACCGCGGATGTCGTGATCGAAAACTTCAAGCGCGGCGGGCTGGAGAAATACGGGCTGGATTATCAGTCGCTTCGGGCTTTGAACTCCAAGCTCATATATTGCTCCATCACCGGTTTTGGTCAGACCGGGCCTTATGCGGATTTCGCCGGTTACGATTACATCGTCCAAGGCATGTCCGGCTTCATGTCGATCACCGGAGAGCCGGATGGCCAGCCGATGAAGGCGGGCGTTGCCGTTGCCGATATCTTCACCGGCATTTACTCCGTCACCGCCATTCAGGCAGCGCTTATCCACGCGATGCGCACCGGCCAAGGGCAGCATATCGACATGGCGCTGCTGGATGTCCAATCCGCCGTGCTGGCCAACCAGAACATGAACTATCTCATTTCCGGAAAGCCTCCCGTGCGGCTGGGCAATGCGCATCCCAACATCTCGCCTTACGAGGTGGTGCCAACGGCAGACGGCTTCCTGATTCTCGCCATCGGCAATGACGGACAATTCCGTCGCCTGTGCAAAATCCTAGGAATCGATGCGATCGCGGACGATGAGCGCTACGCGACCAACAAGGCGCGCGTGGCCCATAAGGTCGAGGTCCGCCAGATCGTTTCCACCGAAACGCTGAAATGGACGAAGCGTGATTTGCTGACGGCCTGTGAAGCCAACGCCGTACCTGCCGGGCCGATCAACTCCATAGAGGAAATGTTCGCCGACCCACAGGTTCAGGCGCGCGGTCTGCGCGTCGATCTGGACGCCGCCGATGGGACCGTCATCCCGGGCGTGCGCACGCCCATCATTCTCTCGGAAACACCTCTGCGTTACGAACGTCCAAGCCCGCGCCTGGGAGAACATCAGGTCGAAGTCATGGCTGAGCTGGACGACATCGAAAGGAACCTGGCACCATGAAAAGAACCGGCGGACAATTGATTGTCGAAGCCCTGAAGGCCAACGGCGTTTCACGCGTTTCCTGCGTACCGGGCGAAAGCTATCTGGCGGTGCTGGATGCGCTTTATGAAAGTGGCATCGAAACCGTCATCTGCCGTCAGGAAGGCGGCGCGGCGATGATGGCAGATACCTGGGGACGGCTGACCGGCGAACCCGGCATCTGCATGGTGACGCGCGGCCCCGGTGCCACCAACGCATCTGCCGGTCTGCACATCGCGATGCAGGATTCCATTCCAATGATCCTCTTCATCGGTCAGGTTCAGCGCGATGCGCGCGAACGCGAGGCCTTCCAGGAGGTCGAATACCGCCGTGCGTTCACCGAATTCGCCAAATGGGTGGGCGAGATCGATGACGCGCGCCGCATCCCGGAATTCGTCACCCGTGCCTTTGCCATTGCCACCTCCGGTCGCCCTGGCCCGGTGGTGCTGAGTCTGCCGGAAGACATGCTGGTCGATCTGGTCGACGCGCCGCAAGCCAAGCCCTACATGCGGGTGGAAAGCCATCCCGGCCCGAAGCAGATGGCAAAATTCGCAGAGCTTCTGAGCAGTGCCAAGCGTCCTATGGTCATCGTCGGCGGTACGCGCTGGACGGAAGACAGCGTGGCGAAATTCAAAACATTCGCCGAAAGCTTCAAGTTGCCCGTCGGCTGCTCCTTCCGCCGTCAGGCGCTGTTCGATCACCTGAGCCCATCCTATGCAGGTGATGTCGGCATCGGCGTCAACCCGGCGCTTTCGAAAGAGATCAAGGAGGCCGACCTCATCGTGTTGCTCGGCAGCCGCATGTCAGAGATGCCGTCTTCCGGCTATACTCTGCTCGATATTCCCTACCCCTCGCAAACGCTCGTCCATATCTTCCCGGACGCACAAGAACTTGGCCGCATGTATCGCCCGGATCTTGCCATCTGCGCCTCCACCAGCGATTTCGTGGATGCGCTGGACAGCATTGAGACCCCGCAGAACCCCGTCTGGGCAGACCGCACGGCTGCCATGCATCAAGCCTATCTGACGTGGTCGACACCGCCAAAAACGGGCCCCGGTTTGGTGCAGATGGGGCCGATCATGGACTGGATCGAAGCCAATACGCCTGTTGACACCGTGTTCACCAATGGCGCGGGCAACTACGCCACATGGCTGCATCGCTTCCACCGTTTCCAGCGCTTCAACACACAGTCGGCGCCCACCTCCGGCTCCATGGGCTACGGCCTGCCCGCCGCAGTGGCCGCCAAGCACCTGTTCCCGGAACGGGAAGTCGTTTGTTTCGCGGGTGATGGCTGCTTCATGATGCACGGACAGGAATTCATCACCGCCGTGCGCTATGGCCTGCCGATCATCACGGTGCTGGTCAACAACGGCACCTATGGCACGATCCGCATGCATCAGGAACGCGAGTATCCCGGTCGCGTCAGTGGCACCGATCTCGTCAACCCGGATTTCGTCGCCTTCGCCAAGGCCTATGGCGGGCATGGCGAACTGGTCGAAAAAACCGAAGACTTCGGCCCCGCCTATGAGCGCGCACGCGCGAGCGGCAAGCCTTCGATCATCGAGGTGAAGCTTGACCCGGAGGCCATCACCCCTGCCCGAACGCTGACGCAAATTCGTGAGCGTAGCTGATATCAGCCGCTGGAAATGACACTGCCATGATGTAAACCGTCTTCAACGGACGGAGATCATCATGGCAGATCAGGCAGAAGCAGCAATCACCCCACGCGGCGCAAAAATCGAACCATCATCAGGTGCGCCATTCGAGGCTGTCAGAGCGGCGCGCGACGTGCTGCACACCTGCCGCATTGCAGGCCTTGCCACACTCGACCCGCAAAGCGGCTACCCCTACAATACCGCCACCAATATCGCCATCGAGCCGGATGGAACGCCAGTCTTTTTCGCAGCCCGCCTTGCGCTGCACGCCCGCAACATCGAAGCTGATGCGCGCATCTCGGTCGTTCTGGCTGGTTTCACCAAGGGTGACGCGCTAACGCTGCCAAGACTGACGCTGGTGGGGAAAGCCGGATTGATGGCTGCCGAAGACGTGCCGCTTGCCAAAGCGCGTTACATTGCCCGCTACCCGAAAGCCAAGCTCTACCTGTCCCTGCCCGACACCCAACTTTACCGAGTCAACACCGAGGGCGTGCAGATCAATGGCGGCCCCGCCCGCAATGCCAGCAACATCACCCCTGTAGATCTCCGCACCGATCTATCCGGCGCAGAAGAACTCATGGCAGCAGCGGATACCGAGATCGCCCGCCTCAACGCCATCAAAGGCGAAGCATCCCGGCTTGCGACCCGCGCAGGCAAGAAATCCGGCGCGTGGAAAATCACGTCGATCGATCCAGATGGCCTCAACCTGTCCTCAACCGTCGACCTTGCCCGCCTATGGTTCGATGAGCGCGTGATGAATATGAATCAACTTGGCAAGGCGTTGAATCACGTCGCGAGGCAGAACTCTTAATCCATTAAAAACGAAGGATTTAAAGTATCCTCTCCGTCATCCTCCGGCTTGTCCCGAGGATCTAACCACAGTGCTAAAATTGGGAGTTTGCAGATGCTCGGGACAAGCCCGAGCATGACGAAGGTGCGCGCTATCTGCACACAAACAAAAAAGCCGGCCCCAAGGACCGGCTTTCCCGAAACACTATCAAACCACTTAAATCGCAGCAGTGACGATAAATTCGACCTTGTAATCCGGCGTTGCCAACGGTGCGCCGCTGGTGGCGCGGGCGGGTGGGTTTGCAGGGTCGATCCAGCCTTCCCAGACGGCGTTCATTTCGCCGAAGGTGGACATGTCGGAGAGGTAGATGATCGTCTGGAGGATCTTGGACTTGTCGGAGCCGGCAAGAGCCAGCAGACGGTCGACTTCGGCGAGAGCGGACTTGCTCTGTTCGGTCACGGATGTGCCTTCACCGACCTGACCGGCGAGGTAGACAGTGTTGCCGTGAACGACGGCACCGCTCATACGCTTGCCGGGTTCGATACGCTTGATGCTCATGCTGAAAACTCCTGTTGGTCGTCTTGTATAGATGGCTGAAACTCAGCCACGGATATGATGTGTCTTTTCGTAGATTGCAGTCGAACGCGCACCGGAACGGCAAAATCCAAGCATCGGGCGCTGAAACTCATCCAGCGCATCGACCATGCCGGTCACAGCATCGGCATCCACGCCGAAGCGTCCCACTGGCACATGCGCGATGGCAATGCCCAGTTCTTGTGCCCGTTCGGCAATATCGGCAAAAATGGGCTGGCCGTCTTCTTCACCATCCGGACGATGGCAGACGATAGACTTGAAACCGAGCGCCTTGACCTCGTCGAGATCGGCTACGCTGATCTGACCGGTTACGGAATATTCGTCGTCGATACGCCTGATATCCATTCTCATGTCCTCCGATGACGACGGCAATCCGGTCTTTCTAAAGCCGTGCCGCTCCAAATTTCGCACCCGGTGTAAGGGGTTAAATCCTGTGCGTCAATGATATGGCTTTCCAATTGAAAGGCGATCTAGAGAATGGAAAACCGCAAACCGTAAGAGCGGCTTTCACCGGGTTTCAGCATGTTGAACTCTCCTGCAGCCTCCAGCTCGTCGCGATCCACCCAACGATGCGAAACGGGCTCTATTCCCATGACATGAGCCGGGTCACTCTGGTTGCGCCACATCTGAAGATAGGGCAGTGTGTCGGTGCGGAATGAGACTTTGAGCGTCCGCCCACCGATGGCTGCGATCGGCCCCAGCGTCATGTCCGCCCATCCCTCTCTACCCTCACCCGCCGGCACGCAGAAAACGCCACCCGGCTCTTCCCCGAAGCGCCATCCAAAGCCGCCGCCGTCAAACATCGCGCCTGATAGTTTTACGCCGTCATCGAACAGTCTTGCGCCGACATTCATGTGATACATCTGGAAAACAGGCCGTTCATTGTCACCTGTGTTGGTCACGATATCGTTGAGGCTAATCTCACCACTTGCACCATCGATGCGCCACTCGCGTTCCAAAAGCGCTGTCCCACCATCTGCAAGTCTCACGGGAACCCTTGCCGTTGCCTGTGCATTACCGTCAGAGACCACCCAACTGACAACCTCGGCGGGGTGAGACGAGAACGAGCCGTGCAAAGGATATTTTCCGCCCTTCACCATCGGCTCAGGATGACGAATATGGTCAGGGCCGCAGGTGAACATAAATCCTTCGAGAGAATGGTCGATCCTGGGATCATCATCGTTGGGAATGGCCCTGCCCGGAGCAATATCGACATCGTCCACAATGCAGGAGCCGATATCGAAAACGGACGTCTCATCTAGAAGTATCGTGGGGGATTTTCCGGCTTGCAGCGCGCGCATGGACTGTTCCTTCACTCACTCAACGACATGGCGATCACACAAAAGCGATCACTGCGTCGTGAAATTAAGATTGCGTTAACTTCGAATTCACCTTTTTCACAATAGGGTCAAGATTAACGTGTGTGTATTGGGGATGAACCCAAGGGATCGCAGAATCGTGAAACTTTTAATTAACACAATGTTCTCTCTCGCTCTTGCGGCGACCCCTCTGGTGGCGCCCCATCAGGCCCTTGCCCAGCAACCCATGCTGGTCTCTCCCGATGGCCACGTCCTTGAGTTCATGCCTGACCGTGGCGATATTGTGATCAGCCGCGATAGTATCGGCCGCACGGTTTACTATGACCGCTACGGAAATCTGGTTGCCACCGAAATGCCCAATGGCGCCGCATCTCGTCGTGAACCCATGCGTCAGGATCCGTATTACCCGCAGCAGGACGACAACTATTACCCGCCAGCCCCGGGCCAGATGCGTGAGCCACAACCGCAATACGGCTCGCAGGGTAATCCAAACGTCAGGGACTTCAGGGAATATCGTGGAGACGGTACCGATCCCGACGTTTACACCGGCTCCGTATCGCGGCCTGGGCAGGTCGAAAGCGGTCCTCTGGGTGAGCCCGTTCCCGGCGAAACCAGTACAGCCATGGTCCCGCAGCCAGACCACCTCGTCGAGCGCAACCAGCCGGTAACGGCACCGGTTAATCGCTCTCGTCAGGAAATCGTCGCACTTCAGGTGTTTTTGGACCGCGAGGGCATTTCTCCCGGCGTGATCGACGGAAAGATGGGTGACAACGTCAACAAGGCCATCGCCGCCTGGCAGGATATGACAGGCGACCGCCTGGATCCGAACAACACGGATGATATTCTGGAGCGCCTGCGCAATACCGGCGGTCTCGCTATCGTGGATTATACAATTACCGCCGCCGATGCCGCTGGCCCCTATGTGGCGTCCATTCCCGATGACTACGCGGAAAAGGCACAGCTTCCAGCCATGGCCTACACCTCCACGTCCGAAGCGCTGGCTGAGCGTTTCCACATGGATGAGACCTACTTGAAGGAGCTCAACCCCGGCATCGACTTCACCGTACCTGGTACGATCATAAAGGTCGTCAGCCCCGGCGATACAAAGAAGGGTCAGGTCGCCCGCATCGTGGCCCATAAGGGCATCAAACAGGTCTTCGCCTATGACGAAGGCGGTGTGTTGATTGCCGCCTACCCGGCAACCATCGGTTCTTCGGATACGCCTTCGCCGTCCGGCACGCATACGGTCGAGCGTATCGCTCTCAATCCAGGATACACCTACAATCCGAAGATCAACTTCCAGCAGGGCCAGAATAGCCAGATCCTGCAGATACCACCCGGCCCCAACGGCCCCGTTGGTACAGTGTGGATCGCGCTGTCGAAACCCACATACGGTATTCATGGTACACCGGAACCCTCCAAGATCGGCAAGACCAACAGTCACGGCTGTATCCGCCTGACCAACTGGGATGCAACGGAACTGGCAAAAATGGTCAGACCCGGCGTGGTCGTAGAGTTTGCCGAGTAAGATCCATTTTAAAAGTCTGAATGCCCGGCTCAAATGCCGGGCATTTTTTTGATCCTATTACCCCAGACGTGGCGGTACTTTGTTGTTCCGGCCTTCCGTCAGGAAGAACGCGAACGCCGTGGCGGGCATGGCAAAACCAAGCCAAGATGCGGCTGTCCAGTGTCCATGTGCATAGGCCCATCCGCCCAAAGCGGAACCGGCAGCGCCACCCATGAAGAACGTCGCCATGAAAATGCCGTTGAGGCGGCTGCGAAATTCTGCACCCAGCGTGAAGATGGCGCGCTGTCCAAGCACGAGATTGGTCGTCACCGCAAAATCAAGCACGATGGCCGCTAAAACCAGAAGCGCTAACGAAAGGTGAGAGCCCTCAGGCGCCAGGTGCGTGATGAGAAACGAGGCCATGCCAGCCAGCAGGGCACAAAAGGTTGCCGCCCATGTCCAGCCACGGTCCGCCCAGCGCCCGGCAATCGGGGCTGCAACGGCACCGGCAGCACCGGCCAGCGCAAACAGCGCGATCTCGCTCTGTGACAAGCGGAAGGCTGGGCCGATCAGATAGAGCGGTGTAACTGTCCAGAACAGGCTGAAGGCTGAAAACATTCCCGCCTGATAGATCGCCCTACGTTGTAAAATCGGCGTATTCGCAGCAAGCTTCCCCATGGAGGCAAGAAGCACGCGGTATGGAAGCTTTGCATCCGGCATCCGGCGCGGCAGCAAGCGATAGAGTACCAGCGACAGAACAGCCATGACGCTAGCGGACATCAGGAAAACACCGCGCCATGACACAAACTCGGATAGCACGCTGGAAACAGGCCGCGCCAGCATGATGCCGACCATCAGCCCGCTCATAATGCTCCCGACCACGCGTCCGCGTATCGCATCAGGGGTCATATGAGCGGCCAGAGGCACGATCATCTGCACCGCAACAGAGCTGACGCCAACCAGAAATACAGCTGTCAGAAACTGCACCGCATGTGGTGCGAGGGCCGCTGCAATCAACGCGGCCACCGCCATAAGGACAGTGGTGACGATCAGCTTCCGGTTCTCGATGAGGTCGCCCAGCGGCACAACAAACAGCAAACCCAATCCATAGCCGATCTGGGTCAGCGTTACGATCAACCCCGTTGCAGCGGAAGACAGGCCAAGCTCTGCCCCAATGGGGCCGGCCAGCGGCTGGGCATAGTAGATATTCGCCGCGATCAGCCCACAGGCACTCGCCAATAGAAAAATCATGGCGGAAGAGATCGTTTCTTCCCGTGCGGGCGTGGCGCCAAGCACTCTAGATGTCATTACACGTCTCCAAATTAGGAAATAATCATTTCCAAAATACACAAAACTCAGTCGAAAACCGTCATGGCGATATCGACCACCGAACTCAGCTCGGCCTTCGCCAGCCCGGTCTTGCCGACCACCCGCATACCGTAGACGATGCACAGCGCCGTCTTTGCCAGCGCCGCCGCGTCTTTGGCCGTCGATACCGAACCATCCGCCTGCCCCTCACGCACAAGGCGGATGAGTGTTTTCTCGCGTGCGTCTACGGCACCACGCACGACGCGCGCCGTATCCGCATCAAGCGAGGCCAGATCAGCGGCGGCACCGACGACGAGACAACCCTGCCCGCCTGACATCCCAATGCAGGCATCCGCATAGAAATTCATACCTGCTTCGAGCTTTTCCCGGCCGGTCTTGCCAGTCTGAACCGCGACCTCAAAACGTTGAGACTGAACCGATCTATAGCGCTCTAACGCAGCGATGTAGATGTCCCGCTTATCCTTGAAGGCCTTGTAAAGACTGCCCTGTGTCAATTCCATCGCTTCGCTCAGATCACCCACTGACGTCGCGTGAAAGCCACGTTCCGAGAACACGCGGATGGCTTTGTCGATGGCCAGATCAACATCGAATTCGCGCGGGCGACCGCGTTGGCGCAAAGGGTATGAAACAGTATTTGCCATACGGGCAATATAGGAAATGATCATTTCCAAATCAAGAAGAATTTTGCACCCGGCTTTGCTGCCTGCCGGGCGCATAAAACTTGCCTAATTCAGGCGGCTCTGCGGTTGAAGAATTTTAGATCGCGGTCTGAGCGAATAACGCGTGTCGGCATCAGACGCAGAACCTCGGTGGCGAAACTGCGCACATTCTCCAGCGCCTTATCGACATTGCTGACCTTGCGACAGTCCAGCGAGTCCAGTGTGCCACCACAGTCGAAAACATCGCGAAAGGCTGCGCGCTCGGCAATCGGCGTATTGAGAACGCGAACGTTCTTTTCGGCCAGAAGCGCCTTCACCACCAGCATGGAGCGGGTGCTGATCATGGCATTGACGCGGGTCAACACGACGGAATGCTCTACCTTGACGCCCATCTTGCGATCCAGAAACTCGATATGCTCAATCACTTCGGCGGCACCACGCGCATCCATGGCAGAGCCCTGAACGGGGATCAGAACATGGTCGGAGATACCCAGCGCCATGGTGAGAAGCGGATTTTTGGTACCGGGCAGATCGATGATGAAACAATCCGTATTGGATTTGTTCTCGCGGATATGGGTCTCCAGCGACGCCGTTGTGACATTGGAGATGATAGACAGGTTGCGCATCGGCCCCGACATGTCCGACCAGCGCGAAATCCACAATTGCGGATCGGCATCCAGCACAGTAACCCGGTGACCCATGCGGGCGAGTTCGGTGGCAAGCAGCAGAACGGCCGTGGTCTTGCCGGCGCCGCCCTTGGTGTTTGCAAATGTGATGACTGGCATGAGGCCCCCCGGAATTTAGAGCCTGATTTCATCGCTCTTTAAAGCACCGCGACAATCATGGTGCTTTACACACTCTTAACCAACATGGTTAACAAATCGAAAACATGGCAATTCAAACCTGCGCATGAGGTGCCTTCGAAGCATTGCTTCAAAGCCTTTTGCCAATCAGGCAGGGCTCCTCCGCATGCTGGAAACTGAAAGCGTGGTGAAGGCGGACCCCGATCTTGCCAACAACAAAGCCGAGGCGATGAAAGCGGGGAGATAAAATGTTGCCAGGAAAAGCATCGAAATTATTGATTGTATTTCAGCTGTCTGCAATCCTAAGAACAGGGCAAGACAGGCACTCGCCACAGCCCAGATCGTCAAAATCGCGTCCCGAATACGGCGCCAGCGCAGGTGTTGGCCAGGGTGGGTTCTGCTCTCGCTCAGCCCTTTCGTGCCCCAGCTGACATCGCTGATATTGGCAAAGGCGTAGCTCGTCAGGTAGAGGCTGAAGGCAGGTGCGAGCAGAAGCTGGAAGGGCATCCATCTGTGCCAATAGGATACTATTGATCGGTCCAGCCGAATGAGTGCCGCACTGACCACAAGCACCACGATTCCTAAGAGTGTGACGGCTACCGGCGCAGTCGCGACGGCCACGAAATTGCCGAACGCCGAGACGGCAAGCAGCACATAAAGCCACGCACCCTTCCATTTACCAAACATTCCACCCTCGGCAAGGCCTTGACGCATGGATGCGAGCATCCACGCCCAGCAGAGGAAGAAAGCTGCTCCCGCAGCAAATTCAAGCGCTGGGATGTCGGCGTTGCCTGCAAACTGGCCGGCGACATTGCGGGCGCCCCTTGCGAAGAAGAAGATGCTCATACCTGGCAACACCAGCAGCAACAAGGTCTGGTACATGCCGAACAAAATCGAGAGAACAATCGAGAATTTGCGCCCCCAGCCGAAGACCGAAGACGATAATATATCTGGCAGGCGAGAAGTTGCGGTAAGGCGTGCGGCGACCGTGCTGTTGATCCAGCGGCGTCGCTGCCGTAGCAGTTCATCAAGGGTGGTGCACGGGTCGGTTTTCACAACGGCCGCCGGCATATAATGGATCGCGGCGCCCGTCGCCTCCACTATGGCGAGACCGAGAACGCGATCTTCGGCAAGATAGAGATTGCGCCTCAGCAAGCCGTCATCCTCCGTCGCGCCAAGATAGATGTCGAGGGGATCGGCTGCTGCTCCAGGAGATTGCCGCAGAGCGGACCAGCGCAACATGCAGCACTGCCCTGGCACCACCTCAATATAATCGAGCGCATGACCGATCGGCCAATCCGTTGCCTTGCTCCAGAGGAAATCATTGTGCTGCCAGTTGAGGAGAAGGCTGCTATCGGTTTTTGAGGGCGTCAGAATATGCGTGGCCGCCGCCGCACATTGTGGATGCCTCGACATGTGCTCCAGCAGGGCGCCCATGCATGGGTCGTCCGGAATGGACCCTGCATCGATCTGGACAATAAAATCGGGATCAGCCAATGGCGCAATCGTTCTGAAAAACCAGGCATGGCTATCCAGCTTGCCGCGATTGAGCGGCTTTTTGCACAGCAAAAGACGAATGCGCATGCCATTCCAAGGCATGGCGTGCTGACCCAGCCTGACGAGTAGATCATTGACCGATAAAGACATAGCCGAAATGAGCAACGGCTGTTCATTGCCTTGGAGCGTCCATTGCTGCGCAGAGCCGAAGCACAGATGCTCTAGCAAAGCGGCGGTACTCGGATCAAGGGTCCGGACGCCATCCAGCATAATACAGATGACAAGGCTTGGGGTTTGCGATTGCCTTCGGCGCTTCAGATCAAGCTGGTTTCTGATGAGACCGGACAAGGTCTGTACCAGAGCTTCCGCAGGTTCATTGTAAAGTGTCAGGCAGGCAAGGATCGTGGGGTTTGGCTTGAGGAAAGCGGCAAGCTCTTGCGAGTCCTTGGGCGAGCAAGGCCGCGCTTCATGTGCTTGAAGATGCAAATTCATTATCAAAATCCCGAGTGATTATCGAAAGGCGCGATCACAATTTTATCTGGAACGGCGAGAACCCGGCCTTCACCATGGGATTTTCTGTCATCCCCCAAAATTTTTGGATGATGGCCGAATAGATCTGCCGGAAATCGACGCCAAAACCGAGATTGCCTTCCTCATCAAGCCTCGATAGATCGCTCCTTGCGCCGTAAACCCCGCCTGCCAGTCCTCCACCCGCAAGCAAGACAGGCCCACTGGTGCCGTGATCGGTACCGCCAGAGGCATTTTCTTCCGGGCGCCTGCCGAATTCCGACTGGACGACGATGAGGGTGTCATCCCAGACACCGATATCAATGAGGCCTTGACGCAGATTGAGAACAGTGGACTGGACTGTGCCAAGCAGTTGCTCATGCTGGCCGCGCAGATTTGCATGCATGTCGAAACCGGAAATACTGAGTTTGTACATCGGCGTTTCGACGCCGCTTTCGATCAGCCACAGGAGAAGCGAAACCTGCGCATCAAGTGGCCCAAGATAATTATCTTTTATGAACCACGCGTCGAACCGGTTCTGCCCCTTCAACCGTGCCTGAACGCGTTCGGCGATGGCCTCCTTATCCCGAAGCAGATGTTGCAGATGCGCAAGTGCGCGATGCCCATCCACATCAAGCTTGGGGTTGACCATGCGTGCGCTGTCTTGGAGGAAGGCCTTGCTATCCGTCATCGAAAGGACTTGGAGATTTTCACCCTTAAGCAAATCCTGATCGCCGGAAAGGATGATCCCATCGGCATCCATAACTGGCAGAAGAGCGCGATTTGCCGTCAAAACACGCCCGATCCAGCCGCTTTCGCTGGTGCGCTGGACCTGCCCGTCGGCTGAAGCCCATATCGCGGCGGACCCGAAATGAGAGAGGTTAGGATGCGGGTAACCGACATCCTGAATGATGGCAAGTTCGCCCCTTTCGAACAAGTTGGCGATACCACGAAAGGCGGGATTGAAGCCGACATCATCGTTCAGCCGCAAAACATCATCGCGCGCAATCCCGACGGTAGGACGATAATGCTGATAGAGCGGATCGGCATAGGGTATCAGCGTGTTAAGGGCATCGTTGCCGCCGAACAGTTCCAGAAGAACAAGCCGCTTGCTTTTCGGGGCGGTTTTATCCGGTCCGTTCAGGGCAGCTTTCGCCCAGCCTGGAGCTGAGAATAGGGCCATCGTCCCGGAAATAAGCGCGAGCGTTTCCCGCCGCGAAACACGGTCAAATCTTGTCATCGTCAATATTCCGATTGGTTACTTGAGATTATAGGCGGGGTCGGTCGTGAACATCCGCGCCCGATCCTCGAAAGAGGACGAGGGATTATCCGCATCGCCGTAGATCGCAGATGCCGACATTAGGAACATGCGCAGATCGCCGCTACTTCTGGGCTCTGGACGTAAGGTCAGGAGCGCGCTTGCATCGGCTTCGAAATCGCGCGCGGTGGGAACGTTGCGTGGCGTGTCTTCGCGTTGCAACCTGCCCGTGCCATATTCGATAATCGAATTATGCGGTGCCGAGAGATCGTCCATGACAGCCTGTTGGGGGTCCTTCTGATCGATGGGAAACGACAGTCCGACATCGCAATAGAACATGCCCTTCGGAACGTCCGCCGAGCAGTCGGTCTGCCCGCTCAGATCCCAGGATGCCTGCGCAGGCGAAAACCTGCGTCCGTCCACGGCGACCCAATTCACGAAAAGGCGGGTATCGGGATTTTTCGCGTTCAGACGTATGGTGATTGTCTCGATCTTTTCCGGCAGCAAGTCTCTGGCCACCGAAAATGTTTCCCACATGGGCTTCAAGCCACCTGGTTCGCTGGAGGCTTTTTCCAGGTAGGTATTGGTACCGTGAACCGCGATTGTTTCGGCGACCTTGCGCCCATTGACGTCGATGACAATAGGGGCTGCCGTGTCGAGCTGTTCCGACGAAAAACGAACGAAAAGATCGCGCGATTGAGAGGCAGGTTGCCAGCGCGCATCGTCATAAGCATCCCAAAGGCGTCTGACGATTCTGGCTCGTTCCTCGACCGACTTCATCGTCAGCCACTCCGTGCCACCGCGCCAACCCGCGACCGAAGGTGCCATGAAGGGGCTTTGCCCAAGCTGGCTCAGATAATCGAGTATGACCCCATGGTCTGGAAGCCGAAGCCCGAGGGTGCGCATGAAGCCGACGATAAGCTCAATGGGAGACTTGACCAGCCCTGCCCTGTTACGTTGTGACCAGAAACTGTCGCTCAAGAGAAGCGCGCGCAGAAAAGGCTTCATCTCGAAATCATTGTCCCGCAGCACAGTTGCCAGCCGGTCCACCTCCCGCTCGTCGACATCCAGCGAAACGAACTCTGTGTAGAATTTCGACGCGATGAAACGTGAGACCTGCGGCTGCGCGAGGACGATATCGACGAGTTGATCGATATCGTCATCAGAGCCCGCCGGAATTACGACACCAAGCACAGTCTTGGCATCCCGATCGGTGTTCCTATTATCAAGACTGTAGCGCCAGCCACGGGTACGATCCACACCGTGACCAGCAAGGACCTTGGCAACCTGCTTTATGTCGCTCTCGGAATAATGTCCGATCCCGAGCGTGAACAGTTCCAGCAGTTCCCGGGCAAGGTTCTCGTTGGGAGACGATCGGGTGTTGTGAATATTGTCGAGGCTGGTCAGCATCATCGGATCGCGTAGCATCGCCTTCGTCAGGCGGCGAAAATTCATCGCGTCCGAACCACGAAACAGCATGACCTGGTCGTAGAATGGCGCGCTGATGCGGCCGGGATCGAAACGTGACACGAAGTGATTGTGCCAGAAAAGCGCAAGCTTTTCCGCAAAAGGTTGCTCCGTCTCAATCATCTCCGCGATCCACCAGGCCTGAAGCTGTTTGATCTCCGAAACGCGATAGAGAATAGTGTCGCGACTTTCCCATCCCGGCGCCCAGTAATCTGGCCTCGCTAATCTTACAAAGGGCGGCGGCGCGTCCCGTTGAGGGTTGGGAAGTCCGTCCAGCAGCTTGTCGACCGCCTGTTCGCGACTGAGGATGGAAAAATCGGCGGCGTCCTGAACCGACATGCCGAAACTCGTTCGGTCCAGCAAGTGTCTCGTTTCAGCAAGGGACAGAGCATGAGCCTGCACCGCCGACAATAAAAATAAACACAGCACAGCGCACGGCCTCAAGCCGGTCGTTTGCAAGGAAACCATGAGGAAATTCCAATAATAACAACGCGCCGAAAGCATCGGCTGATAAAATAAATTTAAAAAAATAGAATAAAATATTGCCTCTATGGTTGTATATAATAAGTAATACAATCAAATATGTCAAGTGGTCATGATCGTTCGGAAGGACAGACCAACCAAATGCAGTGAAGCAAAGGTAAATACGAAAGCGCTGCACGCCAACGGTCACGGTTGTCGCGCAGCGCATTTCTGCTGTTTTTCAAGTCCGTTGAAAGGCTTAGAAGCAATCCTCAAACAGCGCCTTGGTGTTTTCAGCCGTCATTTCCACCGGATTGCCGCCGCAGCTTGGATCCTTGATGGCCTCTGCCGTCAACTCATCGATACGATCGGGCGTGATGCCAAGGGCGGTCAGATTTTCCGGCACGCCCAGCTCTCGGCGGAGCTTCAGTACGTAATCATAAAAACCATCGAAGCCACCCTCGATGCCGAGATAGGCCGCCGCACGGGCTATTTTTTCCTCGATAGCCGGGCGGTTGAAGCGCAGGACGGCTGGCATGACGACCGCGTTGGTCATGCCGTGATGGGTGTTGTAAACCGCCCCGATGGGGTGCGAGAGCGCGTGAATGGCGCCAAGCCCCTTCTGGAAGGCCACGGCACCCATGGCAGCGGCGGCCATCATGTTGGAGCGGGCTTCGATATCCGTGCCGTCCTTATGTGCGCGCGGCAGGAATTCCTTGACGAGACGCATGCCCTCAAGCGCGATACCGGCGCTCATCGGGTGATAGAAAGGCGAGGAATAGGCTTCCAGGCAATGGGCAAAGGCATCCATGCCGGTGCCGACGGTGATGGCCTTTGGCATGCCGACTGTCAGTTCCGGATCGCAGATCACGACGCCCGGCAGGAATTTCGGGTGGAAGATGATCTTCTTCACATGCGTTTTGGAATTGGTGATGACGCTGGCGCGTCCCACTTCCGAACCGGTACCTGCTGTGGTCGGTACGGCAACGATGGGCGCGATGCCATCATTGTTTGCGCGGGTCCACCAGTCGCCGATATCCTCGAAATCCCAGATAGGGCGTGTCTGGCCCGCCATGAAGGCGACCGCCTTGCCCAGATCAAGGCCGGAGCCGCCGCCGAACGCGACGACGCCATCATGGCCGCCATCCTTGAACGCCTTCACGCCGGCTTCGAGGTTGATCTCATTGGGGTTGGGGTCCACCTCGGCAAAGATGGCACGGCCAAGGCCCGCCTCTTCCAGAATATCCAGCGCGTGGGCCGTGATCGCCATGCTGGCGAGGCCTCGATCGGTGACGAGCAGCGGCTTTTTGATGCCAAGCGTCTTGCAGGCATCGGCCAGTTCCTTGATGCGCCCGCGTCCCATCTTGATCGGGGTCGGGTAGCTCCAGTTTGCGACGATGTTCATTTCGTGACTTTCTTCAGATGGTAGGATTTTGGGCGGGTCAGGTTCTGGAAACCGATGACCGACAGCGAGCCACCACGGCCCGTGTCCTTCACGCCGGTCCAGCACAGCGCAGGGTCGAGATAATCCGCACGGTTCATAAAGACGGTGCCAGTTTCGATCTCACGACCGATGCGCCCTGCCCGCTCAGCATCCTGCGTCCATAACGATGCGGTGAGGCCATATTTGCTGTCATTCATCAGTTGAATGGCTTCGTCGTCGTTCTTCACCTTCATGATACCGACGGCAGGGCCGAAGGTTTCTTCGGTCATGAATTCCATGGAATGATCCACATTGACGAGGATCTGCGGCGCGACATAGGCGCTTTCGCCATCGTCGGCTGCAAACAGCTTGGGATCGACCAGCGCCTTGGCACCCTTGGAGACGGCATCCGCTACCTGCTGGCGCACAACCTTGGCGAAGCGCTTGTTGGCCATCGGCCCCAGCGTCGTTTCCTCAAGCAGCGGATTGCCGAGCTTGTAGTTGGACACCCAGGCAACGGACTTTTCAACGAAAGCATCAAACAGCATCTCGTTGACATAGATACGCTCGATGCCGCAGCAGCACTGCCCGGAATTGAAGGTCGCGCCGTCCATCAGCGTATCGACCGCCGCATCCAGATCGGCATCTTCCATGACATAGCCGGGGTCCTTACCGCCAAGCTCCAGCCCAAGGCCGGTGAAGGTGCCCGCAGCGGCACGCTCGATGGCACGACCACCTTCAACGGAGCCGGTGAAGTTGACGAAGTTGAACAGGCTTTCAGAAATCAGCGCCGATGTGGTCTGGTGGTCGAGGAAGAGGTTGATGAACACATCCTCCGGCACGCCCGCTTCAACAAAGGCCCGCACCATGCGCTCACCCACAAGAAGCGTCTGCGCGGCGTGTTTGATGACGACCGTGTTGCCCGCCATAAGGGCAGGAGCAATCGTGTTGATCGCCGTCATATAGGGGTAGTTCCACGGCGCAATGACGAAGACGACGCCATGCGCTTCGCGCTCGATGCGGCGCTCGAAATTGCCACTTTCCTCAATGACGAGCGGTGCCAGCGCGTCGGCTGCAATGGAGGCGACGTAGTTGGAGCGCTCGTTAAAGCCCTTGAACTCACCGCCATAGCGCACCGGGCGGCCCATCATATGGGCCAGTTCCGGCACGACGTCGCCAACCATCTCGTTCAGCCGGGCCACGCCTTTCAGCACCAGTTGAACGCGATCTTCCAGCGGGCGACGCGCCCAGGATTTTTGCGCAGCGCGCACTTTCAATACGGCGGTCCGCGCCGCATCCAGCGACATCGCCTCGCGCTCGGCATAGACCGAACCGTCGATCGGCGAGATATTCTGGATCATGACCATAGTTTTTTCCTACTTTGTTTATGCCCGTTCAAACCCGCGTGCGACTTCCCAGTCGGTGACGCGGCGGTCGTATTCTTCCTGCTCCCACTTTGCGGCACGAACATAGTGATCGATCACATCATCGCCGAAAGCGCCGCGCAGCATTTTCGAACCGTTGAGGTGGTCGGTCGCATCGCGAAGCGTTTTGGGGACTTCGCGAATGTCCTTGCCGCCATAGGCATCGCCTTCAAACTGTGGCTCAAGTTCCAGCTTATTTTCAATGCCGTCAATACCTGCCGCAAGCAAGGCCGCCATGGCCAGATGCGGATTGATATCCGACCCGCCAATTCGGCACTCAATGCGGATGCCCTTGCTATCGGCACCGCACAGCCGGTAACCCGCCGTGCGGTTGTCCATGCTCCACACGGCCTTGGTCGGCGCGAATGTGCCCGCCATGTAACGCTTGTAGGAGTTGATATAGGGCGCGAGGAAGTAGGTCGTCTCGCTGGCATGAGCCAGCAGCCCCGCCACGTAATGGCGCATCATATCCGACATGCCGTACTCGCCTTGCTTGTCGAGGAAAACAGGCGTCTTGCCATCCAGGCTCCAAAGCGACTGGTGGATATGCGAGGAGCTACCAGCCGCGTCATAATTCCACTTGGCCAGGAAGGTCACAGCCTTGCCCTTAGACCAGGCGATTTCCTTGCAGGCGTTTTTGATGATCGCGTGGCGGTCTGCCATGGTCAGCGCATCGGCGTAGCGGACATTGAGCTCCACCTGACCGGCAGAGGCCTCACCCTTGGTGTTTTCGATCGGGATCCCAGCGGCTTGCAGATTGTTTCTGATGGCGCGCATCACCTCTTCTTCCTTGGTGGTCTGGAAGATGTGGTAATCCTCATTATAGGGGCTGACGAGGTTGAGATCGCGGTAGCCACTGGCGCGGGCAGTCTCGAAACTTTGGTCGAACAGGAAGAACTCCAGCTCGGTGGCCATGAAGGCCTTGAGGCCCATGGCCTCCAGACGCGCGACCTGCTTTTTCAACAGCGCGCGCGGCGAGTGTGCAACTTCGGCATGGGTATGATGGTCGTAGGCATCGCACAAAACAAGCGCCGTACCTTCAAGCCACGGCACGCGGTGGAGCGTCGAGAGGTCTGGCTTTAAAGTATAATCGCCGTAACCTTTTTCCCAACTGGTGGATTTGTAGCCGGGAACAGTTTCCATTTCCATATCGGTCGCCAGCAGATAATTGCAGCTGTGCGTTTCCTCATAGGCGCTTTCGACAAAAAATTCCGCCTGAAAACGTTTGCCCATCAGACGACCCTGCATATCCACGAGGCATGCCAGAACCGTGTCTATGCGCCCTTCAGCGACATCCTTTTTAAGCGCGTCGAATGTGTAGGTCGTCATGATGTTTCCCTTTGATTCAATGGGGCGACCGTTGCCGGTCGCCCTTTGGAGTTGGTTCAAGCCTTCGAAGCCGCCGCGTTGAGTGCGGCCTGCTTGTGCTCCAGCGCGAATTCCTCTTCCGGTGACAGGATGAGGCGGTGACGGCCGACCAGCGCGAAATAGGCGATCGCAACCGCAAACCACAACGCTACCCAGATGACGCCCTTGGTAAAGTTCGGGTCCTGCACCTGATAGAGCAAGGTTATGACGGCAATGATGATGGTCAGGATAGCGCCGGGAATGCCGAGTGGCGAACGGAAGGGCCGCTCGATGTCCGGCAGATTACGGCGCAGCATGATGAACGAGATCGCCTGCATGATATAGGAGAACATCGCGCCGAACACAGCCATGTTGAGCAGCACGCTGCCGATGATGCTGCCGCCTTCCGTCGCACCCAGCGCGAACCAGATGATCATCATGACGCTGAGGCCCACGATGGCACCCGCGAGCATCGCGACATGCGGTGTCTTGAACTTCGGATGCGTGACGGACAGCACGGTGGGGAAATAACCCGCCCGCGACAGCGAATAGATCTGGCGGCCCTGCGCATAGAGGATTGTGTGGAAGCTGGCGATGAGGCCAGTAAGAGCCACAAAGCCCAGGAGAACCACGCCACCATCACCATAGACGGCCTTGAAGCCGTCCAGCAACGGCTCGAGCGAGGATCCGAGATGGAATGCCCCGATACCGGGAAGCGAGGGATTGAGCAGCACAATCATGAAGGCCGAAATCATCAGCGTGATGATGCCGAGAATGATGCCCTTGGGCATATCGCGCTTGGGATCGACCGACTCTTCGGCGGCCAGCGGCAGTTGCTCGATGGCGAGGAACAGCCAGACGGCAAACGGCAGCGTGGCAAGAACGCCGGAGAATCCGAACGGGAAGAACGAGCCGTTGCCTTCGGGCAGTTCGACCGCAGCACCATCCGGCCCGACGCCGATGTTCAACGCCCAGCGAGAGAAGTCCATGTTGGGGATGGCGCTGACCCAGAAGAAGACGAGAACGGCAAGCGAAATCAGTGTGATCACCAGCGTTACCTTGAACGACAGTTCAAGTCCGAAGACGTTGAGGCATAAGAAGATCACATAGAACAGCACCCAAAGGAGTGGTGAATAGACCGGATCGAGCCCTAGAATGGAGTTCACGTAAGCCGTGATGAAGGTAACGATGACGGCGGGCGTGAGAACATATTCGACGTTCTCACAAAGGCCAGTGATGAAGCCGCCCCATGGGCCTATTGCTGTTCTCGCGAAGGAGTAGGCAGCGCCTGTGTGCGGCAAGGCCGGGCTCATTTCCGCGATGGAGAATGTCAGCCCGAGATACATGACGGCGATGATCATGCCTGCAACCAGCATGCCGCCCCACCCGCCGGTGGCAAAGCCGAAATTCCAGCCGGAAAAATGGCCTGAGATCACCGCGCCGACGCCCAGCGCCCAGAGCGACCAGACGCCCGCATATCGCGAGAGCCCTCTTTTTTCGAAGTAGGATGCGTCCGCTTTTTTATAGCTGACGCCTGATGATGAATTGTCCATGCCGTTCTCTCCTGATCAAGAAAAACAGGCTGTCAGCCAGAATGGCCGATTTTGCCCCAGTCTCGGCGCGGCGGTAAAATCCGGCCACGCCATGCACATCTGCTGTTCCCACATTGCACCAAGGACCTTTCCGGCCTTCTTTGGATATGCAACGGCACTTATGGGCTGTGAGCGGCGATTGCCTTCGTCAAAAGTCCACTCAGAAAATCGGCAGCAGCCCGCTGCCCCTCCTCGTTCTGGATCAGGTCATTTCTGACCTCGATCATGACGTTCAAAAGCCCAATTGGCAGCGCGTGAAGCCGTAGCGTATGCGTCACGCCATCTTCCGGCCCGTAAGGCTGGTTGCGCTCGATCCGGAATTTTCCGTTCTCCACATGGTCCAGCATCGCATCGACCAACCGTGTATCGGCATCGTGCAGAAGACCTATTTCCACCTCGCGGCGCTTGCCGTGATAGACCGGCGTAAAACTGTGCATCGTCACCAGAACCATGTTGTCCCGCGCAGCAACAAGCTCCCTGACGCGATCGTGAAACGGAATGTAAAGCGATGCCGTGCGAACAGAACGTTCTGCTTCGCTGAGATTCGCGTTGCCCGGAATGTCGTAAATCTCGCTGGTGACAGGCATTGCCGAAGGCGACTCCGGCGGGCGATTGCAGTCATAGATCAGCCGGGAATAGTTCTGGTAGATGACGGTGGCATCAAGACTTCTCGACAAGAGACGTGAGACGGCGAGCGCGCCGGGGTCCCACGCGATGTGGCTTGTTCGCACCTCTTCGCTAAGACCCAGCGTGCCGAAACGGGCGGGTAGCGTATGGGAAGCGTGTTCGCAGACCAGCAGCACCCTGCCTTTGCCGAGCGGATTTTCCACGACGACAGGCTTGGCCTCGTCGTTTGTGAAAAACTGTGCTTGCACCGTCATGGTGTACCCCGTTACCGCATCACTGTCCCCCGACAGCTAGAAAAGAATTCTTCACGTACGCCAAAGTGTCAAATGTTTTTTGAAATTTTCTCTTCATTTTTTTGATTGACTCCGCTCCCTCCCCGTATCTTAATCAGCCCTAACAGACCGACAAAAAGATCGGCTAGGGGAAAAATTTGCACAGTTCGGCCGCGACCGTTTCGGACGTTATCCAGGCTCATTACGAGAGCCTGACGCGTGCCGAAAAGCGTCTTGCGGAAAGTCTTCTCGGGAACTACCCGATCTCGGGGCTGGGAAGCATCACGATCGTTGCCGAAAATGCAGGCGTCTCGACGCCCACCGTTGCGCGCATGGTGCAGAAGCTGGGTTTCAAGGGCTATCCCGAGTTTCAGGCGCGGCTGCATCAGGAGCTGGAAGCAACAATTTCCAACCCTATCGCCAAGCATGACCGCTGGGCCAGCAACGCGCCGGGCCTGCATATTCTCAACCGCTTCGCCGATGCCATCACCGGTAATCTGCGCGACACGCTCAGCGATCTCGACACTGCATCCTTCGACAATGCGGCAACCCTTCTGGCCGACAGAAAACGCAGCATCTACTTCGTCGGCGGGCGCATCACCGGGGCGGTTGCCGAATATTTCTTCACTCACATGCAGGTCATCCGGCCCAAGACGTCGCTGATGTCGTCCAACTCCAGCTCATGGCCGCAATATATGCTGAACATGAATGCCGGTGACGTGCTGGTGATCTTCGACATCAGGCGTTACGAGCAGGACATGGTGACGCTGGCGCAGGTGGCGCACGACAACAATGTTCGCATTCTGCTGTTCACCGACCAGTGGACGTCCCCCGTCTCGCGCTTTGCCGAACATACGTTTCGGGTGCGCATCGAAGCGCCATCCGCATGGGACAGCTCGGTGGTGACGCTGTTTGTCGTGGAGGCGCTGATCGAGGCGGTGCAGAACAATGGCTGGGACGAGACCCGCCAGCGGATGAATTCGCTGGAAGGCCTGTTCGAGCAGACACGCCTTTTTCGAAAGCCGGGTAAAGAGGAGACCTGAACAAAGCGCGATTAAAGCAGAATGGCGCAACACGAATTTTTTATGTCGTTTCTCAAATATCATGGCGACGAATGGGCGTAATGATGGCAAGAAAACGGCAGGGACCATGATGAGGGCGGGATGCCGCCTGAAAAATCCGTCACATAACATTCATGCAACCCACGTAGAGCGTCGTCAGACGCATCGGACACACAGAGGAGAACCAACCGTGATCTCGCACAGCCGCCGCCTGCTATCGCTCACCACAGCAATGGTCATCGCATCAACTGCGATTGCCGCTGCAGCGCCCAGCGAAGAACTCATCGCAGCCGCCAAGAAGGAAGGCATGCTAACGACCATCGCCCTGCCCCACGACTGGTGCGGTTACGGCGACGTCATCGCTTCTTTCAAGGCCAAATATCCTGAAATTCAGGTCAACGAGCTGAACCCTGATGCCGGCTCTGCGGATGAAGTCGAGGCCATCAAGGCCAACAAGGACAACAAGGGGCCACAGGCGCCCGACGTGATTGACGTTGGTCTTGCATTCGGTCCTCAGGCCAAGAAGGAAGGTCTTCTCCAGCCGTACAAGGTTTCCACATGGGACGAAATTCCTGACAATGTGAAGGATGCCGAGGGCTACTGGTATGGCGACTATTACGGCGTCATGTCGATGTTCGTGAACAAGGATCTCGTTACCAACACGCCAAAGGATTGGGCCGACCTTCTGAAGCCTGAATATTCCGGCCAGGTCGCTCTTGCTGGCGATCCACGCGCCTCCAACCAGGCTATTCTCGGCGTTCTCGCGGCTGGTCTTGCCAGCGGTGCAAAGGACGGCAAGGCCGCTGGCGAAGCCGGACTGAAGTATTTTGGCGAGCTGAACAAGGCTGGCAACTTCGTGCCGGTTATCGGCAAGGCTGGCACCGTGGCACAAGGCGCGACACCGATCGTCATTGCATGGGACTACAACGCGCTGTCATGGGCCAAGACTTTGAATGGCAACCCACCGACTGAAGTCGTTGTACCATCATCGGGCGTTCTGGCTGGCGTTTACGTGCAGGGTATCTCTGCCTACGCACCGCATCCAAACGCCGCGAAGTTGTGGATGGAACACCTCTACTCCGACGAAGGTCAGCTCGGCTGGTTGAAGGGCTATTGCCACCCGATCCGCTTCAATGCTCTTGCCAAGGCCAACAAGATCCCGAAGGACCTGCTGGACGCCCTGCCACCAGCAGCAGCCTATGAAAAGGCTATCTTCCCGACACTGGAAGACGTGGATGCCAACAAGGCTGCCGTCACCGGCGGCTGGGACAAGGTCGTTGGCGCAAACGTGAAGTAAGCCTCAAAAGAAAAGCCGCCCCGGTCTTTGCAGATGCCGGGGCGGACCATCTAAAAATGAAAAGACCGCGATGATTGCGGCGTTCGGGAACGGGATATGACATCAAACATCAATGGCGCGCCACCGCGACCAGCAGTCGGGCGACGCCTGAAGCTGGAGTGGCTGGGTGTTCTGCCATTTGCCATTTTCATTCTGCTTTTTTTGATCATGCCGACGATGAAGATCGTCCTTGGCGCTTTTCAGACGCCCGAGGGCAGCTTCACCCTTGAAAACATCGCGGGCCTTTTCACCGCGTCCATTCTTTCCGCCTACTGGATTTCCATCAAGATCAGCGTCGCATCCGCGGCCCTGGGCTGTCTGATTGGCTTTGGCGTTGCAACAGCCGTTGTTCTGGGCGGCTTGCCGCAACAAGTCCGCTCTCCACTTTTGACGTTTTCCGGCGTCGCCTCGCAATTTGCAGGCGTGCCACTGGCATTTGCCTTCATCGCCACACTCGGACCCGTCGGTCTCGTCACCGTATTTTTGAAAACCCAGCTGGGCCTCGATCTGCGACTGCTGGGCTTCAACATCCTGTCCTTCTGGGGCCTGACGATTACCTATCTGTTTTTCCAGATACCGCTGATGATCCTCATCATCACACCGGCGCTGGATGGTCTGAAGCGCGAATGGCGCGAGGCGGCGGAAATTCTCGGCGCGAGCGGCTTCCAGTACTGGCGCCTGGTGGCGTTTCCCATTCTGCTGCCCTCCATTCTCGGCACGTTTTCGCTGCTGTTTGCCAATGCCTTCGGTGCCGTCGCAACAGCCATTGCACTCACGGGCTCCTCGCTCAACATCGTGCCGATCCTGCTGTTTGCGCAAATCCGCGGTGACGTGCTGGGCAATCCCCACCTCGGTTATGCGCTCGCCTTCGGAATGATCCTCGTGACCTGCATCGCCAATACGCTCTATATCTGGATGCGCACGCGCAGCGAGAGGTGGCTGAAATGAAGCGGATTTTCGCCTGGGGCGCATTGCTGTTCGGCCTGCTCTATTTTGCCCTGCCGCTGATCGGCATGACCAACTTCTCGCTGAAAATGCGGCGTGGCGAGTATTCCTTAGATGCCTATGGCAGGGTGCTGAGCGATCCAAGATTTCAGGAGACGTTCACCTTCTCGATCATGATGGCGCTGTGCACGATCATTTTTGGCGTCCTGCTCGTGGTACCGACGGCATACTGGGTGCGCCTGAAACTTCCCGCACTTCGCCCCGTCATCGAATTTATCACCCTGCTGCCGCTGGTCATTCCGGCGATCGTCATCGTGTTCGGGTACATCAGGCTCTACAACACCTCAAGTTGGCTGCCGCTGACGGGGACGACATCAGGCACCAACCTGTTGTTGATGTTCGGTTATACGACGCTGGCCCTGCCCTATATGTACCGCGCTGTCGATACCGGGCTTCGCACCATCGACATCAAAACGCTGACCGAAGCCGCACAGAGCCTCGGCGCCGGATGGGCGACGATTCTCGCCCGCATCATCCTGCCAAATGTTCTGGTGGCTGTGCTGTCGGGTGCGTTCCTGACCTTCGCCATCGTCATCGGCGAATTCACGATGGCGGCGCTTTTGAACCGCCCGGCCTTTGGTCCATACATGCAATTGCTGGGTGCCAACCGCGCCTATGAGCCTGCTGCCCTCGCCGTCATTTCCTTCGGCATCACCTGGGGCTGCCTGGGCCTTATTCAACTCGTCTCGCGCTATCAAAAAGGCGCGCCTCCCAAGGCCTGAGGACTTATTTTATGAGCTTTTTGACACTCCATAACATCAGAAAATCCTTTGGTTCGGTTCAGGTCGTCCATGATTTCAACATGACGATTGAACAGGGAGAATTCGTTTCCTTCCTCGGACCATCGGGCTGCGGCAAGACCACCATTTTGCGCATGATCGCCGGGTTCGAGACGCCAAGCGATGGCGCAATCGTCATCAACGGCAAGGACCAGACGACACTCAAACCCAATCAGCGCAATATCGGGATGGTGTTTCAGGCTTATGCGCTGTTTCCCAACATGAACGTCTATGAAAACGTTGCCTTCGGTCTCAAGATCGCGGGAAAGCCGAAGGCTGAAATCGATGCGCGGGTAAAGGAAATGCTTGCGCTGATCCATCTTGACCATCTGGCGGATCGCTATCCCTACCAGATGTCCGGTGGGCAACAGCAGCGCGTGGCGCTGGCGCGCGCTCTGGCGCCCAAGCCGCAGGTTCTGCTATTGGACGAGCCCTTGTCTGCGCTCGATGCCAAAATCCGCGTCTCGCTGCGTGAGGAAATCCGCCAGATCCAGCGCAAGCTTGGCATCACCACCATTTTCGTGACACACGATCAGGAGGAAGCGCTGACCATTTCCGACCGCATCGTGGTCATGAATGCCGGACGCGCAGACCAGATCGGTTCGCCGTTCGAGATCTACAACAAGCCAGCGACCCGGTTCGTCGCGTCATTTGTGGGCACACTGAACCTTATCGATACCACCGTGGTAGATACGTCCACCAGCACGATCCGCATGGGCGACCAGCAGGTTTCGCTGAAGAAGCCATTGAACAAGGCCAATGGCGAACAGGTGACGGTGGCGCTGCGCCCCGAGGCGGGTTCACTGGGTGAAGCAAGCTCCGGCGATGTTGCCATATCGGGCGTTGTGACCTCCAGCCACTTTCTGGGCTCGGTCATCCGCACCCGCATGGATGTGGGCGGCGCAACGCTCTCCTTCGATATGTTCAATGACCCCGGAAAGACCCCGCCAGCGGTGGGCGAGCGCATCACGCTGAAATTCGCATCAGAAGATTTGATGATTGTAGCAGACTGACGCACTGTTTCTGACTGAGAGATCGGGCTACAGCAAGCCATCTCAGGAGAAAATTCATGCGCGCATTGTTCTACGAAGCCTTCGGCGAGGCACCCATGATCGCCAACCTGCCGGACCCGGGCCCGATGCCCGGCGGCGTGGTGATATCGGTCAAAGCAACCGGCCTTTGCCGCAGCGACTGGCACGGCTGGATGGGCCATGACACAGACATCCGCCTTCCGCATGTACCCGGCCACGAATTTGCGGGCGTCATTTCTGCGGTCGGCAAAAATGTGATGCGCTTCAAGGTAGGTGACCGCGTCACCGTGCCCTTCGTGTCCGGCTGTGGCCATTGCCAGGAGTGCCGTTCCGGCAACAGCCAAGTCTGCGAAACGCAGTTTCAGCCAGGCTTTACCCATTGGGGTTCCTACGCCGAATATGTCGCCATTGACTACGCCGACCAGAACCTCGTCCACATGCCCGATGAGATGGGCTTCGATACGGCGGCCAGCCTCGGTTGCCGCTTCGCCACTTCGTTCCGCGCCGTGGTTGATCAGGGCCGCCTAAAGGGCGGTGAGTGGCTGGCGGTGCATGGCTGCGGCGGCGTGGGTCTCTCCGCCATCATGATCGGCGCCGGGCTCGGTGCTCAGGTCGTCGCCATCGATATTGCCGAGGACAAGCTGGCACTGGCGAAAGAGCTGGGCGCAACCGCCACGATCAACAGCCGCGACGTCGCCGATGTCAGCGAAGCCGTGCGTGATATCACCGGCGGCGGCGCACATGTCTCCGTCGACGCGCTGGGCCATCCACAAACATGCTGCAATTCCATCACCAACCTGCGCCGTCGCGGACGCCATGTGCAGGTTGGTTTGATGCTGGCTGATCATTCCATGCCGCAAATCCCCATGGCGCGGGTGATTGCGCACGAACTGGAAATATATGGCAGCCATGGCATGCAGGCCTGGCGGTATGACGACATGTTGGCGATGATCAATACCGGCAAGCTTTCGCCAGAGAAGCTGATCGGACGGCATATTACTTTGTCGGATGCAGTGATGGCACTGCCCGCCATGGATAGCTTCAAGGAAAATGGAATTAGCATTATCGACCGGTTTGAATAAATGGGGATCGGGCATCGGTGGGTCTGGCGACCCGCCCTCTGTCCTGCCGGATATCCCTCCGCTCTCGACGACCTCAAGCCACGGCCATGGTCGCCAAAATCGTCATCAGCGCGGAAACCCGATTTATCTTGGTGGTTGCGTAAGAAGCAACGCCGCCCCTGCCACGGAAAAGCCGTGCCCCGAGATAGAGAACCGTGTGGGCGACGAAGAAAAAAACGAGCGGGCCGAGGAACAGCGCGCCGACACCGACACCCCATCGATTGCTGCTTTCCGCGCCGGTTACGAAATGGGCACTCAAGATCGTGAGTGTGGCAAAGACCAACACGAGAGAAGACAGTTGCTGCACGATGATCTCCATCAAAGGACGTCGCTCAAAATGACAACCTACAAATACATTCAAATAATCTAATATAACGTAAAAGCTTTGTCGACAATTCTGTCTTCTGGCCAAAACACGCGGATGCGAGATGTCCGAGATGGCAAAAAGCGCGGAAGGATCCGCGCTTTTCTTGTTAAAAATCAAGACACAGCGTCTCATTTTGGAATCAACCAGACAACGACCTGAATCGGATTGTCAGGCGGCCGTTTCAACCTCTTTTTCTGCTTCGACCGGCACATAATTCAGCACCGGCCCCAGCCACCGCTCAACCTCGTTGATAGCCATGCCCTTGCGCTTCGCATAGTCCTCGACCTGATCACGCTCTACCTTCGCGACGCCGAAATAATAGCTTTCGGGGTGGCCGATATAGATACCGGAGACGGAGGAGCCGGGCCACATGGCGTAGCTCTCGGTCAGCACCACGCCCGTCTCTTCCGTCGCATCCAGGAGGCGGAACAGGGTTTCCTTTTCGGTGTGGTCTGGCTGGGCCGGATAGCCGGGTGCCGGGCGAATGCCGTCATAGGCTTCACCGATCAGATCGTCTGGACCGAAGCTTTCGTGTGTCGCATAACCCCAATATTCCTTGCGGACTCGCTCATGCATCCGTTCGGCAAACGCTTCTGCAAAACGGTCGGCAAGCGCCTTGACGAGGATGGAGGAGTAGTCGTCATTGGCGCGTTCGAAGCGCTCGGCAATCGCCACTTCTTCGATACCAGCCGTGACCACGAATCCGCCGACATAATCGGTGGTGCCAGTCTCCTGCGGCATGACGAAGTCCGACAGCGCTACATTCGGACGACCATCACGCTTGGACAGTTGCTGGCGAAGGGTGAAGAAGGTGGCCAGTTCCTTAGCGCGGGTCTCATCGGTGAACAGGCGGATATCGTCACCGACCGCATTGGCGGGCCAGAAGCCGATAACGGCGCGTGGGCGGAACCACTTTTCGTCAATGATCTTCTTGAGCATAGCCTGAGCATCGGCAAACAGCTGACGCGCCGCCTCGCCCTGCTTATCGTCTTGCAGAATGGCGGGGTAGCGACCCTTCATCTCCCATGTCTGGAAGAACGGCGTCCAGTCGATATATTTGGCAAGCTCTTCCAGATCATAGTCTTCAAACGTCTGGGTGCCCAAAAACTTTGGCTTGACCGGCTGATAGGCCGTCCAGTCCACTTTCTGAGAATTTGCCCGTGCGCGAGCCAATGGCAGACGCAGCTTTTCCCGCTCATTGCGGGCATGCGCTTCCGACACCTTGGCGTATTCAGCCCTGATACCATCGATATAGGCTGGCTTCTGATCGTCCGACAGCAAAGCAGACACGACACCGACCGCGCGAGACGCATCGGTAACGTAGATGACCTGTCCCTTTTCGTAGCGCGGATGGATCTTGACCGCGGTATGCACGCGGCTGGTCGTGGCACCGCCGATGAGCAGTGGAATGTTGAAGCCCTGACGCTCCATCTCAGCCGCGACATGCACCATTTCGTCCAGCGACGGGGTGATAAGGCCGGAGAGGCCGATGACATCCACGTCTTCAGCAATCGCCGTTTCCAAAATCTTGGTGGCTGGCACCATCACGCCGAGGTCGATGATCTCGTAATTGTTGCAGGCCAGTACGACGCCGACAATGTTCTTGCCGATATCATGCACATCGCCCTTCACGGTCGCCATCAGCACCTTGCCTGCGGCCTTGCGCTGATCGCCGCCATTGAGCCGCTTTTCCTCTTCCATGTAGGGCAGAAGCACGGCGACTGCCTGCTTCATGACACGCGCGGATTTGACCACCTGCGGCAGGAACATCTTGCCTGAGCCAAACAGATCGCCCACCACATTCATACCCGCCATCAGCGGTCCTTCGATGACATGCAACGGACGCTCAGCCTGCTGACGCGCTTCTTCCGTATCGGCGTCGATATACTCGGTGACGCCGTTGACCAGCGCGTGCGACAGACGCTTTTCAACCGACCATTCACGCCAAGTCAGATCCTGCACCTTGGCTTCGCGACCCGGACCGCCCCGGAATTTTTCCGCCACTTCCAGCAACCGCTCGGTGCCATCGGGACGCCGGTTCAGCACCACGTCTTCGCAGGCTTGCCGCAGTTCCGGGTCAATGCTTTCATAAACGGCGAGCTGCCCCGCATTGACGATACCCATGTCCATGCCTGCCTGAATGGCATGGTAGAGGAACACGGCGTGCATGGCCTCTCTCACCGGCTCATTGCCACGGAAGGAGAAGGACAGGTTGGAAACACCGCCGGAAATATGGACCAGCGGCATGGTTTCGCGAATGGTGCGCGTGGCGTTGATGAAATCGACGCCGTAATTATTATGCTCCTCGATACCCGTTGCGACAGCAAAGACGTTGGGGTCGAAGATGATGTCCTCAGGCAGAATGCCGGCCTGTTCAGTCAAAATCTTGTAGGCCCGAGTGCAGATTTCCACCTTGCGCTCGTAGGTATCGGCTTGGCCAACCTCGTCGAACGCCATGACGACGACGGCAGCGCCGTAATGGTGCACAAGACGCGCCTGCTCCAGAAACTTTTCCTCGCCTTCCTTCAGCGAGATGGAGTTGACGATGGACTTGCCCTGAACGCATTTCAGGCCCGCCTCAATGATCTCCCACTTGGAGCTGTCGATCATGACAGGCACGCGGGCGATATCAGGCTCGGCGGCGATGAGGTTCAGAAACTCGACCATGGCCTTCTGGCTGTCGATCAGGCCTTCATCCATGTTGATGTCGATGATCTGCGCGCCGTTTTCCACCTGATCGCGAGCAACGGCGAGCGCTGCCGTATAGTCGCCAGCGGTGATGAGCTTGCGGAACTTGGCGGAGCCGGTGACGTTTGTACGCTCGCCCACGTTGACGAAGGGAATGTCCTTCGTCAACACGAACGGCTCGAGACCGGACAAAGACATGAAGGACCTGTGATCCGGCACCTTGCGCGGGTCAAAACCCTTTACGGCTTCAGCAATCGCGCGGATATGATCCGGCGTGGAGCCACAGCAGCCGCCCACCACATTGACCAATCCTTCACGCGCAAATTCCGCCACCTGCGCAGCCATCATCTCTGGCGTTTCGTCGTATTGACCGAATTCGTTCGGCAGACCAGCATTCGGGTAGGCGCAGATAAAGGTATCGGCAACCTCGGACAGTTCCTGCAAATGCGGACGCATGGCGCTGGCACCCAGAGCGCAGTTCAGGCCGATGGTGAACGGGTTGGAATGACGCACGGAATTCCAGAAGGCAGACGGCGTCTGGCCCGACAGCGTGCGGCCGGACAAGTCGGTAATCGTACCCGAGATCATCACCGGCAGATGAATGCCCTTGGCGGCGAAGCGTTCTTCGCAGGCGAATATGGCGGCCTTGGCATTCAGCGTATCGAAAATGGTCTCGATGAGAATGAGGTCGGCACCGCCATCGATCAGGCCGTCGATCTGCTCGCCATAGGCACTGCGCAGATCATCGAAACTGACGGCGCGGTAACCGGGATTGTTGACATCGGGAGACATGGAGGCCGTGCGGTTGGTCGGCCCGATGGCACCGGCCACGAAACGGCGGCGGCCATCCTCCCGCTCCGCCCGCTGTGCAGCACGGCGCACGATGAACGCGCCTTCGCGGTTCATGTCATAAACGGCGCCTTCCATCTCGTAATCCGCCTGCGCGATGCGCGTGGAAGAAAACGTATTGGTCTCGAGAATATCCGCGCCAGCCATGGCATAGCGATAATGGATGTCCTCGATCGCGTCCGGTTGGGAGAGAATCAGGAGGTCGTTATTGCCCTGCTGATGACACGCGCAGCCAAGGAAGCGATCACCGCGGAAATGGGTTTCATCGAAACCCAGCCCCTGGATCTGCGTACCCATTGCGCCATCGAGAATGAGAATTCGTTCCTGTGCCGCCTGACGGATAGCTCTCAGAATTTCTGCGCCGTCACGCTTGTTGCCCCCTGTGGGTCCAAAAAGATCGTCCAACATCGGCACACTCCTCATTAGCGCAGGTGATTTGCAAGATCGTAAGTCACATAAAGATATCTTTATGTCAATATATCGTTGAGTTTCAGCATCTACTGCAAAGGTACGAAATTTTCGTTATGGATGACACCGTTACGTCCCAAAGATATAGAGAATCGCACAAGCGTAACATATGGAGGACGAGATGACCGAGGCGAACCACGGGAAAACGAACTGGAGCAACCTGCCCTGGCACCGGCAATGGCTGGCAAAGCAGGCGGAAGATTTGTTCGACTTCTTTCAGTATCGCGCCATCAATCCCAAGGGCGGCTTCTTCGATCTTGACCGCCAGGGCTCGGCCTTGCAACCAGAAAACCCGGTTCGCGGCATCCACATGTCGGCGCGCATGGTGCACTGCTTCTCCATCGGCCACCTTCTGGGTCGCCCCGGCTGCGGCGATGTCATCGATCACGGCATGACCTATCTGTGGAACAACCATCGCGATGCAGAGCATGGTGGCTACTTCTGGCAGGTGGATGAGAACGGTCCCGTCGACGCCCGCAAGCAGGGTTACGGACATGCCTTCGTGCTGCTTGCAGCGTCTTCCGCCAAGACCGTTGGACACCCGCTGGCCGACCAGATGCTGGCAGACATTACCAACGTTCTCGAAACCAAATTCTGGGAAGAAAAGCACGGCGCGATCAACGAAGAATTCAATCGCGATTGGTCTCCCATCGAAAACTATCGCGGTCAAAACTCCAACATGCACCTGACCGAGGCGCTGATGGCGGCCTTCGAGGCCACAGGCGACACCGCCTATCTGACCAAAGCCGAGCGTATTGCCGACCTCGTCATTCGTCGTGCGGCCGGCGCGCTGGATTTTCGCGTTCCCGAACATTTCGACGAGAACTGGGTGCTGGACAAGGATTATCGTGGCAACGAGATGTTCCGCCCCTCCGGCTCCACGCCCGGCCATTGGCTGGAATGGGCACGCTTGATGCTCCAACTCTGGGTGTTGGGCGGGCGCAAGCATGAGTGGATGCCGATGGCGGCGAAATCACTCTTCGTACAATCCATGTCGCTGGGATGGGATCGGGAAAAAGGCGGCTTCTTCTACACGCTGGATTGGGACAACACGCCCGCCAAGCGCGAAAAGCTGTGGTGGCCGATGTGCGAGGCCGCCGGTGCAGCCCACTTCCTCAACGAACACCTGCCCGCCGACGAGTTCTACGAAGACAGCTATCGCCGCGTCTGGAGCACCATCGCCAACAGCTTCCTCGACCACCAGAACGGTGGCTGGCACGAGGAACTGACGGAAAACCTGATCCCCGCCAACACCATCTTCCCAGGCAAGGGTGACATTTATCACGCGCTGCAAGCCTGCCTCATTCCGCTGTTTCCAGCGGATGGAAGCTTGACGAAAGTGATTTCGGATAAGGGCGGACGTTTTTAACGAGCGCGGGGCAAGTGACGAAAGCTCGGTTCTTCCGGCAATCCGCATATCTTGCGCGATACAATCAGCCCAAAATCTTTGGGCTGAAGGAAGCTTTCAATCGCCCGCGGAACCAGGAAAGACGCTCTTGCTGTTACGAAAACTCACACGCGATATCTCAGCGCGGTGTAACGGAGGAATGTGTCAGAACCCCAGCGTCTCTTCGAAGTTATCCCACGACTGATACATTTCGTAACGACCAACGCCCTTGATCGGCACGTGCCCATAATACGGGGAAAGCTGGAATTCTGCCGCTTGTTCGCTCTTATGGGCAACGGCACCGACATAGATCGCGGAGGCAAGGCCGGTCCGGTTGGCGCCGTGTTCACAATGGATGAGTAAGGGCTTTGGCGCGTTCTTCATGATACGCGCCAATTCCTCTGCGCGGGCTTGCGGCAGCTCTTTGGAGGAGCTGAGCGGGAAATCAATCATCTGGACATTGTTGGCCCCGGCAGCGTTCTTTTCCTGCGCGTACCAATCATCGCGGTCTTCATCGCGTAAATTGATGATGGTCTTTATACCGAACTGTTGGGCGTATTGAGCGACATCAGCACCGGAAGGCTGCGCGGATCTGTAAAGCTCGCCAGGCAATACTTCGTGGAAATTTCCCGTCAGCTGGTTGATGCCCATATGGGCGCCAACCGAAGCTGGCACAGCGATGAGAGCCAACACACCAATTTTCAAAATACGTAAAATCAAAGTCGAACCTTTTGGAACAATTCATCAATTACCGTTCAAATGGCATCCCGTCCCAGCCGACACAATGACCCGAAAGTTGCATTCCCGCCATCTCGCCCCCCTCAATCGAGGAAGAGACATGCCCAAGCCGTTGCAAAACCTTTTATGTTAGCGGGTAAAACATTCTGCAAAAAATGAGTTCAAAAAGACGTGAGATTTGTCCGATTGTCGCTATGGTTAAGTGTTCGGAAACATCAGTCGAATTCGGCCGAGTTGATCGTCACCCGCCATTCGAGGTCTCTGCCATCGACGTTTTCATTGTTGCGGAGACGAAACGGGCGGCAAGCGGCATAGGTCTCATGGGGTTCCAGACGCCGCTCGCTGATCTGGTAGGGATCAAATGAAACCGACGCACGGAACGCTGCCTCGAACCCTTCCAGCGTGTAGGTCAGACGGCGTACGGCAACGCCGTTTGTGTTTTGAAAGCTGACCCGAATGGGCGCAGAGGCTTCCGTGCAGGTCGGATCGAAAGACGCGGTTGCAACGATGGCGTTCAGTCGTTCACCAGAGCGCCACCAGTCGAAAACCACCCAGGAAACCGTCGATGCCCAGACGATGGCAAGACCGACCACGACAGGCTTGATATGCCGGGGAAAGCCGATCAGGAAAAGCAGCAAAGCTGCCGTGAGGACGATGCCGATAATCATCTGCGTAACGCACCTGAAGTCGCGGCTGCTGATTGTCTGATCATACTACCTCCCTGATCGATTTGCGTCTCGCCCCACCGATGTGGCGGTCTGCACGTCGTGTCAAGTTACACACGGTGTTTGCAAAGCACCAAAGCCTGAAACACCGGCCGGCACTCCGCAGGCAACACCTTTACGTGATGGCTCAGCGTGATGGATCGGACGGACTGCGGATGGCCTCAATGATCGCGTAGCCTAAGGCGACCATAACCAGCAAGGTCGTGCCGTTGAGCGGGAGAGGCAGCATGATCTGAGTGATCGCGAATTCTCCGCCGAGCATCAGTACAATCTGCACAAAAACAAGCACCAGCATCGTCGTCACAGGAAACGTGACGCCTTTGCGTGTGAAGAAGCGATAATAACCGAACACGAAAACGGGAATGAGGAGAGCAGTCATGGCAAGAACGTAAATCCTCAACCAGGAGGCATTCGCCACAGCATCTGGTGAGAGAAAGACAAGCGGGATCAATAGATAACCACCAGCACTCGCCGCCAGAAAGGGTGGCCATATGACAATGTTCATGACATGGGCGGCACTGTTCACTTTGTCAGAAAGATGCCGTCGATCGATGCTCTGCATCACTGTGCGGATGGCAAATATGATCATCGCGACAGCGATAGCCATCACGAGGACAGCTCCGAACACATGCGAGCCACCGGCGGCGCCCACCCTCAGGAGCTCAAACCACGAAGAAAACTGAGCAGGCAAACCAATCAACGCGGGCAAAAGCCAGACAATCCAGAACCCAGCAAGAAGGCTTGGGAGAGCGACCAGTCTCGACATGAACAAAAGAACCGCAACGCCGCCAACCAGGGATGCGACGATGATCGCCAGACCAAGCGCACTGTCGTCAGCCAGAAATCCCATTGTTGCTACCGATTGCGCAATGCCATAGGCCTGCGACGCGGCAATGAGCAAAGCGACCAGATTTTCAAGAATGACGATAGCGGCGCTGTCCTCCAGACGCGGAACAAGAATTCTACCAAGCTGTCCCAGCGCAAACGCGGTCAGGATTGGCCCCGCTCCAAGCGCGAGGACGGAAAGTTGCGAAGGAACGCCATTTCTCAGTTGCGTTTCCATGAACGCAGGATCAAGCCCGGGTAGTGCGATATTCCAGCCAATCATCGCAACGGCGGAAATCAAGATCACCTGTGCGATCATGCCGACTGCATTGCCTTGCTTGGACCCGGAATCGTAAACCGTAAAACTCATCACCAACCCCTAGTTATGCACAGTGACCATAACGCAACGCAGCGTGGTGTCACCTATTTCTTGATGTGCTTTATCGAAGAGAGGCTCCATGGATTAGAAACAAGTTTTACAACTCATGACGGCGACCCTACAGCCCTATTGAAGCATGAAGGGTCGACGCGCTCGCGGGATTGAACCTCTTGCGCTATTCACCGCGAACCGAAACCTGTGCAAGACAAGTCCAGCCTGATGTGGCGTGAACGTATGTGGTGGGCCCGGAGAGAAGAGGCGGACACACCGGCGTAAGCCTAGATTGGAAACGAAAACAAGACCTTGTCGTGCTTTTGGATACGTTTTCGAGCTTAGTCCTGTGTACGGGAACCGGGAGAAATGTCAACATTCCATACCGCATCAATACTCAGTGAGGCTAGGAGACGGGAGAGATTTGTATTTCTTCATAAGCACCACAAAGGCCCTGAAAAAATCTTTTCATACCACACCGGTGGTGTCGAGTGTACTAATTTTGTGGACCGATTTTTGGCTTCTCTCGGGTGAAGATGTCAACATTGAACTGAACAGCCCCCAGTTTGCCGGAGACACCACTCGTAAGAAGTAGGGTCTATGACAAGGAAAATGACAAACAAGCTTTCTCCTGAAGTCCGCGCCGTTCGAATGGTGGCCGAGCATGAAGCGGAGCATCATCCTTCGCGACGGTCGGCTGTGTCTTCTATAGCCGCCAAGATCAGCTACTCGGCAGGGCTTCGGTTACGTCGAGGCCGTGGAGTTCGCCACGCTTAAATGGGTAGATTGGTTCAGCAACCGCCGCCTTTTGGAGCCTATCGCCAACATACCGTCAGCCGAGGCCGAAGAACGATATAAGCCCTGCTGGACGCACCAGCCATGGCAGCATAACTTAAACCAAACGGTCTCCGAGAAAACCGGGTCTGTTCAAAATGCAGT
Source organism: Rhizobium skierniewicense Ch11 (assembly GCF_023757665.1). Classification (NCBI taxonomy): domain Bacteria; kingdom Pseudomonadati; phylum Pseudomonadota; class Alphaproteobacteria; order Hyphomicrobiales; family Rhizobiaceae; genus Rhizobium; species Rhizobium skierniewicense. The sequence goes on from NZ_RXPG01000021.1 coordinate 215,547, forward strand.
GAATAAAGAAGTTTAAGCGCCTTACAGTCCAGAGATGATAATGGTCAGCAGCGCTAAGTGAACGAATCTCCAAAAATATCGACAATCTCAGATTGATTTCCTGACGTTATCTCGTCTAAATCCATCAATTACTGTTTTGGAATTCTTGAGCGTAATCGGCATGGTTCTGTTTTTGAAAAAGGAAGAGATTGAGAGTTGGCTTTTTGAACTCATCCTCCGACGGGATATTTTAGGATACTACGAAGCCGAAGTGCGTGAGTTGGCTGGCTTATGCAAAAACCAGTCGGAATTTTCGTTGCTCAAACACATCCTTGAGAAAGTTGTCATTGTCAACGAAACCCAACTTCAATCAGCTATAGAACGTATGGCAGAAGGAATTAAGTCGCAGCTTAAGGAAGACCAAAAAGCTGCCATTGTTGCAATGGCATGGGACGATAGCCCCGACAGTTCTCAACAATTGCTACAAAGATTGAAAGTCCAATTTCACAGTTGGAAAAATATTAAGTTCTTCAATAGAGTTCCATCATATGTAAAGCCGTCAGTTATGAAAGAATTTTCTACTTTCATATTGATTGACGATTTTACAGGAACTGGCAGCACTGTTTTGTCGAGAATGAACTATGTAATGAAAGCCGGAGCAGGATCAGGAATAAATCTTGATGGTAGAATTAATTTACTTTTCGGCATCAATGAAGCGCTGATTAATATAAAAAACTCGTACACTAACTTAACTTGCGTTTACAGTCTGCCCAAGGGATTGAGTGGACACTTTTCTGGTGAACAGTTGACCGACAATATTAGCCATATGAAGCGTCTCGAAGAAGAACTGGCTGCGAGCATTGATGGCAATCAACTACCAAGTCTGGGGTATGGGGGTGCCGAAGCGCTTTTTGCATAAGACACGCCAACGCTCCAAACTCGAATTTTCCGATCCTCTGGTGGCCTCAAGATGCAAAATTGGAAGAACGGTCACCCATATTTAGGAGAGCAGGATTTTGAGTAATTTACGTCTCACTCCAGTCGATCTGATGCTGTTGCGAGAATGCCTCTCGAAATTTGAAGGACTTTCAATAGGAAGCATTACATCGACCTTGGGCGTCTCGATAAAAGATGCTGTCGAATCTTTCCGGCGGTTGAGCCAGCTAGAACTTCTAAGCCAAAGAGAGGGCATCATCGCTTTAACTGAAAACGGAAGAGAGTGGGTCAACGCAAATCAGCGACTCTTTGCGTTCAACGGGGATAAATCGTGGAGGTCCATCCCAGATGAATATAGGGGGAACCAAATTTCCGCATTCAGCCCGTATGTTCCGCGATTATCAAAAATTCCTCGGTCTTTTTTTGATGCAAGCAAGGGATCAAAATGATAGGGCTGCCTAAGGAATGGTTGTCATTAGCGCAAAGAAGTGGATTCGCTTCTGCGGTTGAGGTTCGCGATAGCCTATCGACTACTCGATTTTTAGAGTGTTCTAAAAAGTCGAGTAGTCGAAATGCGCTCTCCGAGCGCATCGGCACGATTGTCGCAGAAACTCGAATTTTCTTAGAAAATCCGAGTTCTGCGTCACTCCTGCCGCAGCGATGCCTTGCATCGAAATGATTACGTAATGGCAACCATTCCTTACCAGCGCGAGCACCTTTCCAGATGGAAAGCGTATCTTTCCGATATCGGGGTCCGAGATGATCTCAAGGCAATCTACCTTTTCCACGTAAAAAAAAGCCTTGAAAAAGGCGTGCCGCCTATTTTCGAGCACGAACAACTAGCGCTCTTGCTCGGTATTGACGTCGCGCATTTGATGAGAATGCTATTCGGTCAAAAAAGTTTTTATCGCGAATTCAGTCTGAAAAAGAGATCAGGGGGCTACCGTACCATACGCGCGCCTCTTCCTACCCTTTTAGAATGCCAAAGATGGATAAATTCCAATATACTATCGGCTGTGCAACTGGCTCAGCCCGCAATGGGATTTCGTGAGAGGCATTCGATAGTTGATAATGCGCGAATTCATTGTGGTAGGGAGGAGCTTTACAAAATTGACCTGAAAGACTTTTTTCCTTCGATTGGCTTCAGGCGCGTAATGGGCGCTTTCGTTTCTTTGAACTACCCAAAGCATGTCGCGTTTTTTCTAAGTACAATATGCACAGTTGATGATGAATTACCCCAAGGAGCCGCGACGAGTCCCACACTTAGCAACATAATATGTAATAGGCTCGATATGAGATTGCGCGCAATTTGCAGAAAAAGAAAATTGCGATACACGCGATATGCCGACGACATAACTATCTCAGGAAACAAAATAACCGACGAATTGAAGTGGATTGTTCACAAAATCGTCGAAGATGAAGGGTTTGTCATCAATCGGGAAAAGATCAGGCATGTTTTCGCTGGCGAAAAGAAAATTGTTACGGGGCTAGATATAACGTCTGGCGTGGTCCGTATTCCAAGACAATATCGCCGTGAAGTTATGAAAGACGTATACTTCGTTTGGTCTTCCGGCCTGTCCAATCATATGGCGAAGAATAGAGCATTTGAGCCAAACTATATCGCTCAACTCGCCGGGCGACTTCAATTTTGGAAACATGTTGAACCCGAAAATCCGCAAATGTTAAAATGTTTGAAACGATTTAAAAGCGTAATGCTGTCGTATCAGAAATAACAGTTTTGCTTTTGCTTGCGACAAACTATCCGATTATTGGAATTTTATGACGCTTGGATTTTGAGCAAAACGCTAAAATTGGGGTTAATCTTTCGATTTCTGCTCTGATTCCGAACGTGGGTCCGACTGGAACTGGATTTTTCCAGCTCTGATCACGATGGAGGTTGGTTTCGCCACCGGGATTTTGAATGGCAATCGGGACGCAAAAATCCGTTTGCGCTGTGAAGACGATCCCTCTGGGCCAGATGATACAGATGAATTTACGATGTGATTTCTTGCCGCCCACAAATTTCCTTGAGACGATGAATCTCAAGGAGATTTACAATGCAGCACCAGCCGTTTACCCCCGCGCAAAAAGAGAAAATCAAAAAGCGGGAAGAACGCCGCCGACGTGAGAGACGGCAGCGCGAGGCCGAATATCGCCGCCGCATCGAACGCTTGCGCCGCCAGATCGATGCGGCTCGAAAACGCCGCCAGCGGATGCTCCTGCTTTTCCTGCTGGCCGTGCTCGCTATGCAGGAATCTTTTCTGGCGGCATTCATGCGCTCCCACACATACCAGCCCGATCCAGAGCCGACAGGGTGGACGCCTGACCCTGCGAGCGACTATGCACCACGCTCCGGCCATGATGACCATTGCGACGGCTACAGCTACAAGCAATGGACGCGGATGACCGCCGAACGCGGTATCCAGATGAGCCGCAAGGCCGAGCTAAAGTCGGAGTGGATGGCTGATCCAGAGCGCGAGCTTTTCCCAACCAGATACAAAGATTGGAGCTATCGTCCATTTCTTGGTGAGATCATGAACGACCTTTCCGAGCAGCGCTATCAGTCGGATGCGCTGGAAGGGCTCAAGCTTCTATCCCCGTCCGAGACACACAAATATCTGGATGAAATCTATGCGATCAATCCGCTCAATCTTTTGCACTGCCGTGCGGAATTGAGCGCCGACATCGTGAGAAATTTCCAAAGCCGCTCAGTTTTGTGGGATGAGCAGAAAAGGCGAGAAGCCGAACAGGCAAAACGTGACAAGGAATTATCGCGGAAGAATGATGGCGACAAAGGAATTCCAGAGCCAAAGTGAAGGAGTTCTCGGAAAAGTAATTTTCAACAAAAGGATTCGAATAAAATTCCAATTATGTTGACATAAGTCCGATTTATCGATTTAAAATACCAGTTGACGAGAAATTTATTCTATGATTGTCTCCGCATCATCAACAACAGGAGACGCTCATGCTTAGTAATGATCGCGGTATAAAGTTCGATTGGAATGAGACGTTTTGCGAAATAACTGTGTCGGAGGATTTGGGATACATCCTTGAGGTGCGGCAATGGTGGGAAGGCAGGTACGGATACGTGATCGACAAGGTGCATCCCTCCGACAGTAGCGTGGACGACATCACAATCGGCCAGTGGCACGCACCTACGGAAACAGAAGCGCGGAGAGAAGCGGAAAAAGCGTTCTTGCGACATATTGATGGTGGCCTATCGCTCGTGCAGTAAGCCACGATAATCGATCCGCTGCCAGAGATGGCAGCGGGCGTTACGACCGGTCTTTCTTCTTAAAATTGGGTTTCAAAATCTGCTTCGGCGCTGGTGACAGTTCCGGCTCGGAATGATCGGCAACAGGCGAAAGCATTGAGCGCAGACGGTCACGTTCGATACCAGCTTTGAAGGCCACATCTTGTGCTTCGCGGACTTTCCGCTCGGCTTCGTGACGCTGATGTTCGGCTTCCAGTTGCCGTCGCTCGGCTTCCTGTGCGGCAACCCGCCAACGGTCAACTTCACTGAAAAACTCTGCGCGAACCTTCTCGACAACTGACGACGTTCGTAGACGGTCCCAGATGGCACGTAGGCGACCGGCCCAACCGGAATATCGTTCGGCATCCGCCAGTATCGCTTTTGCCTGTTCCTGTTCCTGCCGAACGCGATCCTGCGCAGCCATCGCGGCGGCGGTTGCCTTCCGTGCCGCATCCGTCTCTCTTGCAGCGTCGGCAGCGATCTTGGCCGCTTCCGCTTTGGTATGACTTATGTACGTCTCGCCATCCGCCTTAACTTTACGTGCTCGCTGGACGACCTGTTGCAGAGCTGTTGCCTGTACTTGTTCGCGCTGCCACTCGCCCCGTGTCAGACGGCGGCGCTGAGGACCGAGGCGTGTCAACCCACAAGGAATTGCAACCGCTTCATGATAGCTGTCCTGCCATTGCCTCATGGCGGCCTTGTAGGCGGCGTCAGCCCTCTTTGAGAGGGCTTTTTTGTCTTCGTCATCCTTGCCGACGTCCATGGCGTCACGCTTTGCAGTGACGCCCGGATGATATTTAAGCGCCGACATCCCCGGTTCCCCGGTCGGTACGACATATGCATGAATGTGAAAGTATTCCTCATCTTCATGCCTGATGACGGATTTAAGGTGATCCCCATATTGAGAACGAAGCCAAGCAACTGTTCGCCTTTCCCATTCCTCCGCTTCTTTTAGTTTCGCGGGATCAGCACGAATTTCGGCCATGGTCGCCGGGAAGGAAGCGACAACTGTATGGAGAGTTTTTTTGTCGCGAGCTACCTTGCGAACGTGACCGCCTTTTACGGCAATAGTGGCCACGGCTGCGGCACTGTCATGGATTTCCTGCGCGGCCCCGACATCGACCCCGTACACCACCACGGGCGGTGCGGGATTTTCGACATGGACGCAGGCTTCCGGTTTGCGACCGGCCTCAGCAAAGACAAAGTCGGTTGAACGCCCCTTAGCGTCGGCTTTGCGTGCGTAAGATTCGAGATGGATAAATTGGTATCCCATGCATTCATCGCACCTTACGGCTGCTCAACTCTTTGGTCAGCAGCTTTTCCAGCTGCAACCAATCTCCGTTGAGGTCTGCTACAAGTTCGTACTTGAATTCACATGAGCGGCCTTCCATATCCCAGAGCCATTGCGCGACCGGCCCGTACTGGGGATTCGTACGCAGATCGCGCCATCCAGCGTCAGAAGGTTTTGTCCAGTTTCTCGCCAACTCAGGATCACCGGAGCGCACCGCATCATGTAATGCAGATAAGACGGCCATCCGGCTCACATCCAAGTCAACAACGGTCGCAATTCTTCGCGAGATATCTTTGTTTTGTTTCATCGCTTTGCTCAAAAAAGTAGGAAATTACTCCTTTAATCATGAGAGCAAAAACCATGGGCGCAAAGCGTGTTTGGGAACGGAATCAAATCAGTAGTGACCGACTACTGATTGCAAGCAACCATCGGCTCTTCGAGGAGGCCTTCAGCCGGACCACGTCATGGAGACAACGCCGTTGAGGGTCTGCCGACTACCCCCTTTATGGCCGGGGATGCCATCATGCTGCCGCGAGCCAATCGGTTTCGGACACCCCGAAAAGGTCAGCCCAGATGGCGTCATTTTCGTCCTCACAGGACGTACCGGCGACTGGCAATCGAGCCACGTCGGATGCCATGGCGCTCCTCAGCAATTGTGCTGGCGATGCCGTCGACAAAGGAAATTCACGGTCAATGAATTCCTTGCCGACCTCATAGCTACCCGCTGGTAGCGTCGTCAGCCGGTCCTCAGCGGCCTTTCGGCTCTGTTGCTGGAGTACGGTTGCGTCCGTGGCGATCTTCTCAATCCGTTCTCGGGCATTTGGTGCATCCAAAATCGAGCGGATTAATATTTCTGGATCAGGTATCTGATCCTCGAAAATCGTTTCGTGAGGTTCTTGGTACGGTATTGAATTGAGCCGCGAGACAGTTGAGCTACATGTGTGAACTATATAGCAAGCGGCTTTCGCCGCTTCCCATATATCGACGGAAGTCATATCTGCGCCGGACTGTACGGCTTCCAGAGCCACGCGGGCGACTTCCAGCGCTTCTTCAGGTGATGGCGCATTGGCGGCATTCCACCATTCCCGCGCCTCTCGCTGCCACTCGCAAATGTGATACCCGTCCTCTTCGGACAGCGTTCGCGCATCGTAATTTTGCACCATGATCATCGGCTCTGCCCATGGCGAGTGTCGCCACTGTGGGAGCGTCAGGCCGATTACGATGTTTTTGACAGGTCCACCATTAAGGCCCTGCGGAGGCGTTTCCTTCAGGTCTAAACTCGCTGACGTGGACGCATCGCTGCGTTCATCCTCATCTTTGTCAGCCGCAATTTCTTCGTCTTGATCCTCGTCATCTTCCACCTGACTACCGCGCCTGCCTTTTTTGACGCGCATCAATTCGCTATCGCCGCCCTCACGGCGGACGCGGACGATCTTCTCGCGCCGGGCCTTAAGGCCTCTCATCCACTTCATAAAGTCGCCGAGTGGCTGGCAGATTTTCAACCTCTCCGTTTGCCGGTAGAGCCATACAAGTTCTTCTCCCGATGCCTTTTCTGTGTCAGCGGGCTTGGAACAGTATTTGACGATCTCTTCCACCTTCTCAATCGTGCCATTATCTTTCCACTCCGCGCCGATGAATTTATGCGTACCACGCAGGAAATCCGTCCAATCCTCAATCACCCGCGTCGGCCAATACAAGACGTTCGCGTGGAGATGATACAGGACTGTCTCACCCCCATACCGCTCTGAAAGGTCAGATTGCCGCCCCTGCTTTTTGGCCTCATCATCTCTCTCGGCAGCAGTTGAACGCGTGAATTCAATGCCGCGAAACAGCACCTTGATCCCTTGCTCCTTGCAGACTTCGTCTGCCCATTTTGAAATTTTCCGTGACAATCGCTGAATAGGTCCTCGCAGGTCTTTGAACGCGGGGATAAGTTCATTGCAGGTCATCACAGCATAACGAAAATAATGGGCGTTACGATTTTCTATCATGAACAACTTTAGGCCGTTCACCAGCGGCCTCCTGTCGCGAGCGGCGACGAGCGGAAGAAACCGCACGGCGCGGTACCTCCGATGGTTCTCAACAATATTCGTCACGGCAGAAATACATGTTATGCCGCCGCTGAGGATCACTTCCTCGCCAGCATCCTGGAGTGCTTGCGCGATACGGTCGTTCTGAGCTGCGAGCACTTTCGAGGCAGTCGCGCGTTTGGCCCACCTGGCTGGATCAATCGACCATCCGCAATTGCCTTTTAAAACTGCATTATGGGTTTTCGAACCGCGTGCCGTCTTCGCGGCAGCAGCAAGAGCGCGTGTCGCAATTCCGCCAACTGGCGGCTTCGAAATAATGTCAACATTACTTTTTGGAAAATCGTCTGGCTGCTGTTGTTCGGCTGGGCTATTTGCCAGCCCGGCGCTCACTTAATTGTCAATGGGAGCTTTACAACAAACATGAAATCGTTCATCTTTTTCAAACAGTGTTTAAGAAGACGCCGGAGGGTTCCAGCCCTGTGAAGGCGTCTTTTTAATGGTCAGGGGAAAAACAATCGGCGTCAACCGACCAAATTAGCAATAGCGCAAAAGGTGACGCGACATCCGATCCGGTTCAAATGCTCTTCCTCGGTCTCTGTCCAATTCCAGTTATCATCGTGTGACCGCATGATCTCGTCATCATCGTGGGTTTCCGAAACCCATTGAATAAACTGATCTTCGTCGCCGCAATCAATGATGTGGGCAGTTGATTTTTGGTCGTACTCGACAATGGCAAGTACGCGATCTATGCGCGGTAATTGGCCAGCCAACCACTGCCCAGCTTTAGAGGAACCGAAGTAGTTCATCGGGACGACCTCTTCACCTTGTGAAGGTCACGCAGTTCGGCGGTGCACTCCTCCAACGCGTTTTTGAACCGCCGCGCATTGGCAAGTTCGTCATTGATCCCCTTGAACACATCTCCAATGTCAAAGCGCGGCCCCGCCCATCCTACCTTGGCGGCATTGAGTTGATCGGTTCCGAAAGATTTTGCTACCGAGATCAGCAAGCCCGCTCGATCAAGGCATTGCCCGCATTCGGCATTGAGGCGTTCGCCTGTCTTTTTCAGGTCGTTCAAGCGGATGTCGAGTTCATTTCCTTGCATGTCGATCTCCCGAATATCCAAAACCTTGGAGATTATGGTCCATGTCGTTCCTTTCAAGTTGTTGGCATAGCTTCGCCCCTCCGTTGGAACGGAAGCCAAAATTATGATGCTGGTTGGGAGTGGGAGCGCACGAATGCGCTCCCTGACTCTGCGTTTGCAGAGAAAGGCCACTGCCGATGACAGAAGCGGGACATCCCTACGTTTGTAGGGAAAGAAGAGCCGCCTATTCGGCGGTAAAGTACGACCTATTCAGGGCCGCATGCCTTCAGAGCCACCTCTTCGGCGGTAGAAGTCAGTTCGTTCAAATCCGCGCGCCATGTGGACTGGAGCGAGCAGGACAGCCGATCAACCCAGCCGAATAAAAGCCCGAAAACTTAAATTCCAATCCCCTATAGGGTGACAAAATCCAAGGTGTTCGGCTGTCCTGAAACCAAGATGGCTCACTTGCGGGGAAGGCGCAAGATGTAATCGGACGAATTTTTCGCTCAAAAAAGCAAAATGCAAAGTGCAACTTGCTCTATTGGACTAAAATAGAATCATATTCCCCAATATTCGCGAAAGTACGATTTGGATAGAAATTATTGTTTCCGCATCCTTAGACCACATAGAAGGAAATGATATTTCCACAAGTGCCAGTGAAAATAATTCTGCCACCTCGCAATTCGGCGCATCTCAGAGCGAGAAATAGGGCCAGATCGTCAAAAAATCGGCAGGGGTAGCCTCGTTCTATTCCACGACGATTTTTCCTTTTCCTTCGGATCGAGCCGCGTGTCTCGATCCGCTCCGCAGGCGGACCGGGGAAAAAATAGTCGCGGAACCTTCTCGCTCAGTGACTGCCAGCGCGGCGGCTCTTATGCCCTGCGGGCACCGCCATGCCCATTCTGGCCAAGGCGGAAGAAGAGCCTATGCCGCCGCGCTGACAGTCAACCCCTGCCTGCCGCCGTTATCGTGGCGAATGTTCCCTTTCCAAAATGGATAAAATCCGAGCGATCTGATTAACGAACGCTACCCCATCCGCGACATCATTCCCGACCAAAGGATTCTCAAGAATCCCGTTTTCTGCTATACATTTCTCAATAAAATCAACCAGAAAGTGGAGATTTCAATGCGCCAGACGATCACCAGAATTCGCGGCTTGACGGTTAACGTCATCATCGAAGAGGTCCACCATCACCATGAAAAAGGCGGCCTGATCTGCTACATCGCAGCGATTTACATTCAGGCTCACGGAAGCGCGCAAAAGAAGTTGATCCGCAAATCTCGCTTGCCCGGAGCGGCTGCGGAATTGAGAAAGGAAATCCAGCGGGACGGTATTCGCGCGTTCGACAGGCTGATGGCTTGACCTACTCTGATCGGTTCCTAAATATGTCGTATCGGTCAGCAGAGCCATGGACTGATACTTTCTCTGCAAACGCAGTGATGCGGCTCATATCCAGCGCAATCGATTGTCGGTCGCGTGCCGTTATCTAAATGCAAGCGGAAGCAGAGGAAAAACTATGATTCATCTTATTTGCCAGAACAGCGGAAACGTTTGGGTTTCCGCAGAAACGGTTCAAGCAGCCGTCGAGAAGATCGGTGAGATCGGCGCATCCGAGTACGACTATTTAGACGTGTCAGAGTACGACCGGCGTAACTTTGTTGATGGTGATCACCGGTGGTATTTTAGCACCTATCGGTCACGCGACGAGTTCGCCATCAATGATGCCGACGAACTTTCAGAGGCCGGTGAATTCGCTGGATATATTGCACTGGTGGAGCTTGAGAGGCTGGAATAGTTGTTATTTAGCCTGACGCCGCCATTCGATGAAGGGTGAGAAATCTACACCACGCGGAACCGGAATCGACATTATTTTTTGAACCTCCTCCGGTTCCAGTACCTTAAAGCCGTACCTTGCCCCAACGGAAGATGCTGCGTGACCACATTGCTTGTCTGCGAGGCTATCGCCGACGTTAATGCGGAACCATGATTTTGCGTTATGCCTCAGCGAATGGTATACTTGACGTTGAGTTTCATGAATTCCGAGTGCAATCATCCAGTTTCCCATTTGCTTCTGGGCAGCGTCCGCAGGGTCTTTTGCTGTATGGTAATGAGGGAAAACAAACCCACCCAAGCCACGCTGTTTCTTTGCAAAATCTATGAAACCGCAATCACGAAGCAACGGATGGATAGCAACAACGCGCACAGCCGTCTTCGTCTTGAGGGGCCTTGCAATCTCTTTGCCATCGATAATCAAAGGACGACGTAGATCGAAAACCTCGTTCCCTTCAATGGTCACAATATCAGAGGATTGCAGGTAGACGATTTCGGAAAGCCGCATCCCTGTCAAAAAACCAACAAGAGGCAACCAAGCTTTGTGCGGCTTTCGCATGATCTTAGGACTGACGCTGTCTGCCAGCCATGTATTCAAGGATGTCGGAGGCAAACCTTCCCGATCAATGGCAGGGACTGCAGCTACAGGCATTGTCACGCTGAACGACCGGATGTCGCGAATTCCTGAGACACCAGCAGTCGCCTTCTCCCAAATAAGCTTTACTTGGGTCACATGCTCTTTAACTGTCGTCTGTGACAGGCGTTTAATCCGCTTTTCGTCAGGCAACTTGTCATTTTTCTCGCCCATCTGCTTAAGATTCATATTGGCAAAAATTGTATACTTCGTGCGATTTGTAGGAACTTTTGCCAAGACTGTTGCAAAGTCCTGCAAATGTATAGGCAGATAATAGCTGAGAGGATGATCCCCTACCACATCAAGGAATGCCGCGAACGTGTTTTCAAGCCGCTCCTCATAGCGCACTCCGTCGTTGTTCCCCTTATCCAACGCGTCTTTTCGAGCATCAAGGATTATGCGACCTGCGACGCTTAGTTTAGTTGATGAAGTAACCGTTCTCTCATCCTGATATTCGAGAGGTTGAGGCTGGTGCTGCTGAATAGGTTGAATTTGAGGAGATTGAACCTGCCCCCCCCAAGGAACCGAGCGTGCGGACTACAGATTGAAACGTGTCACGCTCAGCCTCCCATGCCACGGAATCCCTTGAAAGGGCGTCCGCTATCGTCTGGAGTCTTTGCTTAAAATCTTTCAGAGAAGCCTTTTGCGCTGCCAGTTCCTTTGCTTCGCGCCGGTACACTTTGGCAGCTTCAAAATCGCCTTCAGCTTCGAATTCTTCGGCCTGCTGAATTCTGCTTGTGACTCTCAAGCCAAGAGGAAAATGGCGGCGATGCAGTTCCTGAAGCTCGGCATTTAACGCTTTGAGGCTATGAGCAAGGGTTTCTCTGGTCATGGTCGGATCGTCCATCATTCTCATGGCCGCACCCGAAAGAATAATTGCTCTTTTTCGTGCCGCAGCGGCAGGAAGTGGCCCCAAATTCACACGGATTGGCGATTTTCCAAATTGAAATTCGACGCTAACGGGAATCCGTTGCTGATATGTGAATCCGTTTTCGCGTTTCCATAAATACAATTCAAGCCTCTCGATCTGGCTTGAAATGTGTACGTAGCGGTGTATTTCGCCGTGTACGTTGGAAAAATCGGCTTAAAATTTTCGTTTGAAATCAGATACTTGCGTATAATGGTGGGCCCGGAGAGACTCGAACTCCCAACCAAGCGGTTATGAGCCGCCGGCTCTAACCATTGAGCTACAGGCCCTTCCGATAGCGTTAGCCGCCTCGGAGCGCGTGGTTGCAATGGTTCAACCTCGCGCGGAGTTGGCTTTAACGCAATTTTTTGGACGCGACAAGCCGTTGTCTTAACGCGTGTGTCATCTGTGCCGTATTAGACCCATAATCTCCTGCGACATCGACAGTCAGAGACGCTAAAAAAGAGGAACCTCAATGACATCGAAACTATCTTGTTCGTTGGTGCTATCAGCATTTACGGCTCTTGTCGCCGTGCCCATGGCTGCGTCTGCGCAGGACAATACCAAGCGGGAACCTGTGATCAGTGTGTCAGGTGAAGGCGACGCGGCGGTAGCACCTGATATGGCGATCCTGTCTTTCAGCGTCGTGAAGCAGGCGGAGACGGCAGCAGCGGCCCTCAAGGACAACAGTTCCGCCATGCAAGAGGTTCAGGCGGCCTTGAAATCCGCCGGTATCGCCGAAAGAGATTTGCAAACATCCAACTTCTCGGTCCAGCCCCTCTACAAACAGTTCGAGCCGAAGGACGGCGTCTATGTCGCTCCTGAAATCACTGGTTATCAGGTCAACAACGGCCTGACAGTGCGTGTCAGGGACATCTCCAAGCTCGGCGAAATTCTGGATCGTTCCGTCACGCTTGGGATCAATCAGGGCGGAGATATCACCTTTACCAACGACAAGCCTGAAACGACGGTGACAGAAGCCCGCAAAGCCGCCGTGGCGGATGCTGTGGCGAAGGCGAAAACACTTGCCGAAGCGGCGGGTGTCAAACTCGGCCGGGTGTTGGAGATGACCGAAAACGCACAACGCCCAATGCCGATGCCTCAGACCATGATGCGCGCAGCCGCTATGGAGAAATCCGACAGCGTTCCGGTCGCAGCAGGCGAAAACACCTACAAGGTCACCGTGAACGTGACATTTTCTCTGGACCAGTAATCCAAAACGAGGCGCAAGCTGCGCCTCGTTTCGAAATCATTCGCATAGCAAAATCCCCTCGCCATTTTTCGTGACGAGGGGATTTGAATGTCGAGACGGTCTAGGTGTGTCGCTACGGTCTAGGTGTGTCGTTCAGCGGCGAATGACCGGGCAGCCCCGAACATTGGCGAAGACGACGCGATCACGGCCCCGGCGGTCGAAACCGGCGACCACGACGCGGCGTGGAGACACGTCAACCACAGTGGCACGGCGCAGGCCCATGCGGCTTGCCTTTTCTTCGGCCAACCAAGGAGCGCAACGATCACGGCCACGATCCGGACGACCCCAGCCATGACCGCCGTGACGCTGGCCATCCTGAACATAAAGACCGTAACGAACATCCTGTGCAGATGCGGTGGATGCCGTTGCGGAAAGGCTGCTGATGGCGATAAGGACCGCAACGCCTGCTTTTGCGAATGTGCTGATCATTGTCTTACTCCGTTTCTAAATCTTCGCCGGGATGCGAGGTGACCCGATCGACCGATATGACATTAGTCGGCTGCGTGTGAACGGTTTCAGAACCGCCCATTCAGCATCCGTTCATGGCTCAAAACGCAAGCGGCTGCATTAACCGGAAAGGTGCATGACGATCTGGCGCACATGCGGTTGGTTACGATGTTCAAAGAGATAAATGCCTTGCCATGTGCCCAGTAGCAGCTTTCCGTCGGCCACCGGAATGCCCAGAGAAACCTGCGTCAGTGCCGACTTGATGTGTGCCGGCATATCGTCCGGCCCTTCCATCGTGTGCGAGACCCACGCCATGGAAGGATCGTTGGTGGGCGGCACTATCCGCGCAAAGAATTGCAACAAATCGTGCTTTACATCGGGATCGGCATTTTCCTGGATCAGAAGGGAGCAAGAGGTGTGGCGCACAAAAAGTGTCAGGAGCCCCTCCTGCATCCCATCGGCTTTGACGAAAGCTGCCGCGTTGCGGGTGAACTCATAGAGACCCTGGCCGCGTGAGGAGATCGAGAGAATTTTCTGAGACAAAGGTCTTTTCGCTTTCAAATTGGAACGAAACGGCTAGCAAATCGTTCTGATTTTTCAGGCCTAAATGTGACGTGCATCCACGCGAGCCGACGGCTGGGGAGATCTGCACGGAAGGAAACGCGTTTTCAATGGACGAATATACCGGTTTACGAAAATACTCTTTCGCCTGCCAAATTTCGACTATATTTTGTGAGACAAAGTCCTTAACGACATCACATTTGTTGCAGAATACCGACAATAAGTGCCCTATTCTATCTCGCTACCGAAAGACCACTTCATGACGTCGCAAGTCCAGCAGGTTGATCTTACCAACTGCGACATAGAGCCTATTCACATACCGGGATCTATCCAACCGCATGGTTGTCTGATCGCTTGCGACAGTGCCATGCGCACCATCACCCGTCACTCGGTCAATTGTCATGATATGTTTGGCTTTACTGGTCAGATGATCGGCAAGCCGATTGAAGAGTTTTTGGGTAGCGATGTCGTTCATGACCTGAGAAACGCACTCACGGTTACCGCCAACAGCAGCCGCCCGGCCATGTTGCCAAATGTCAAGCTTGCCTGCGGCAGGTCTTTTGATATTGCCATTCATCGCTATAAGGCTGTGACCATCGTTGAACTGGAACCTGCCAGCAATGAGGCGCAGCCGCTGCACACTGCCCAACTGATGATCGACCGCATCCGCGAAGCGGATAGCGTCGAGAGCCTGATTTCCCGCACCACACGATTGATAAAGGCGATGCTGGGTTACGACCGCGTTATGGTCTACCGCTTCGAACAGGATGGCGCGGGAAAAGTTATTTCAGAGGCCAAACAATCCGATCTTGAGAGCTTTCTTGGCCAGTATTTCCCGGCCAGCGATATTCCAAAGCAAGCACGTGCGCTCTACCTGAAAAACACGTTGCGGATCATCTCGGATTCACGCGGTGAACGGGTGGCGGTTGAACCGACGCTCGACCATTCTGGAGAACCGCTGGATTTGTCTTACTCACACCTGCGCAGCGTTTCGCCCATCCATTGCGAATATCTGCGCAATATGGGTGTGTCGGCATCCATGTCGATTTCCATTATCAATGACGGCGAATTGTGGGGGCTGATCGCCTGCCATCATTATTCGCCGCGCATACTACCCATGCCTATTCGCATTGCCGCAGAGATGTTCGGAGAGTTCTTCTCGCTGCACCTACAGGCTTTGAAACAGAAGAAAAAGCTGGCGACTGCGCATGACGCCCATGCATCGCTCGACAAATTTCTCAGGCTGGCTGCACACCACAACAATATAGAAGAGCTTCTGGTTGAGAACCTGCCGGATTTCAGCAGGTTGATGCCCTGCGACGGCGTTGGCGTGTGGATGAACGAACGCTGGTATACGTTCGGCACGGTTCCACCGCCAGCGCTTGCTCCCCAGCTCGGTCGTCTGGCCAGTTCCGTTTCCGAGGGGCGCGTATGGGCGACGCATGCACTGTCAAACCAGCTGCCTGAAGCGGAATATCTGGGCGGCGAAATCGCCGGCATGCTGGCGGTACCCTTGTCTCAGGTTAAAAACGATTACCTGATGTTCTTTCGTAAGGAACTTGTTCAGACTTTGAACTGGGGCGGCAATCCCGACAAATCCTATGAGACTGGCCCTCTGGGTGATCGACTGACGCCGCGCAAGAGCTTTGCGCTGTGGAAAGAAACCGTACACCAGCAGTCTCAGCCATGGACAGAAGAAGACCGGCAGATCGCAGAGGCCGCGCGCGTGGCGCTTGTGGAGGTGGCCTTCCGCCATAGCGAGTTGATGGCCGGCGAACGGGCGCAGGCGGAAGTGCGTCAGCGCATGTTGAACGAAGAGCTCAACCACCGCGTCAAGAACGTTCTGGCCATCATCAAGTCTCTGGTCGGGAACCCGACTCAGGAAGGCCGCACGCTGGAGGAATATGTTTCTGCCCTGAAAGGCCGCATTCAGGCTCTATCCTTTGCGCATGATCAGGTCGTTCGTGGCGAAGGCGGCGGTCAGTTGCGCGATCTGCTGGATGCTGAACTATCACCGCACAGGTCTCCAGCTAGCGAGATCGAGACAACAGGGCCAAGCGTTCTGCTGGATTCCCGTGCATTCTCGGTCATGGCACTTGTTCTGCACGAATTGGCAACCAATGCTGCGAAGTACGGCGCGCTCGGCCAGGCTGGCGGTCGGCTTCGCATTGCCTGGGAGTTGAACGATGTAGGCGACTGCGTGATTTCCTGGCGCGAGACGGTGCAAGGAACCGTGACACCACCAACGAGGACAGGCTTTGGATCTGCCCTCATCAGCCGAAGCGTGCCCTATGATCTGGGTGGGAAAAGCAAAGTAACCTATCAGCCGCACGGTATTGAAGCCGAAATCGTGCTGCCTGCCCGTCACGCGACGCCCGGCCAGCCACAAATCAATCTGGAACTATCGAGCAACGCCTCGGACCCTTACACACCTTATGCCGCGGAGGAACCATTGCGAGTATTTCTCGTTGAAGATCAAATGCTGATCGCCATGGATGTCGAATATATGCTGGAAGCGCGCGGCATCACCGATATCGAAACCGCCACGTCTTCGGCCATGGCGCTGGATAAGTTGAAGAGCTTGACGCCAGACGTCGCCATTCTCGACATCAACCTCGGCACCGATACATCGCTACCGGTTGCCTACGAGTTGCTGCGCCGCGAGATCCCTTTCATGTTCGCCACGGGTTATGCTGATGGAATCATGATCCCAAGCGAATTCGCGCATGTGCCGGTGATCCGAAAGCCTTACGACGAAGTTTCGCTTATGGGCTCGATCGGCAAACTGGTTGGCAGGCAGGTCCTCGCCTAACGGATATTGCGTTTAATTGCCGTCAATGGGTCGCAGTGAATAGGATTTACTGCGACCTGCTTGAGCGAGAGCTACTGGACCACCAGCTTCAATCGCTTGACATCCTCAGGCGTTAGTCTGGCGCCAATGTCATATCGAAATTCCGTCACAACGTAGTTTTCGATATCCACCTTGCATTGGTAGTTGATTGGGAACCACTGCGCACCGACATTGAACGCGCCCTTGGCGTTTAAGACGTTGTCGACGATCATTCGCTCTACGTCCTGTTGACCATCAGGCGGTTGACCCTGTCTTGCCGCAGTCACCTGCGCAACAACTTCCGCGAAACAAAGCTGCCTCACCCGCTGACGAGGCGGAAGATTTCCAAAAATTTGACGCATCATCGGGCCAGGGCGTTTTGCGCCGGCCAATATCTTCTTGGCAGGCTTAAGGTTGGGATCCCCTTCACCATCCGGCTTTGCTGTCGCAGATTGCTCCTGTGCAGGCTTTGGCTCGGGTTTGGGAACCTGTGATACAACAGCAGCCGGATCGGGCTGTTTGGGCGCATCCCCAGAGAGTATCTCACTTTGCTCGGCGTTAGTCTGTGCATCAGGAGCTTCCGGCCGCTCGTTCGTCTCAACAGGTTCAGCAGACGCGGGCGTTGTAGGCTGTGTCTCCGCCTGTTTTTCGGGTGCCTTCTGGTCTTGGCCGCCTGCCTCCTCTTCGCCCTGCTCGTCGCGCTCATCCATCTGCGTCGGGCTAGGACGGACAGGCACGCCAGACATGACAGATGGCGGCGGCTCAGGTTCAGGCGCGGGTACCGGTGGTGGCTCTTTCGGCTTTTCTTGCGCAGGCGGAGGAGGCTCTTCGGCTTTTTTTTCTTCCGGCTTTGGGGGCGGCTCAGGCTTGGGTGGCTCGACCATCTCCACGCTGACGGTTTCGGGCTCCGCCGGTGCCGGAGAATATCCAGAGGATAAGAGATAGGTGGCGCCAAGCAGAACATGCAGCATGAGTGAAACCGGAATTGTCCAGCTCTCCTGCCGCCATTTGTTCTTGCCCGTCTTTTCCATCCAGTCGATACGCCCGTTGACCGCCTCAGAGATAATCGTTTTGGAGGCCAGCATCATCCCCAAAAAGAAAAACCCGGCCAGAAAACTGACCGGGCTTAATGTCTTCCACTAACAAAAACTCAACTATCGAGGAACGAGCGCAGTTTGCGCGAACGGCTCGGGTGCTTGAGCTTACGCAGGGCCTTGGCCTCAATCTGACGAATACGTTCGCGCGTGACCGAGAACTGCTGTCCGACCTCTTCCAGTGTGTGGTCCGTGTTCATGCCGATGCCAAAGCGCATGCGCAGGACGCGTTCTTCGCGTGGCGTCAGCGAGGCCAGCACCCGCGTTGTGGTTTCGCGCAGGTTGGCCTGGATGGCGGCATCGATTGGCAGAAGGGCATTCTTGTCCTCGATGAAGTCGCCCAGATGCGAATCTTCCTCGTCACCGACAGGCGTTTCGAGCGAAATCGGCTCCTTGGCGATTTTCAATACCTTACGCACTTTTTCAAGCGGCATCGCAAGCTTCTCAGCCAGTTCTTCCGGCGTCGGTTCGCGACCGATTTCATGCAGCATCTGGCGCGATGTACGAACGATCTTATTGATCGTCTCGATCATGTGCACCGGAATACGGATCGTGCGGGCCTGGTCGGCGATCGAACGGGTGATGGCCTGTCTGATCCACCATGTCGCATAGGTCGAGAACTTGTAACCACGACGGTACTCGAATTTGTCCACGGCCTTCATCAGACCGATGTTGCCTTCCTGAATGAGATCGAGGAATTGCAAACCACGGTTGGTGTATTTCTTCGCAATCGAAATCACCAGACGCAGGTTGGCCTCGACCATCTCCTTCTTGGCGATCCGCGCTTCGCGCTCGCCCTTCTGGACCATGGAAACGATGCGGCGGAATTCGGCAATGGAAATGCCGGTTTCCTGAGCGAGGTTCTGGATTTCCAGACGGATGTCGCGGATCGTGTTGTTTTCTTCGCGTGCGAATTCCTTCCAGCCCTTGGCAGCCAGATTGGCGATCGACTTCATCCAGTTCGGATCCAGTTCCGCACCGTGATACTGCTCCAGAAAGCCATCACGCTTCACGCCGTAGGATTCGGCAAGGCGCAGAAGACGACCTTCGTTTTGCATAAGGCGTTTGGAAATGTCGTAAAGCTGCTCGACAAGGCTATCGACGCGGTTCTGGTTCAGAGACAGCGACTTAACCGCTGTGATCAACTGGTCTTTCAGTTCCTTGTAACGACGCTCCTGGCCAGTGGACAGCGTGCCGGTGCACGCCAGGCGCGCCTCGACCTGCTGGTCCTGAAGCTTGCGCAGCTTCTTGTAGGTGTCGGCAATCGTATCCAGCGTTTCCATGACCTGCGGGCGCAGTTCGGCTTCCATCGCAGCAAGAGAAAGATTGGACTCGTCGTCATCCTCTTCTTCCTCTTCGTGTGGAAGGCCTTCGCCGCCGACATTCGTCACATCATCATCGCCACCGGGATTGCGCAGACGACGGACTTTTTCTTTCTCTTCAGCAGCCTTGCGGTCCGCTTCGATCTTCTCCGGGCTCTGGAACTGAGGAGCAGCCTTGGCTTCCGGGCCAGAATAGGTGGTTTCGAGATCAATGATCTCGCGCAGAAGCGTCGTACCCTCATTCAATTCATCGCGCCAGATGATCAGCGCCTGGAACGTCAAAGGACTTTCGCACAGGCCAGAGATCATGGTCTCGCGGCCAGCCTCAATGCGCTTGGCAATCGCGATTTCGCCCTCGCGCGACAAAAGCTCAACGGAACCCATCTCGCGCAGATACATCCGCACCGGGTCATCGGTGCGATCCGTCGGCTCCTTCTTCTTGGCAGTCGCAAGCGCGGTGCCGCTGGAAGGCGCAAGTTCGCCACCCTCGGACTCTTCTGCCTCGGCGTCGGCATCTTCGGCTTCTGCGGGCGCCTCTTCGGCGTCCTCGTCTTCAACGACGTTGATGCCCATTTCACTGAGCATTGCCATGATATCTTCGATGCGGTCAGGGTCGACCTGATCCGACGGCAGCACCTCGTTCAGCTCATCCATAGTGACGTAGCCGCGTTTTTTCGCGGCCTTGATCATCTTTTTGACCGCGTCATCCGAAAGATCGAGAAGCGGCCCATCCGTCGCGCTGTCGCGTTCGTTTTCAGCTTCTTCGTTTTCTTTGACTTTGGTTGCCATCTATCTCGTCGCTTTCCCTGACGCTAACATCCGCTCCACCGCAAAACCGATCGCCTTGAAAGGCATCCGGCTCTGGCCGCGAATCACCGTCAAACACCTAACGGAATGATCTTTAATTGCCGTTTAAACACGGCCACCACAGGCGGAACCTCAAGACAGTGCATCCGGAAATGCTTTTCCATGCAGTTTCGATCCGCCAAAGGCCCATTCCACCTTACTTTTCCTGAAATGGTGATTCCCGCTATTTCCCGTCACGTCAAGCCTTTATGGCCCGACCGAGGGTTAAAAGCTAAAAAACGCCACTGTCTCCGCGACATTTCACGGACCTCACCAACTTAACCCCTATTTAGGTCTATCTGTGCAAAAGACAAGCCTCAAACAGCGCAAAACGCCTAACCGTGGCCATAGGCCGGACCCTTGACCCTGCCGGACATGACCCCAAAACCATCGATGATTGCTTCCTGATTCTCCATCCGTCCAATCTCCAGCTGAACCTCCGAAAGCGCGCGCATCAATTGAACCATGCGCTCGCCATCACCCGCTTCCGTTGCCTCGGCAATCTCGCGCTCAAGCTCGATCTTTTGCCAGCGCAACGCCTTGGTGCGCTTGTGCAAAGAGAGCGACTGCGTATACCCCTCGCGCGCGTCTTCGGGCGCCGCCTGCTCGGTCGCGGTCCAAAGCCGGGCATTGCGCACCTGCTGGTTCATGGCTTTCAACAAAACATCGAAGCCCTGCAACTCCAGTCGCGCAACCAGACCATCGCGTGAAAGCTCGGCACCGTTTTCTGCTGCATAGGTCAACACCTGAGACCACAGCCGTTGCAGGTCGCGGCTTTCATAGTCGATGGCGGCGATCTCGTCATATTCTTCCAGCAGCAGTTGCGGATGGTTGACGATGGTCAGCGCCAACACACTCTCGCGCAAGGCTGGTGCAGCGAGATACCCCTTCACAAGCCCGGATTGGCTGAGCCGGTCGGATATGCTGCCAGCGCCCGTCGTGCTTCCCCGCGCAGGTGTTCTTTGACCGCTGCGGTTGCCGTTGCCCTCGCCGCGCCTGAAGTTGCGATTGGGCCCGCTGCTGCGCTGGAATTGCGGCTGAAAAAACGTATTCAGCCGATCACGCATGTCCTGCTGGTAAAAGCGGCGCACACTTTCGTCACCGATAACAGACACGATTTGCCGAAGGCGATTTTCCAGTTCCGCCCGTTTTTCCGGCGTGTCGAACGTTACCGATGCCGTCTCGCGGCTCCATATCATCGCGGCCAGCGGCTTGGCCTCGGCGAGTACGCGGTCGAACGGCGCCCTGCCCTCATGGCGCACAAGATCATCAGGGTCTTTGCCATCCGGAAGCAGCGCAAAGCTGACGGAACGACCCGGTCTGATGTGCGGCAATGCCAGATCGGCGGCGCGGCTTGCGGCACGAATACCGGCACCATCGCCATCGAAACAGAGAACAGGCTGCGGCGACATCTTCCACAACAACTCGAGCTGGTTATCCGTCAGCGCCGTGCCAAGCGGCGCCACCGCGTTCTCGACACCTGCCTGATAAAGAGCGATGACGTCCATGTAACCTTCAACGGCAATGACAGTGCCCGAAGATTGTGTCGCGCGACGCGCACGTGCGAAGTTGTAGAGGACGTTGCCTTTGTGAAAAAGCTCCGTCTCATTGGAGTTGAGATACTTGGCCATCGCATCCGCCGCCATAGCGCGGCCACCGAAGGCAATCACCTTCTCGCGTGACGACAGGATTGGGAACATGATGCGGTCACGAAAACGGTCATAGGACACAGGGACATTTTCATGCACCACAAGACCGCAGGCCTCCATCTGTTCTTTGGCGATCCCTTTGGAGGCGAGATGTTCTTTCAGCGCATTGCGGCTATCGGGCGCAAACCCCAGCCGGAAGGTCTCGATCGTGCGCCCGCTCAAACCGCGATCACGAAGATAGGCGCGCGCGCGCGCGCCGGCAGAAGTCTGCAACTGATCCTGGAAGAACAGCGTCGCCATTTCCATGACGTCCTGCAAGGTTGCCCGTTCGCGCTCGCGCTTTTCCGCCTGCACGTCCGGCTGCGGCATGGAAACGCCCGCCATATCTGCGATCTGTTGCACCGCTTCTGGAAAACCCATGCCATCCAGATCGGTCAGGAAGCGGAAATGGTCACCGGACACGCCGCAGCCGAAACAATGATACCGCCCCTTGCGGTCCTCACAATGAAAGCTGGGGCTCTTTTCACCATGGAACGGGCAGCAGGCCCAATAGTCACCCTTGGAGGCGTTGCTCTTCTTCCTGTCCCAGGTCACACGTCTGCCGATAACATCGGAGATGTTCACTCGGTCACGTATCTCGTCGAGAAATGAGTTTGAAAAGCGCATCGTTACCTGGGATCAGTGCCTGTTTTCGGCCGGTCTTTCATATAAGCGCAGCACGCCCTGATTACCAAGGGAAGAAACGCGTGATTCCCGTTATTCACAGGCATCGACAGCGATGCCCGCGTTCTATTTTGCGCTTATCGGCATGATGCCGAGCGTTCGCGTGATGCTGGATGGTTTGAGCGATATCCCCCTAGGATCGCCCAACCCGCGCTTTTACCCCCAAGCGCATCTCAACGCATGAAAAGGCAGGGCATCCACATATGCCCTGCCTTTATCATTTGCGGGCTCGCGTTTACTTCAACAGTTCCTTGATCAGGCCCGACGCCTTGCCGAAATCGATCTGGCCAGGATAACGTTCTTTCAGGACGGCCATCACCTTGCCCATGTCGCGCAGGCCTGACGCGTCTGTCTCGGCGATAACGCCTTCGAGAATGGCGCGAACCTTCTCCTGCGGAATCTCTTCCGGCATGAAGCCCTTGATGATGATGATTTCCTCGCGCTCGTGCTCGGCCAGTTCGGCTCGACCGGCCTGATCGTAAATGCTGGCAGATTCTTCGCGCTGCTTGATCATCTTAGCCAGAATCTGCAGAATCTCCTCATCCGACACCGGGTCCTTGCCGACGCCGCGATTGGCGATATCACGGTCCTTGACGGCTGCCTGCACCAACCGGATCGTCGAGAGGCGGCGTGGCTCGCGGGCTTTCATGGCATCTTTCAAAGCGGCGGCGAAGGTATCCCGGATCATGTTTTTCTCCTTGGGAAAGGCCCTGTCTGTCGGCATGGATCGGTCAGGCATTTCCGTCATTATTTTGGGCGTGACATAAACGAGCAACCGGGGATCGGCAAATCATTTACATAAGCGTCTGAATCAAATGGGTTTTAAATCCAGCTAATCCACAGGCCCGCGGTTGACCCCTTGCGCCCCTTTCGTTATTTTCCGGCACCTGCACAGGATTTTAACGAAGGTTACGACGCGAAGGCTTTCGCGCGCCCTTATCCGCGAAAAAAGATGACCACTTTACCCCCGCTTTTCAAGAGGCGGGCCGAAGTGGCAGAAACGGGAAACGAGATGACCGAGACAGCACCCTGGACCACCCGCAAACCCACCGCCATGCTCGTTCTGGCCGATGGCACCGTGATCGAGGGCACCGGCATCGGCGCAACCGGCAAGGTGCAGGCGGAAGTCTGCTTCAACACGGCGCTGACAGGTTATCAGGAAATCCTGACCGACCCGTCCTATCTGGGCCAGATCGTCACCTTCACCTTCCCGCATATCGGCAATATCGGTGCCAATGACGAAGATATCGAAGACCTGACACCCGCCGCACGGCGCGGTGCGGTCGGCGTGATCTTCAAGGCCGACATCACCGAACCATCCAACTTCCGCGCCGCCAAGCACCTTGATACCTGGCTGAAAGCGCGCGGTATCATCGGTCTTTGTGGCATCGACACGCGTGCGCTGACAGCCTGGATCCGCGAAAATGGAGCGCCGAACGCCGTCATCGCCCATGACCCGAACGGCGTTTTCGATATCGACGCGCTGAAGGCGGAAGCCAAGGCATGGACCGGTCTTGAAGGTCTTGATCTTGCTATCGAAGCCACATCAGGCCAATCCTCAGTTTGGAACGAGACGTCGTGGGTCTGGAACGAAGGCTACGGCACACTGGGCGAGGCTGACGCCAAGTACCATGTCGTGTGCGTGGATTTTGGCGTGAAGCGCAACATTCTGCGCCTCTTTGCAGGTCTTGATTGCAAGGTAACGATCGTTCCTGCGCAAACGTCTGCCGAAGATATTATGGCGCTGAAGCCAGATGGTGTTTTCCTCTCCAACGGTCCAGGAGATCCGGCGGCGACCGGCGTCTACGCCGTTCCGGTCATCCAGAACCTGATCAAGACAGACCTGCCTGTGTTCGGCATCTGCCTTGGTCACCAGATGCTCGGGCTCGCCGTTGGTGGCAAGACCGAAAAGATGCATCAGGGCCACCATGGCGCAAACCATCCGGTCAAGGACTTTACCACCGGCAAGGTGGAAATCGTCTCCATGAACCACGGATTTGCAGTCGATGCCAAGTCTCTGCCTGATGGCATCGAAGAGACTCACACATCTCTGTTCGACGGAACAAATTGCGGTCTGCGCATCACGGGCAAGCCGGTGTTTTCCGTCCAGCACCACCCGGAAGCTTCCCCTGGCCCGCAGGACAGCCACTATCTGTTCCGCCGCTTCGTGAACCTGCTGCGTGAGAAGAAGGGTGAACCGGCTCTCGCAGAGCGCTGATACGAATCGGAAAACTGTTCAGCAATCTTCGGCCCGCGTTCAGCGGGCCGTTTGACTCATAGCGTCGGAAACAAGAAAATACTGATCACGCCGATACCGCGACCAGGAGAATGCCATCATAAACGCATCGATATCATCGGGAGGGGCAGCACCGACCAAACTATGGCCAACTGCGAATTTTATCCCGTAACGGTTGGTTCGGGCATTTCGAGGCGAAGATCGCCACGGTGGGCACGCGGCAAAAATCCGCGGCGTGCAATATTGAGGAAACGATACCGGTAAAAAGACGTGTGCCTGCAATGATCTCACAGGACACCATCGTGGGAATGTTCCGACGATCGATGAAACGTGGATCTAGCGAGATTTTTTCGAGCGGGATAAAGTTTCCGGATCAGCAACAACATCCACAGCCAAAGCTTCGAGACTGAATCGACGTGGCAAACATCAAAGCATGGCGCATTGAACGAATACCACCATGCTTTGACACTCTTGCACCGTTTGTAGGGCTCTAAGCGGAGCACGGCAGGGGGTGCCACTTTCTATCAACACCCCCTGTTTCCACCGCGTGGATCACCGCTCGAATTTTGGGTCGTGTTCCACACTGATAAGTCCATGAACGGTCTTGATCGGTATCAGGGATTCGGCCCACGGCCGGAAGTCGACCGCTCCACAGTCGCAGCAAGCTGAAACTCCAGTTTGCCGTCTTTTTCGACACGGCGGATATCTGTCGGTCCGACCGAGACAGGGCGCTCGTCGGCAGCAATCACGGTGGCGATCTGTGCGGCGCTTTGCTGCACGTGAAGAGCACCATCAAAGTCCTGAATAGCATCTGCAATCATTTTAATATTCCTTTTTGATTTAACACTCAAATCCGCCGGGAAAATAGAAATGGCCAACGGATGAAAAAAGGTTGCAATATTTATTTTTACTCGTCAAGATTGATTATTACATTTTAAATAGCAACATAAAGATAATATATTTCTAAAGTTGCGTTTATGATCGCGTAAATTTCGTGACGGAAACCAGGATACGGATCCGATTGAAGTTCGTGTGTCCTCAGGGGATGTTAAATAATACGACGACCTGCTCGGCGTCAGGAACAGCCTTTGCGGGTGGGAGAATGCGCCACGTGGTATGCATTGCGGCGCCAGACATCACAGCATGGCGCGAAAAAATAAATGCCGCCATGCTTTACACTCTTGCACCGTTTGTAGGGCTCTAAGCGGAAGCATGACAGGTGGTGCCACCTTCTATCAACACCACCTGTTTCTACGGCGTGGACCACTGCCCTAGCTTTAGGTTGTGATCCCCACCGAGAAGTCCGTATGCAGTCTCAACCAGGATTAACTACCTGGAGCAGGGTTGGAGGGCGACGGCTCCGCTGTCGCAGCAAGCTGAAACTCCAGTTTGCCGTCTTTTTCTATGCGGCGGATATCTGTCAGCCCAACCGAAACAGGGCGCTCGTCGGCAGCAGTCATGGTGGCGATCTGTGCAGCGCTTTGCTGCACGTGAAGAGCACCATCAAAGTCCTGAATAGCATCTGCAATCATTTTAATATTCCTTTTTGATTTAACACTCAAATCCGCCGGGAAAATAGAAATGGCCAACGGATGAAAAAAGGTTGCAATATTTATTTTTACTCGTCAAGATTGAAAAGATAAAATCTTAGATAGGCGCTTGCATTTCACGCTTCACCATCAGGTAAAAACGTGTGGTGAGGAGAATGGCTGCGGTCGAAAGACCGAATACGAAACCGAACCAGACACCCGGCCCGCCGAAGCCGAGTGGAAACGCGGCGACCCAGGCCAGTGCCAGACCAATGGGCCAATAGGAAATCAGCGCCAGGATCATTGGTACGCGCGCATCCTTCAGGCCCCGCAGCAGACCGGCCGCAACCGCTTGCATGCCATCCACCAGCTGAAACACACCGGCGATGATGACCAATGTGCTGGCATAGGCGAGAACGTCGGGCGCACCCGGCAAACTCGGATCGAGGAACCAACTGGCCAGATATTGAGGAGCGAGCGCAAAGAAGAGACCACCCGACGCTGCGATGAGGCACGCCACGCCATAGACGGTTACCGCCGCACGCACGAGGTTTGGATAATCGCTCTGCCCATGTGCCACCCCCACCCGCACGGTGGCGGCCTGAGAAAGGCCGAGCGGAATCATGAAGGCAATGGATGCCAGTTGCAACGCAATGCCGTGAGCGGCCAGTTCCAGGGTGCCGATCTGGCCCATGAGAATGGACGCTGCCGAAAACAGCGTGACTTCCGCAAGGATGGTGACACTGATGGGCAAGCCGAGACGGATAACCTCCCATAAAGCGTGAAAATCCGGCTTCCAGAACCGCACGAAAAGCTCATAGCGCCGGGTTTCCTCCCGTGTCTGGATATAGACGACGATGAAAAGCAGGCTGAAGGCGTTAACGATGATGGCGGCAAAAGCGGCGCCCAGCATTCCCAACGCAGGAAATCCGAAATGGCCAAGAACCAGAGCGTAGGCCAGGAACCCGTTGATGACCAACATGGCAATGGTGGCATACAAAATGATGCCAGCGCGTCCTATGGCACTCACGAGGCCGCGCATAACATAAAACAGAAGCGCTGGCAGAAGACCAAACTGCGCGATGGCCAGATACTGTCCTGTCTGCGCCGAGACTGCCGGATTCTGACCAAGCGCCAAGAGGATGCTTTCAGCCTTGAGGAATAGTGGCAGGGTCAGTAACCAGTACACCGTCGCCACCCACATTCCCATGCGCAGAGCACGTCGCGCGGTTGTGGCATCACCCTGCCCATAGGCGTTGGCCACCATCGGCACCACAGCGACGGAGAAGCCGGAGCCGAAAATGAAAACGACGAAATAAAATTGGCCGGCAAGAACCATGGCAGCCAGTTTTTCAGCGCCCAGCTGGCCGACGATGATCATATCAGTGGTATGAATTCCAAGCTGCGCCAACTGTGCCCCAATCAACGGAATTCCCAGCGCAAGCGTGGCTCGCAAATGCGCGCCCCAAGACTGCAATGGGACGGGATTTTTTTCGACCGCAACCGACGAAGACATGACATCACCTCAAAAACAAAAGCCGCTTCTCTAACGCGAGACAAGCGGCTCGACGTCTGGTTATGTCATTTGCAGCGAAGGCGCAAGCACAGGATATTGACAGTATAACCATGCCCTAAAATTAATTTATTTTCGACAAAACAATGCTTTAAGAAATTCTTTGTGTCCTCATGTTTAAGGCTTGCAAACTTTGTTTACGCTTGCCCGATAAAGGTTCCACCGAAATAAAAAATATTTGGGTGCATGAGGCACGCCGTGATCGCCATAGGCATGTTCGCATCAAAACCCGGCAGGGCCGGTCTTTCCAAGGTTCAGAAATTGCCCAAAAAATCCAATTTGATGACGCGGATCGTCGTGGCGGCGTCCTGCGTTGTTGTCGCCGCCTTCGCAGGTTTTTCGGTTTACATCGACGGCCTCCAGCGCGACGCAGCCAACAATTTCGTCGAAGACAAGATCAACGCCGCCGGTAAGCAGTCCGCCCAGAGCATCGCCAACTGGCTGAACGGTCGCGTGATGATGACGGAAATGGTTGGCGCGGCAATGACCAAGGCGACCACACAGGAACGGCTAGACCTTCTGTTGCAAAACGACATTCTGGCACGCGAGTTCAAATCCGCCTATTTCGGAGATGAAGCGGGCGCTTATAACAATTTTCCTGCCCAAAAGATGCGCGACGGCTACGATGCGCGACAGCGCCCTTGGTATCAGGCCGCTGTCAAAGCAAACTCGACAGTGTTGACCGAACCCTATGTCGATGCCAGCACAGGCAAGCTCGTCGTCAGCGCGGCCGTTCCGGTCAAACGTGACGGCAAGCTGGTCGGCGTAGCTGCAAGCGACTTCCTGCTGACGACACTGGTTTCCATGATCAGCTCTATCGATGCAGGCAATGAAGGCTATGCGTTTCTGGTCAACAAGGATGGCAAGATCCTGATTCACCCGGACGTATCGCTGATCAACAAGACGCTGACCGATCTCTTCCCTGTCGCGACGCCTAAGATTTCCCAGGCCGTTTCGCAAACCGAAATCGGCGGTGCAGACAAGATCACGAGCTTCCTTCCCGTTCCTGGTCTTCCAAACGTTGAATGGTCTGTTGGTCTTGTGATCGACAGCAAGACGGCATTCGCATCCATAACGCAGTTCCGGATCGCAGCGGTGATCGCCACAGGTCTCGCGGTTGCCGGTATGATTGCTTTCCTCGCATTCCTCGTAAACAGCCTTGTGATCAGACCCGTAACGCAGATGACTGCCGCGATGGATGAGCTCGCTGCCGGCAACCTTGACGCGACCATCCCTGGCCAGGAGCGT
Source organism: Rhizobium skierniewicense Ch11 (assembly GCF_023757665.1). Lineage (NCBI taxonomy): Bacteria > Pseudomonadati > Pseudomonadota > Alphaproteobacteria > Hyphomicrobiales > Rhizobiaceae > Rhizobium > Rhizobium skierniewicense. The sequence goes on from NZ_RXPG01000021.1 coordinate 244,799, forward strand.
ACGGACCAGATCGGTTCCATGGCGGCAGCTGTCTCCGTGTTCCGCACCAATGCGCAAGAGCGCCTGCGTCTGGAAGGTGACGCAGAGCAGACCCGCAATCTCTCGGAACACGAGCGCGGCGAGCGCGAGAGGACTGCCGCGAGGGACACGGCCGATATCCAGTTCGCCGTCAGCGCATTGGCGGAAGGCCTCGCCCATCTTTCGGATGGCCACATGGATTACCGTATCAATACGCCGTTCGTGGCGCATATCGACCGGCTGCGTGAAGATTTCAACGGCTCGATCAGCAAGCTGAATGGCGCGCTTGTCACCGTTGGCCAGAACGCCCGCGCCATCGACGCCGGTGCCAGCGAAATCCGCCAGTCGGCCGACGATTTGGCCAAGCGGACCGAACAGCAGGCAGCCTCGGTGGAACAAACCGCCGCGGCACTCGAAGAAATCACCACGACCGTCAAGGACTCTGCCAAACGCGCGGAAGAAGTCGGACGTCTGGTGGAACGTGCCCGTACCAATGCCGAACAATCCGGCGTGGTCGTTGGCGATGCTGTAAAAGCGATGGAAGGCATCGAGCAGTCTTCTTCCGGCATCTCCAAGATCATCGGCGTCATCGACGAGATCGCCTTCCAGACCAATCTGTTGGCTCTGAACGCTGGTGTTGAAGCAGCGCGGGCCGGCGAAGCGGGTAAGGGCTTTGCGGTCGTTGCACAGGAAGTGCGCGAACTGGCCCAGCGTTCTGCAAACGCTGCCAAGGAGATCAAGACGTTGATCAGCGCATCGACGACCCAGGTCGAAGCCGGTGTTTCGCTGGTCGGCAACGCTGGCAAGGCGCTTGAAACAATCGTGGCCGAAGTGCAGGAAATCAACCAGCATATCAACGCCATCGTGCTTGCCTCGCGGGAGCAGTCCACCGGTTTGCAGGAAATCAATACGGCCATCAATACCATTGACCAGGGCACGCAGCAAAATGCCGCCATGGTTGAGGAACAGACCGCTGCAAGCCATGGCCTTGCCTCCGAAGCAGCGGCATTGAACGATCTGCTGGCACAGTTCAAACTGGCAAACAGCCAGCAAAACGCCCGTACTGGCTACAGTCGCGCGGCCTGATCAGTACTTCCTGTTGAGCAAAGAGAGGCGTGACCTGTTATCGGTCACGCCTCTTTTGTTTATCCACCCCACCTTGTGCAGATCGACGAAAACCGACAGATTTGCGAGGAAGATCGTGAGTCGCCGGGGGAGCTCGATGCTGTGGGAGATCATATGGCGTGGCACGATGATGGGCATCGGTGGCACCATGTTCATGGATATCTGGGCGATCATCCTGCATCGCATGTTCCGGCAGCCTGCACCGAATTGGGGTCCGGTTGGCAGGTGGTTCTGGCATCTGCCCAACGGCAAAGTCTTCCACGACAGTATCGCGACCGCGATCCCCTATGAGCACGAAACCGCGCTTGGCTGGGCATCCCATTATGCCGTCGGCATTCTCTATGGGGTCATTCTCGCGATGATCGTACCCAGTGGCTGGTTTGCGAAACCATCGTTCCTGCTGCCGTGGATCGTCGGCATCTTGACGGTCGGCGCTGGCTGGTTTCTGCTTCAGCCCGGCCTTGGCATCGGTTGGGCGGCGTCCAAGACGCCCAACCCGACCAAAGTGCGCGCTCTGAACCTCATTGCGCACACCGTATTCGCGCTGGGAATGTATGTAACCGCCTTGATTTTGGCCTGAGATATCAGATCTCTGCAGAGAACGTATCGCAATCTTCGATACGACCTTTGTCGAAGCCACGGCGGAACCACTCGGCGCGCTGGGCGGATGTCCCGTGATTGAAACTGTCAGGCACGACATAGCCCTGCGACTGCTTCTGAAGCGTATCGTCGCCAATCTGGTGTGCGGCGTTCAGAGCCTCTTCCAGATCACCCGTTTCCAGAAGACCCTTCTGCTGGGTGGATTTGCCCCAGATACCAGCGTAACAATCCGCCTGCAACTCAACGCGCACCGACATCTTGTTGGCATCGGTTTCACTCATGCCCTGTCGCTGACGGTTGAACTCGGGCAAGACGCCGGTCAGGTTCTGGATGTGGTGACCAACCTCATGCGCGATCACGTAGGCCTGGGCGAAGTCGCCGGATGCACCGAAGCGCTGATCGAGTTCGCGGAAGAAATTGGTATCCAGATAGACCTTGCGGTCCTGCGGGCAATAGAATGGGCCGCTGGCCGAAGATGCGGTTCCGCAACCCGAGCGCACCTGGCCTGCGAACAGAACCAGAGTGGGCTTTTCATAGGTTTCGTTCGACGCGGCGAAAATCTTACCCCAGGTATCTTCCGTCTCAGCTAGGACGGTTCTGACAAAGGCGGTGGTATCGTCGCTGGACTGACCCTGAGGCCGCGTTCCGGTGCTCTGCTGGCTACCGCTATCAGTGGAAACGTCGCCCCCAGACAGAAGCGTCAAGGGGTTGATGCCAAGCGCCCAGCTGATCAGCAGAATGACGACAAGGCCGCCAATACCGATGCCGCCGCCCCGACCGCCACCGGTCGGCAGGCGGAAACCACCGCCACCGCTACCCGCTGACATGCCACGTCTATCTTCAATATTGTCGGATTGTCGCCGCCCGCGCCACTGCATGCCAGTCTCCCCATGAATGCGACGCTATAACGCAAACGAGAGCAATCCGTTCCCCGACATCAACTTTGCGAGAACACATAGGCCCCGCCCTTTTTCAGCGCGCGCTGGTAAGCGGGCCGTGCGCGGATGGTTTCGAGGAAGCGCCGGATCCCCGGCTGATCGGCCGCACCCGCTGCACGGCTCATGGCTGCTTCCACCGGAAAGCTCATGGCTATATCGGCACCCGTCAACTCGCCTCCGGCAAAAAAACCGTCCCTGGCGAGCTCCGCTTCCCAATAGGCCGTATGGTCTGCCAGTTGCGGATCGACGAGTTTGCTGGAAACGCCTTTCGAAATCAGCTGCGCCACGGGCCGCAGGAAGAACGGAACCTGGCTGGGTATGCGCGAGAACAAGAGCTTCAACAACAACAACGGCATGGCTGATCCCTCGGCATAGTGCAGCCAGTAGACGTAGCGTCTGTAGTCGTCCCCGCCCTTCTCGGGTCTGAAGGCGCCCTTTCCATAGGTATCAATCAGATATTCGATGATGGCCCCGCTTTCCGCGTATATCTTGCCGCCATCTTCGATAACAGGAGATTTGCCGAGTGGATGCACCGCTTTGAGGCTCCTGGGCGCGCGCATGTCGGGCCCTCGGGCGTAGGTTTTGACGTCATAGTCAAGACCGAGCTCCTCAAGCAGCCAGAGAATGCGGTGTGCGCGGGAATTTTCGAGGTAATGGACGGTGATCATGGTGCCCTGTTCTATTGTTTTAGAAACCAACGTAATTCATTCAAATAACTCTACGTTTTTACAAGCGGAAAGGATCATCCCGCAACGCATGTATAGAGAGGACTAATTTTCCTGTCAGAAACCGAAGATTCAGGGTTCCGTTCGCCAAAACATTTGCCTATAAGCCGCTTCTAGCCTGAAAACATCTGAATTGCGCGCCCGACCGGTGATGATTCATCGTGGCCGGTTTTTTGCGCAACAAAAAAGCGGAACGAGAGCTATGCCGAAGCGCGAAGATATCAAGTCCATCCTTATCATCGGCGCGGGTCCGATTGTCATCGGTCAGGCATGCGAGTTCGACTATTCCGGCACACAGGCCTGTAAAGCGCTGAAGGAGGAAGGCTACCGCGTCATCCTCGTCAACTCCAATCCTGCAACGATCATGACCGACCCTGGCCTGGCGGATGCGACCTACATCGAGCCGATCACACCGGAAGTCGTTGCCAAGATCATCGCCAAGGAGCGCCCGGACGCGCTGCTGCCAACCATGGGCGGCCAGACAGCGCTGAACACTGCGCTCTCGCTCAAGCGCATGGGTGTGCTGGACCGCTACAATGTCGAAATGATCGGCGCAAAACCCGAAGCCATCGACATGGCTGAAGACCGTGCCTTGTTCCGCGAAGCGATGAAGCGCATCAATCTGGAAACGCCTAAGTCGATGTTGGCCAACGCCACCGACATCAAGGACGCCGACCGCAAGACGCATGACGCTGCACGCGCAGAGCTGAAAGCAAGGCTTTCCGGCCCGGATTTGGACAAAGCGCTCGACAACCTCGAAAACCAGTGGAACCTCGGCGAGACCGACCGCAAACAGCGCTACATCAGCCACGCTCTTGCCGTCGCCGCGCAGGCGATCGACGTCGTCGGTCTGCCCGCCATCATCCGCCCGTCCTTCACCATGGGTGGTACCGGCGGCGGCATTGCCTATAACCGCTCGGAATTCTTCGAAATCATCGGCGGCGGTCTTGATGCCTCGCCCACCACCGAAGTGCTGATCGAAGAATCGGTTCTCGGCTGGAAGGAGTATGAGATGGAAGTGGTCCGCGACAAGGCGGACAACTGCATCATCATCTGCTCCATCGAAAACATCGACCCGATGGGCGTCCACACCGGCGACTCGATTACCGTCGCCCCTGCCCTGACGCTGACCGACAAAGAATACCAGATGATGCGCAACGCATCGATCGCGGTCCTGCGCGAGATCGGCGTGGAAACCGGCGGCTCGAACGTGCAGTTCGCGGTCAACCCGAAGGATGGCCGTCTGGTCGTCATCGAGATGAACCCCCGCGTGTCTCGCTCGTCCGCGCTCGCCTCCAAGGCCACCGGCTTCCCGATTGCCAAGGTCGCGGCGAAGCTTGCTGTCGGCTACACGCTGGACGAACTTGACAACGACATCACGGGCGGTGCAACGCCTGCGTCCTTCGAACCGTCCATCGACTATGTCGTGACCAAGATCCCGCGCTTCGCCTTCGAGAAATTCCCGGGCGCGTCGCCGATCCTGACCACTGCCATGAAGTCGGTCGGTGAGGTCATGGCGATTGGCCGTACCTTTGCCGAATCCATGCAGAAGGCGCTGCGCGGTCTGGAAACCGGCCTCACCGGTCTCGATGAAATCGAAATCCCCGGCTATGAAGAAGGCGAAGGCTCCAAGAACGCCATCCGCGCCGCGATCGGCACGCCGACGCCAGACCGTCTGCGCATGGTTGCCCAGGCGCTGCGCATGGGCATGTCCGAAGCTGAAGTGCATGAAAACTCAAAGATCGATCCATGGTTTATCGCCCAGTTCAAGGCGATCGTGGACATGGAAGCCCGCGTGCGCGAGCACGGCCTGCCAACGGACGCTGAAAACCTGCGCTCGCTGAAAGCCATGGGCTTCTCCGACGCCCGCCTTGCAAGCCTCACCAAGAAGCGCCCCAAGGAAGTCGCCGAGCTTCGCAACAGCCTCAACGTGCGCCCGGTTTTCAAGCGCATCGACACCTGCGCTGCCGAATTCGCCTCGCCGACAGCCTATATGTACTCCACCTACGAGACGCCATTCGTCGGCCAGCTACGCTCCGAAGCGCAGGTATCCGACCGCAAGAAGGTCGTCATCCTCGGCGGTGGCCCGAACCGTATCGGCCAGGGCATCGAGTTCGATTATTGCTGCTGCCATGCCGCCTTCGCATTGAAGGATGCGGGCTTCGAAGCCATCATGATCAACTGCAACCCAGAGACCGTGTCCACCGATTACGACACCTCCGACCGGCTCTATTTCGAGCCGCTGACGGCTGAAGACGTAATCGAAATCATGCGGGCCGAGCAGGAAAAGGGCGAACTGGTCGGTGTCATCGTTCAGTTTGGTGGTCAGACACCGCTAAAGCTCGCCGAAGCGCTGGAGAAGAACGGCATCCCGATCCTTGGCACAGCGCCGGATATGATCGACCTTGCCGAAGACCGCGATCGCTTCCAGAAGTTGCTGATGAAGCTCGATCTGAACCAGCCGAACAACGGTATCGCCTACTCGGTCGAGCAGGCCCGCCTCGTCGCATCCGAAATCGGCTTCCCGCTGGTCGTACGCCCGTCCTACGTTCTGGGTGGTCGCGCCATGCAGATCATTCATTCGGAAGGCCAGCTCCAGACCTATCTTCTCGATACGGTTCCCGGCCTCGTGCCCGAAGATATCAAGCAGCGCTACCCCAACGACAAGACCGGCCAGATCAACACGCTCTTGGGCAAAAACCCGCTGCTGTTCGATAGCTACCTGTCCAACGCCGTCGAAGTGGACGTGGACGCACTATGCGATGGCGAAAACGTTTTTGTTTCCGGCATCATGGAGCACATCGAAGAAGCCGGTATTCACTCTGGCGACAGCGCCTGCTCGCTGCCATCGCGCTCCCTGTCTAAAGATGTATTGGACGAGTTGGAACGCCAGACGACGGCTATGGCCAAGGCGCTCAATGTCGGCGGGCTGATGAACGTGCAATATGCCATCAAGGACGGCAAAATCTACGTCCTGGAAGTCAACCCGCGTGCTTCGCGCACCGTGCCTTTCGTGGCAAAGACCATCGGCGCGCCGATTGCCAAGATCGCAGCCCGCATCATGACGGGTGAGAAGCTGGACGTGGCGATCGCGGCTTATGGCGAAAAGCCAGACCCGCGCAACCTCCAGCACATTGCCGTCAAGGAAGCCGTCTTCCCGTTTGCTCGCTTCCCTGGTGTCGATATTCTGCTCGGACCTGAAATGCGCTCAACCGGCGAAGTCATGGGCCTCGATACCGATTTCGCTCTGGCCTTCGCCAAAGCGCAGCTGGGTGCGAGCGTCGATCTGCCACGTTCCGGTGCAGTGTTCGTTTCCGTTCGTGACAACGACAAGGAACGGGTCCTGCCCGCCATCCGTCATCTGGTTGAAATCGGCTTCAGGGTTCTTGCGACCGGTGGCACGCAGCGCTTTCTGGCCGAACAGGGCATCAATGCCGAGAAGATCAACAAGGTTCAGGAAGGCCGCCCGCACATCGAAGACGCCATCCGTAACCGTCAGGTTCAGCTGGTCATCAACACCACCGACAGCAACAAGGCGATCTCCGATAGTAAATCCCTGCGCCGCGCAACGCTGATGCAGAAAGTGCCGTATTACACGACGATATCAGGTGCAGAATCTGCCGCACTCGCCATCAAGGCATTGAAGGCAGGCAACCTGGATGTACGGCCTCTGCAAAGCTACTTCGCGTAAGCATGGAAATCTCCACGATACCAAAGGGCGCGTCAATGACGCGCCCTTTTCCTTTTCAATTTGGACACTCAGTGCGCGGCATTTGTAGCCGCCACATCATTAAGCTCCGACATGACATCATCCGACAGAACGAGATCGGCTGCTGCGAGATTTTCGTGCAAATGCGCGACCGACGACGTTCCAGGGATGAGCAGGATGTTGGGCGCTCGGCGCAAAAGCCAGGCAAGAGCAACCTGCATCGGCGTTGCCTCCAAACGCTTTGCAACGTCCGACAGGGCCGATGACTGAAGCGGACTGAAGCCGCCCAGCGGAAAGAACGGGACATAGGCAATACCGTCCTTCGCCAAGCTGTCGATCAAGGCGTCATCCTGCCGATGCGCCAGATTGTACATGTTCTGAACGCAGACAATCTCAGCGATCCCCCGCCCCTCGGCGACCTGAGCAGGCGTGACGTTGCTAAGGCCGATGTGGCGAACCAGACCCTGCTGCTGCAACTCTACGAGTGGCGTCAGCAACGGTTCTATGGAACCTTCTGCCGGTCCATGGACATCGAACATGACACGGAGGTTGACGACATCGATGACGTCAAGGCCGAGGTTACGAAGATTGTCGTGGACGGCATTCGTCAACTCTTCAGGCGAAGAAGCGATGGTCCAGGATTTGTCTTCTCCACGCTTGGCACCGATCTTCGTGACGATGACGAGATCGTCCTGATAGGGATGAAGTGCCTGGCGGATCAACCGGTTGGTGATGTGCGGTCCGTAGAAATCGGAGGTATCGATGTGGTTGACACCCGCTTCCACGGCAGCGCGTAGAACCGCAAGAGCGCTTTCACGATCTTTCGGTGGGCCAAACACACCGGGCCCTGCAAGTTGCATGGCGCCGTAGCCCAGACGTTTGACCGTGAAATCTCCGAATTTGAACGCTCCGGCTTTATCGATGGTGATCATGCTTTTTCTCCTGATGGTCTAACGGCAGGATAGCTGCTGTCGCAGTTCAAGATAATGGGGTACGGTGAGGACGGACTGTGCGGGATCACGGACAATGAAAATTAATCTGGACGATCCCAAGATTTTTGTCGCGGTGGCACGTGCAGGCGGTTTCCGCGAAGCGGCGCGGATCGCAAGCAGCAGCCCTTCAGGGATGAGCGACGCCGTTCGCCGGTTGGAGGCCGAACTCGGTGTGCGCCTCTTAGAGTGTTTCCTTGTTGAATGGAAACAGTTCTGTTGGTTCAAACGGGATCGACTGCTTGTCCGGAGGGCGCGTGGCGCAGCCTTAGCATACGGCCAAGCCGTCCGGGCAGGCAGATGGCCCGTTTCAACCAACCCGGAGGGCCGGGCATCTTTCCGCCAGGACAAAGGCGATCGGCTCGACCGTACCTTAGGGTATGCCCTTCGCCAATCGCCTTTGTCCTGACGAAAATCTGCTCCGGCAGAACGTTTCCATTTAACAAGGAAACGCTCTAAACCGCACGACCCGCAGTGTCTCGACGACGGAGGCCGGACGGGGTCTGCTTGCACGACTGACGCCGGCCTTGAACGAGGTGGAAGCAGCGCTTGATGTTGTCAATGGCTTTCGCGACAAGCCCGCCGGTACGCTGAGGCTCAATGTGCCAGTCAGCGCTGCAAGGCTGGTGCTGCCAGACATCGTCTCACCGTTTCTCGCAGCCTATCCAGATATTCACCTCGAAGTCATCACCGATGAAAGCTTCGTCGATATTCTGGCGGTAGGCTGCGATGCAGGTATCCGTTATGATGAGCGTCTCCAGCAGGATATGATCGCAGTGCCCATCGGGCCACGCACCCAGCGTCTCGCAACCGCCGCCTCCCCGTCTTATCTCAGACAGTTCGGCCGACCCGAACATCCCCGGGAGCTCCTCAGCCACGCCTGCATCCGCGGTCGCTTCGCCAGTGGCTCCATCCCGCCATGGGAATTCGAGCGCGATGGCGAGGTCATCCTGATCGAGCCCAACGGGCCATTGACCGTACGCATCGGTGGCGCGACGGACCTTGGCGTCGACGCTGCGGTGGCCGGTACCGGCATCATCACGCTTTTCGAAGACTGGCTGCGCCCCCATTTCGACAGCGATACGCTTGAGCCAGTGTTGGAACCCTGGTGGCAGCGCTTTTCCGGACCATTTCTCTACTATCCCGGCCGACGCTTGGTGCCTGCTCCTCTGCGAGCCTTCATCGATTTCGTCAAAGCCGCCAATGAACGCAACGTATCACCCGCCTCAAGGCGAGGGTCTAGCCGACAGACGACATAGTCGTGCCTCTGTTCCTGACGACGTCCATCAACCTGCGGATGGACTGCATGTCTTCGCGATATCGCTGAAACTCTTGCGCCTTCTTTTGTTCATCGGGAATGCGCAACAGATAAGACGGATGGACCGTGACGAACAACGTCCTGCCGCCCTCCATCGGCATCGGCCTGCCGCGAAGGTCGGATAGCTTTTCACGCAATTCGGTCAAGGCAAAGACAGCCGTAGCCCCCATGGCAACGATGAGCTTGGGCTGGACCAGATCGATCTCCCGTGTCAGCCACCAGCGACAGCGCTGCACCTCGCCCGCATCCGGGCGCTGGTGAATCCGCTTTTTCCCACGTGCCTCATATTTAAAATGTTTGACGGCGTTGGTGACATAGAGTGACTGGCGGTCGATGCCGGTTTCTTCCAACACCTGATCGAACACCTTTCCCGCAGGTCCAACGAACGGGCGTCCGGCCAAGTCCTCAAAGTCGCCCGGCTGCTCTCCGACGATCATAACCTCGGCATCGCCAGGCCCTTCGCCGAACACCGTTTGCGTCGCCTTGCAATGCAGCGAACATAGCGTGCAGCCTTGTGCTTCGTGCTTCAATCCTTCCAGCGTCTCGGCATCCGGCAGGACGGGAGCCGGTTTGCTGTCTGCGGCCGCCTGAAGACGATGGTGAAACAGTTGTGGCACAGTCGCAGCCTTTGCTCCCATTTCCAGGACACGCCGCTCGGCGTTCAAGATGAGATCCGGAATAAGCTCCGCTTCGGGAAGGTTTTTCCAGTATTTCTTCGGCATTTCCGCCGTCATCGCCTTGATCTTCAGCCGCGCCGGATTGAAAATATTGGCATAATAGGTGCGCCATAGCTCATCCGTTTCGTCGGAAAGATCGGGCTGTTGCGCGGCAAATCTTGATGTTTCCAATGTCTCGCCGTCCCAACGTGCGGAACCCTTAGGCGTCAGGATCATCCAATCCATGTCGGTAAAGCGCCGCTGGAAGAATGACGCCTTGCGTTCGACGATGAAATGGTCGGGCTCGAACCACGCCATGAAACGCCTCCTCCCGACAACACCAGGTGACAAAGGCACTTCCTTGAAGCGCACGAAGGCCGTCATCTTGTGGCTGTCACGACGAACAGATTTCTCCATCTTTCGTGCTTCCACCACATCGGGGTCAGACTTGAATTCCAGCAAGGCCCTGTCCTGACACAAACGCCAGAGAAGGCGGTAGAGCAGCGCAAAGCGGGTCGGATCGCTGTGGCAGATGATGGTTTGCGCCAACGGCATGAAGGCCGCAGGCACATTCACGCTGCTAGCACCGTCGATCTGTGGAACACGATCTCCCTCTTCGAACCCGAAAAGACCAGCCTCCTCGCCTTGAAACCGCCATTCGATCTCATGCGGGGCAATATTGGCAGACAGGAAGTTCCGCGCAGCATCCCGCCACTCGGTAAAATCTCCCCGCCCCTCCAGTGACACCCTGAACATTACAGCAAAGACAATTGTTCGGGCTGCGGTGCAAACATGGCACGCAGATCAGGGCGCTCCGTCAACTTGCCCGGCGTCCATCCGCCTGCAACCACAAAGGCCTTCACCTTTTTCAACGACACTCCGAAGCGCGCGATATCTTCCAGTCGCAACTGCCGGAAACGGCGCGACGACAGAATGGATTTGACCGTCTTGGTACCAAAACCCGGCACCCGCAACAGCATTTCCCGGTCAGCTGAGTTCACATCGACAGGAAATTGTTGCCGGTTCGCCAGCGCCCAGGCAAGCTTTGGATCAATATCGAGATCCAGCATGCCATCCTTCTGGGTGGACGCGATTTCATCAATATCGAAGCCATAGAATCGATAGAGCCAATCGGCCTGATACAGCCGGTGTTCCCGCATCAAAGGCGGCTTGATCAAGGGCAGATTTTTTGACGAATCAGGAATGGGACTGAACGCCGAATAATAGACGCGTCGTAACCCGTAGCTCCCATACAGACGCGCACTCGTGGATAGAATCGTCGTATCGTTGGCACCATCGGCTCCGACAATCATCTGGGTACTCTGGCCGGCAGGCGCAAATTTCCTCACCCGCTTCGTTTGCAACGTCGGTTCGCCCGCCTCTTCGATCTTAAGGCGAATATCTGCCATGGATTTGCGGATATTGATTGGCTGCTTTTCTGGCGCAAACTGCCCGATACCACTATCTGTTGGCAGCTCGATATTGATTGACAGACGGTCGGCATAAAGGCCCGCTTCTTCCACGAGACGCGCCGACGCCTCGGGAATGGATTTGAGATGGATATAGCCCCGGAAGCCGTGCGTCACCCTTAACTCTCTCGCCACACGAACCAGTTCTTCCATTGTGTGGTCAGACGAACGAATGATGCCGGAGGACAGAAACAGCCCCTCGATATAATTGCGCCGGTAAAACTCCAAGGTCAGCCACACCACCTCTTCCACCGTGAAACGCGCCCGCTCCACATTGCTGGAGGAACGGTTGATGCAATAGGCACAGTCGTAAATGCAGAAGTTGGTGAGCAATATTTTCAGCAGCGAGATGCAGCGGCCATCCGGTGCATAGGCATGACAGATACCAGAGCCCTCAGTCGATCCCAACCCTCCCGACGCGGACGAGTTACGCTTCGTCGTGCCGCTCGAGGCACAGGACGCATCATACTTAGCGGCGTCGGATAGAACTGCCAAACGGTCTTTTATTGACTTTTTCATACATATGTTCACTATATGTTCTTGATATCTGAGTCAATGTTGAAATATGATATGTCGGTGAATTTACGAGAGGTTAAAACCTTCAAATGTGCTGGCCTTTCACTCCCGTCTTCTGATATAGTATGGGAAATTGTGATTTTGACATGGTTCCGTGGTTTTGCTCCGGAACCTGTTTCTTTTTGTGTCTGCGGGTATCGCAGCTTGAATGCGAAGGAAGAAAAAATGGTAGAAAAAGTACCAATGACTCAGGGTGGTTTCGTCAAGTTGCAGGAAGAATTGCGCTTTCGTCAGCAGGAAGAGCGTCCCCGTATTATCGAGGCTATTGCTGAGGCACGTGCCCATGGCGACCTGTCCGAAAACGCAGAATATCACGCTGCCAAGGAAGCACAGAGCCACAATGAAGGCCGTGTTGCGGAACTTGAAGACCTGACGGCACGCGCCGAGGTTATCGACCTGTCGAAAATGTCCGGCACGACCGTGAAGTTTGGTGCGACCATTAAGCTTGTGGATGAAGATTCCAACGAACAGAAGACCTATCAGATCGTCGGCGATCAAGAAGCAGACGTCAAACAGGGCCGCATTTCCATTTCCTCCCCGATCGCCCGTGCGCTGATCGGCAAGGAAGTTGGCGACAGCATCGAGGTGAATGCACCCGGCGGTTCGCGCGGCTACGAAATCCTCTCCATCAACTGGGGCTGATCAAAGCTCTTTCTCAACGAGATCCCGATTTTGCCCCATGTCGACTTGGCTGACGCCCGGGTGCTTGCTCCGAATTTTAAGCGCAGGCTCTCCGGCGTAACATCCACCATTATCCAGCTTGTGCCTGTGCAAAACAGGAAAGGGCAAAAAGTGGTAGCCATCGGCCCAGGCCTGCCGAACAGCCTGCCACATATTCGCTTTCGCGATTTATGGCAGCTTTGGCAAAGGGGTCCGGATCAAAGGCCACGCATCTGGCACGCGCGGCGAAATATCGAGATGCTCCCAGGCATTATCATGCGCGATATCTTGCGCATGAAGGTGAAGCTGGTTTTCACGTCTGCATCTCAACGCAAGCACAGCGGCTGGACGAAATTCCTGGTGTCACGCATGGATGCGGTGATCGCGACGAGCAACAAGACAGCTTCGTATCTCGACGTTCCCTGCACCGTGGTGACGCATGGTATCGACACCGAACGCTTCTCGCCGCCGGTCGACAAAGCAGTGGCAAAACAAGCTCTTGGCCTCGATAGCACCCCAAAATATATCGGCTGCTTCGGCAGGGTGCGTCACCAAAAGGGGACTGATCTTTTCGTTGATGCGATGATTCAAATCCTGCCGCAAACGCCGGCTTGGTCAGCGATCATCGCCGGGCGCGCAACCGGACCACATGTGGAGTTTGAAAACGGTCTGAAAGAGAAAATCCGCGCCGCAGGCCTCTCAGACCGGATTTTGTTCGTTGGAGAACACACCGATATCAATGAATGGTATCGCGCCCTCGACCTCTTTATCGCGCCCCAACGTTGGGAGGGTTTTGGCCTGACACCGCTGGAAGCCATGGCGACAGGCGTGCCGGTCATTGCAACCGATGTGGGTGCCTTTCCAGAACTCATTACGCCTGAAACAGGCGAGGTCATCGCGAGAGACCAGCTGGACGTGATGATCACAACTGCATCGCGCTGGTTGAATAACGACACCAAATTGACGAAAGCGTCCATCGCTGCGCGTCAACATGTGAGCGAACACTTCACGATCGACGGTGAAGCCGAACGGATCGGACATCTTTATGATACGGTCAGGGCTTCCGCTTGAAGAGCTCGATATAAGACGAAGCCACAGCCTCCTCTGAAAACTGGTTCATCAACGTTTCGTAGCCGCCGTCGACAACCTGCTGCGACAGCACCTTGTCATTCAAAAGATTGCTGATGGCTGACGCAAAACTCGTTTCGTCATCGATTTCCGCTAGCAGGCCGTTTCGACCATCTTGCATGAACCAAAGTGGCCCCTCGGATTTGGAGGACACAACCGGCTTTTTCTGCGCCCAAGCCTCTAGAATAACGTTACCCAGCGGCTCGTGGCTGGAGGGCATGACGAAGACGTCGGCGGCTGACACATAGGGGCGCGTGTCATCTTGCCAGCCAAGAAAGCGAACGCGCTGACGCATACCGCGCGCATCGATCTGTGCTTCCAGACGTTCCCGCTCCTCGCCATCGCCGGCCAGCCAAAGATACACACCCGGCAAGGCAGCGACCGCATCGATCAGCGTGTGAAATCCCTTGCGTTTCACGAAGCGCCCCATGCTCATCACCACTGGTGCTCCGTCAGGCGTATCGAGAGCGGCGCGCGACACCGGCGCGATGACCTGCGTGTCGGTGAAATTGGAGATGATTTCCACGCCGCGTGTCCACCCTAATGCCCGAACATGGTCGCCAATGCCGGGCGTATTGCAGACAAGGATGTCCGAATTTTTGAAGTAATCCAGCTTGGGTGGGTAGTCGCCGAGGCGAGAAAGCTTGATGCATCCTTTATAGTTGGGCATCAATTCGCTGGCCCGCGGTGCCCACGCCATGAGCGCATCCGGTTTGGACGTCTGCGCCATGGCACGAACTTTGATGGGAAGGAGGATCCGATCCAATGAGAGATTACGGAAATTACTTTGCGTAATACGCGCCACCGTCTCGATATCTTTGCGCCAGACCCGATTTTTGCGAATGACGCAGCTCTGCTCAACTCCGCGTTTTGCCAACGCATTGACGAGATGGACGAAGAAGCGTTCCGCTCCACCATCTTTACCGAAATGAAAATGGCAGACTTTCACTTGTTTGCCGCCTTTTCAAACAGTTGCATGTAGGAGGCGGTAATCGCCTGCTTGGAGAAGCGGCTGCGTGTTGTTGCATATCCACCCTCGATAAGCGTGTCACGAAGGTCCGGGTCATCCCGGAGCCGAGTGATGGCAACGCGCAGACCCTCTTCATCGCCACAATCCACCATCAAGGCATCGACTTGGTCCGTCATGACGAAAGACGGACCTTCGGCACGAAACGCCACCGTCGGCTTGCCCGCCCCCCATCCTTCAAAACAGACGTTCCCGAGCGGCTCGTGCAAAGATGTAATCGCGAAAACATCTGCCGCATTGAGATAGGCGTAGGCGTCGGTCTTCCAACCCGGCAACTTGATACGCTCATGCAAACCAAGCTCGTCAACCAGTTTGACCAGTTCCTCGCGCTCTGGCCCGTCTCCCAAAAGCCAGAGATAGGCACCGTCTATTTCTTTGATCGCGCGGATGAGATGCGCGAAGCCCTTGCGCTTGACGAAACGTCCCATGGCAACGACGACGAAAGCGTTCTGTGGCGTATCAAGCGCACTCCGGGCGATCGGCGGAACGGGTGTCGCATTGCTGAAATTGGGAACAACCTCGATACGGCGTGTCCAGCCCATGCGTTTCACGCGATCGGCCATATCAGGCGTGATGCAAACAAGAACTTCGGAGTTCCGGTAGTAATCCAGATGCTCAGGGTAATCCCCAAGCCGGGAGATCCGAAGGGCTGTTTTGACGTTCGGCATGAAGCGGCTGGCCCGCAATTGCCACGTCATGATCACATCGGGCTTGAACTCTTTGAGGATGCGCTTGAGACGCCATGACAGAAGAAACCGCGAAAGCGAAATGCGTCTGAAGACACCTTCGTAAACAATGGCAGTCTTTTCGATTGCCGTCTTCCAACTCCGGTCGGGGCGGATCAAAACACGCTGTTCCACTCCCTTTTCGCCTAAGGCATCGACGAGATTCACAAAAAAGCGTTCTGCACCTCCGTCTTTTCCGAAATGAATGTGCAGGACTTTCATTTTGTATTCCTCCTGCGCTCCATGTCATCGACATTGGGCCGTCGCTTCAGCGCATGACGCTGATAAATCTTTGCCTGCGTCAAAAACGCATAGATAGCGCCCGTTGTCGCTTCAATGAAGCCAGGAACTCCGCAGCGCCAAAGACCATTGTGGAAATATAGGCGCAGGAAATAGAACAAAGGCGAGAATATCAAATCTAGAAGATGCGCGTCACGCCCTTCATCCAGCTTCTGGTCGGCCTTTAACGTCGAATATTTATTTTCTTTCAGAACCTGCTCATCGAGGATGAGAGGGCGGTAGTGCAGCAAACTTCCCTTTTCGGCTTCCTTCACGTCACCATCTGGTACAATACCCTCATGCACCCTCTGAGTAAGATCGTAGGAACCTCTGCCTCTTCGTATCAGCCGCAGGTTTTTTCGTTCGCGCACATATTCGGGTGTGTAGCCGTAGCCGATAAGATAAGGCCTTCGGGCAACGCGCCAGCCCACAATCGTATCAGGCGCAGATAAGAGTTCCGGCAATGCGGTTCGCAAGGTGACATCCAGCCGTTCGTCCGCATCGATGTTGAAGCACCAGGGCTGCGTGCACTGATTCAAGGCAAATTGCTTTTGCCCGGCGTACCCCCGCCAAGGCTCGAATATGAACCGGATCGGCCAGCCTTTGTCGATGTACGATTGTACAAGTGCCTGAGTACCATCCGTGGACCCAGAATCTACAATCACAATTTCCGCGCATTGCTCAAGGCTCTCGATGCAGTTGCCGAGATAAGCCTCTTCATTCAGGCAGATGATGAAGGCGGAGAGATCGAGTTTTTCATGCATCGCGGGCAACAATGGATTGAAGATAAACCGTTTTTCTGTCCCGTGCGACGACGGAATAATCACAATCTTGTTTCAGATGAAGCAATAAAGCGTCGATCTGCTCCTGTCCAACGATGTGAGGATGAAGCTCTACGATGATATGGCGAATATTTTTAAGAGACGGCAGAGCGAGCAAATCGATCTCTGCGCCCTCGACATCCATGACGAGAACGTCCGGATCGATTTCGTCAAGAACAGCATGAAACGCGACACTTTTAACCACCGTTTTGCGGTCGTTGCGCTGCCTGTCGTAGACACTCGAGGAAATCACGTTATCACTTTGATAGAAGACCACGTCCTGGCCATCCGTCGTGACAGCCCGCATTGTCAGTGTTGGCGTCAATGCATTGAGCGCATGGTTCTTTCGAATGATGGCTTCCAAAGATGCATTCGCCTCGTAGCAGAATACGTTCTCTTCACCCACGATCCGTGCAGCCAGCAAGCTGATAAAGCCGATGCCAGTACCAATCTCCAGCACGCGCATCCCCGGCTTCAAAAAAGTCAGCAGAAGGTTTCGCTCGGTGTCTTCGTATTTGTCCCGAAGCAGTTCCTGTCGGACATTTTCGGGTATCACACCTTTTTCAATGACAATCTCCAGGCCTTCAACGGTTATGGATTTTGCATTGACCAATTCGAGGAAACGCCTCTTGGCAGAGCGTAAGATTTTCTTCACTAAGACACCTAGAACGTGAGTATCATGCCGGGAGGCCCAATTGTCCCGTAAATCTGCGACATCAATTACCCGCACTAGGCGACCAAGCAAAGGTTTTGTTACGTAAAATTCTGCTTTTGTGCTACGCGCTGCTAAAAAGTGACCTAAATTCGGTGAAGAACACTCTCAAGCGGAACCTTCGAGCCTCATCGGCCGAATCTCTTTTGCAAAAATGCTGGACAGCGCGATTTAACACAACGTCATCAAGAATTCGACCGGACACAACATTTGGTTTACAGGCGAAACAGCGGCTAGCAAAATGCGCTGTTCGCTTTTTCCTTCCGAGATCATCGAATGCCATACCTTCCAAAACTTACGGAAATTCCGTCGCGAAGCTTTATCGACACGTTGAAAACGACATACGAAACCTGGCGAATTGCTGCGAGAGAAAAAAGATCTCGTCAAAAGGTGCCGATGGATTTGGCAAAGCAAAGCACCCGTCTGAGTGACAGTGGCTGTGATGTCGTCGTCATATGCCACAACGACATGCAATTGATTTCTAAGTTCCTCGATCATTACAGGTCGCTCGGCGTATCTCGCTTCATCGTTGTGGATGACGCGTCCACCGATGGCACGCGGGAATTCCTGCTGGACCAACCCGATGTCGACCTCTGGACATCGCCAATCCGCTACTCTCAAGCGAGGCGCGGGCGACAATGGCGTGAGCAACTATTCGACATTTACGGCAAAGACAAATGGTATGTAAACGTCGATTCCGATGAGTTTCTGATCTTCGCAGACAGCGAGACCCGCTCGATTTCCGATTTGATAAAAGCATTGGAAGCTGCGGGCGACAAACGTCTGGCTGCGCCAATGCTGGATATGTACAGCGATCTTACGGTTGGCGATGACAACCCTGACGCCCGCCCTTGGCAGATTTCGAACCTTTTGGATGTGGAGGGCTACGATCTGACAATCGGGAAGCGTGGCGTCAGCATCAAGGGCGGCCCGCGAAAACGCAGGTTCGGCGAAGAAAACGAATTGATGAAATACCCCGTCATTTATTGGGACGAGAGCTGCTATTTCGGTAGCAGTCCTCACAGGCCTCTCCCATATGGCCGAAACTTTCCGAAAACCTGGGGTGTGCTGTTACACTTCAAGTTTTTCGTCGATTATAAAGACAAGATTGCGGAAGCCGTTCGCGAAAAACAGCACTTCGGCGGCTCGGCGCACTATGTGAAGCTGCTGGAGGAAATCGAGCAGAAGGGTGCCATTGACCTTTATGATGAAAGCGTCTCGATCAAATTCACCGGCTCCAAACAACTCGTCGATCTCGGTTTCATAACGCCGATAGACTGGAAGTAGGTTAAAGCGCCTACACTTGAACGAGGCCGACACGCTTCACCTGGCGAATGGTGAGCATCGTACGCACCGTATCCACATGCTCATCGGCAGTCAGCACTTCGATGACAAAGTCCTGGAACTGGGTGAGGTTTTCGGCCACGCAGTGGAGCAGGAAATCGCTGTCACCGGAGACCATCCAGGCTTGACGAACCAGTGGCCAATGCTCGGTCACGGCAGCAAAGCCCTTGAGGTTGGTTTCAGATTGCCGCTTCAGGCCCACCATGCAGAAGGCCACGAGATCGAAGCCGAGCTTGGGCGCATTCAGCATGGCGTGGTAGCCTTCGATGATACCAGCCTCCTCCAGCTTGCGGACCCGTCGCAGACAAGGAGGAGCGGAAATCCCGACGCGGTCTGCAAGGTCGACATTCGTCATGCGTCCATCGAGCTGTAATTCACGCAGTATTTTTAGATCGATGGCATCAAGTTCAACGCTTGCCACTATGCTCTTCCTTAAGTCATCTGGACTGCTTCCTTCTACTCTTCGCGACGGGATTCGCAATAATCCTTCAACACCGCGACACAAAATTGCGTGTTCGAGGCCCTATGCCCTGTTGGTAACGCACGGCTGCCCTTGAATATCTGCACTGGACCCTCTTAAATACCACCCATTGAAGGGGTGGGCCGTGGTTGAGCTATCACATCGGCTCCCAACTCCCACTTCCCTGTTTTGAAAGGAACGTTTCATGTCCGCCCGTCACGCAAAGGTCCTCATCATCGGCTCCGGTCCTGCAGGTTATACGGCCGCGATTTATGCCGCACGCGCCATGCTGAATCCGGTCCTGATTGCCGGTATGGAACAGGGTGGCCAGTTGATGATCACCACCGACGTGGAAAATTATCCAGGTTATGCGGATCCGATCCAGGGTCCGTTTCTGATGGACCAGATGTTGAAGCAGGCAACGCATGTGGGTGCCGAGATCGTCAATGACCTCGTCACCGAGGTCGAGACGACCCGTCGTCCGTTTACGGTGAAAACCGATTCCGGCGCCGTTTGGACAGCCGACACACTGATCATTTCCACCGGTGCCAAGGCCAAGTGGCTCGGCATCGAAAGCGAACAGCAATTTCAGGGATTCGGCGTTTCCGCTTGCGCCACCTGCGACGGTTTCTTCTATCGCAACAGGGACGTGATCGTGGTCGGCGGTGGCAACTCGGCCGTGGAAGAGGCACTCTATCTCTCCAACATCGCCAAGACAGTGACGGTCGTTCACCGTCGCGACAGCTTCCGATCCGAGAAAATCCTACAGGAGCGCATTTTCGCGAAGGAAAACGTCAACATCATCTGGAACAGTGAAATCGCCGAAATTATTGGCACACCTGCCAAGCCGCCAATGCCACCATCGGTTACGGGCGCTCGTATTCGCAACACGAAAACCGGAGAGATGACCGAAATGCCGGTTCACGGCGTCTTCGTGGCCATCGGTCATGCGCCTGCGGTCGAACTCTTCAAGGACAAGCTGAAACTGAAGCCGAACGGCTATATGTGGACGGCACCGGATTCTACAGCCACCAACGTCGATGGCATATTTGCAGCTGGTGACGTGACCGATGATACCTACCGGCAGGCGATTACGGCCGCTGGCATGGGCTGCATGGCCGCTCTTGAGGCGGAAAGATTTCTCGCAGCGCAAGCTCCGCTTGCGGTTGCCGCTGAATAGGAAGGGTACGACCCGCATGCCTATGCCATTGGACTGGGACAAACTGCGCATATTTCATGCGGCAGCCGAAGCAGGCTCGTTTACACACGCCGCAGACAAGCTGCATCTGTCCCAGTCGGCCATCAGCCGGCAAGTGAGTGCGCTGGAGCAGGATGTCGGCGTCAAGCTGTTTCACCGTCACGCACGCGGGCTTATCCTGACCGAACAAGGCGAATTGCTCTATAGAACCGCGCATGATGTTCTGCTGAAGCTAGAAACCGTCAAGATGCAGTTGACGGAGACGACGGAAAAGCCCAGTGGCAAGCTGCGTGTCACCACCACCGTTGGCCTTGGCCAAGGATGGCTGACGGACAAGGTGCAGGAGTTTCTTCAGCTTTACCCAGAGATGTCGATCCAGCTCATCCTCGACAATGAGGAACTGGATGTAAACATGCGCCACGCCGACTGTGCCATTCGTCTGCGCCAACCGCAGCAATCGGATCTCATTCAGCGCAAGCTGTTTACCGTGCATATGCATGTCTACGCTGCCCCCTCCTATATCAACCGCTATGGAGAGCCGCAGTCGATCGAGGACCTCGATACCCACAAGATCATTTCCTTCGGCGAACCGGCGCCCAACTACCTTCTGGACGTCAACTGGCTGGAAAATGCCGGTCGCTCTTCCGACAACACACGCATTGCGCATTTGCAAATAAACAGCCAGACATCGATCAAACGGGCCTGCCTGCTGGGAATTGGTATTGCCTGCCTACCGGACTATATCGTCGGACGTGATCCTGGCCTCATCCAGCTTTCTCTACCCGCAGATATTCCATCGTTCGACACCTATTTCTGCTACCCGGACGAACTCAAGAACGCCGCGAAACTGAAAGTTTTCCGGGATTTCGTCGTCGCAAAAGCCCGCAACTGGAATTTCTGATTTCTGCGAGAATCAGAAATAAGCTTAAAACCGTTTGAAATCATGACATTATTAGAACCGCCTTTTGCAGAAAGCAGCAGGTTCACGTCATCGATTTGCGAAATAAATATGACAGCGAATGAGAGTGATGCGCGGGACGCAGGGCTGTCGTGCACAAAAAAGAGTTGAATGCTGCCCAAAAAAGCAACATATCGCACACAGCTGATGCACACGGCGGCTTTTCCTCCCAGTTCCGCCGCGTCAGCTGTTCCCCTCTGGAGGTTATTTAACCTTCACACTTATAAGGGCCCTGGAGCAATCCGGTGGCCCTCTTTTTTTACCCGCAACAATTTTCTGCCAAACAAGCCATTTACGACATGAATAGCCCTTGTTGTCGGCACCTTTGCTTTCCATATTGAAGTCAGCTGTTGCAGATGCTTTTGGTGTCGGGCAGCTGTTCCCCTCTGGAGGTTTTAACCTTCAAACTGTCAGGCCGCGGAGAAATCCAGCGGCCTTTTTTTTGCCCAGCAAAATTAAAAGAAGCACGACCCTTGATATCGAGTTTTGTCGATATAAATATCGGTACGGATAGATACACGGAAACGAGATGAACCACGAAGACGCGTTGAAAGCCATTGCACATCCCATGCGGCTGAAGTTCCTTGAATGGTTGAAAGAGCCAGAACGGCATTTCAACCAGGCACATCCTTTCACAATGGGGGTGTGCGCTCACCAGTTTGAGATCAGTGGCCTGTCCCAATCGACGGTATCCTCCCACCTCGCAGCCTTGCAGGCAGCAGGATTGATACGGTCGCGCAAGGTAGGGCAATGGAACCTCTATGAGCGCGATGAGGAAAACATCGAGACGTTTCTGACCTATCTGAACCAGAAGCTTTAGGTGCCGTTCAGGCACTCTCTACCAACCAGAAGAGAAAGCACGATCCCATGACAAAACTGTTCGAGCCTGCACAGGCAGGCGATATCGCACTTGCAAACCGTGTCGTAATGGCCCCACTGACGCGTAACCGTTCACCAGGTGCCATTCCCAACAATCTGAACGCGACCTATTACGAACAGCGCGCAGGTGCCGGCTTGATCGTAACAGAGGGAACGCCGGTTTCGCAGCAGGGGCAGGGTTACGCAGACGTGCCCGGTCTCTACAAGCAGGAAGCAGTCGAGGGCTGGAAACAGGTCACCGACGTGGTACACAAGGCTGGCGGCAAAATCGTTGCTCAAATCTGGCATGTGGGCCGCATTTCCCACACATCGCTTCAGCCCCATGGTGGCCAGCCGGTTGCTCCGTCTCCGATAAAAGCCAAATCGAAGACCTACATTATCAATGATGACGGTACCGGCGGTTTTGCAGATACGTCCGAACCAAGGGAAATCGGCCTGAATGAGATTCCGCTCATTCTCGATGATTTTCGCACCGGCGCACGCGCAGCGCTCGATGCTGGCTTCGATGGCGTCGAAATCCATGCGGCCAATGGTTATCTCATCGACCAGTTCCTGAAGTCAGGCACCAATCAGCGCACAGACCAGTATGGCGGCTCAATCGAGAACCGTGCACGCTTCCTGCTCGAAGTGGTCGACACGGTTGCCAAGGAAATCGGCGCTGGCCGCACCGGCATTCGTCTGTCGCCGGTCACGCCTGCCAACGACATTTCCGAAGACAACCCGCAGCCGCTGTTCGAATATGTGGTCAAGGAACTGGGAAGCCGTGGTCTCGCCTTCATCCACGTGATCGAAGGTGCGACCGGTGGTCCGCGTGACTTCAAACAGGGCGACAAGCCGTTCGACTATGCCGCGCTGAAGGCCGCCTACACCCATGCAGGTGGCAAGGGTCTCTGGATTGCCAACAATGGTTACGACCGCGAAAGCGCTATCGCTGCGACTGAAAGCGGGAAGGCAGACGCCATCGCGTTCGGAAAGGCCTTCATCGCCAATCCGGACCTCGTCAAGCGCCTGAAAGACGACGCTCCACTGAACGAGCCGAACCAGCAGACATTCTATGGTGGTGGCGCCGAAGGTTACACCGACTACCCTGCCCTCGGCTGAACTGACAACCAGCGCTGCGTCCTTCATCTGAGGGCGCGGCGCTTCTTTTGTTTGCCGCTGTCCGTCAGGGCAAGGTATCAACCACTTCGGCTTCCGGCCTGTCACCGCCCTGGCTGTGTTCGACATGCCAGCGTCCGCGCTCATCCTGATAGTAGATTTCCTCGTCCTCGCCGCCAACCTGCTGCTCTGCAGCCGCGATGCGGGCGGCTTCCACGGCATCCGCATGCGTGTGAAATGCTTCGGAATAGGCCCCGTTCATCCGGTAAGCCCAGCCGCCGTCGTGCTCGACAACTTCATATATAACTTTGGTCATGTACACCTCCTCCAGATAGATTGAAGGCCAGTGGCAACCTTTGCCGCAACCGTGCATTGAAGGACCAGAGTACGGCTTTGTTGCCATGTCCTTCAACCACTATCCTACCAAAATGCCAAATGTGCAAACCCTGCCTATTACGGCGCATCGCCCACCAATCAGATAGTCATACGGAAGGGCAACCATGTCAGTCGCCAAAACGCTGAAACGAGAGCGCATGCTGCTTGCGGCAGTCCCCTGCGCAGTTGCCGCCTATTTTGCCGAACATGTTTTTCTGGATGGCAGCAAAGCACTGTCCTTCCTGATTGCGGCCGCCCTCATCGCGGTCATCATCCTCGTGTCCATGCGGGTAGCACACCATGCGGAAATCCTTGCCGCCAAAGTTGGGGACCCCTATGGGACGATGATCCTGACACTGTCGGCCGTGGCCGTCGAGGTTTTGATCCTCGCCATTATCATGAGCGAATCCTCGTCACCCACCTTGGTGCGCGATACCATTTATTCAGCCGTCATGATCGATATAAACGGTATTCTGGGGATTGCCGCCTTGCTTGGCGGGCTTCGCCACGGAGAACAGCCTTACAATGATGATTCCGCTCGCACCTATGTCGTCATGATCCTGACCGCCATGGGCATTTCGATGATCGTGCCGGAATTCATACCAGAGGCGAAATGGCATTATTATTCCATTTTCACCATCGGTGCGATGATTGCGCTTTATGGCATGTTCCTCAAGATGCAGGTGGGTCCGCACAGCTATTTCTTCAGCTACAGCTATCCACGCAGCGAACGCAAGAAATCGGCGAAGGACGTGCAGAAGGCCCAAGCGGAACAGGATGAAGAGGGACCGGCCTCCTACTCCATTGCCATCATCCTCATCGGCGTGGTGCTGATCGGCGTTCTCGCGGAATTCATGTCCGCCTTCCTCAGCCACGGACTGGAAGGCAGTGGAGCGCCGCCTGCTTTGATGGCTGTCGTTGTCGCCACGATTTCGGCGGCTCCCGAAATCATGACCGCAATGCGCTCTGCCCTGCGCAACCGCATGCAGTCGGTCGTCAACATCGCCATGGGTGCATCGCTTTCAACCGTCATTCTGACAGTCCCTGTCATGGAAGGCATCGCACTCTATACGGGTCAGCCCTTCGTCATGGCGATGACGCCAGTACAAACGGTCATGGTCTTCATTACCCTGTTTGCGGCCGCCATCAATCTTAATGACGGTGAGACGAATGCCATTGAAGGCATGACCCATTTCATCCTGTTTGCCGCATTTCTGATGCTGCTGTTTCTCGGGCTATGAAACAAAAAAGCCCGACATCGCTGCCGGGCTTTCTGCTCATTCGATCAATGCTTAACGGCAGTTTGCGCAGAAGCGCTGGATGCGGTTGCACGCTTCTTCAAGCAGCTTTTCAGATGTCGCATAGGATATGCGGAAGTTCGGGCCGAGGCCGAAGGCCGTGCCATGAACCACTGCCACGCCTTCCGTTTCCAGAAGCTCGGTCACGAAGTCCTCATCCGTCTCGATGACCTTGCCCGAAGGCGCGGTCTTGCCAATCAGGCCAGCGCAGGAAGGGTAGACGTAGAATGCGCCTTCCGGCATCGGGCATGTGATGCCCTTGGCCTGGTTCAGCATCGAAACAACCAGATCACGGCGGCCTTCGAAGATTTTCTTGTTGGCCGGGATGAAGTCCTGCGTACCGTTCAGCGCCTCGACGGCTGCCCATTGCGCAATGGATGTTGCACCGGATGTCTGCTGGCCCTGGATCATGTCCATGGCCTTGATGAGCGCCAGCGGGCCAGCGGCGTAACCAATACGCCAGCCAGTCATCGCATAAGCTTTGGACACTCCGTTCATCGTCAGCGTGCGGTCATAGAGCGACGGCTCAACTTCCACCGGCGTGACGAACTTGAAGTCGCCATAGGTCAGGTGCTCATACATGTCATCGGTCAGAACCCAGACATGCGGGTGATTGAGCAGCACGTCCGTTAGCGCCTTCAACTCGTCGTGGCTGTAGGCAGCACCGGAAGGGTTGGACGGGGAGTTGAACAGGAACCACTTGGTCTTCGGCGTGATAGCCTTCTCCAACTCTTCCGCCGTCAGCTTGAAATTGCCTTCCAGAGTGGTGTGAACGAAAACCGGCGTGCCGCCGCAGATCGACACCATTTCCGGATAGCTGACCCAGTAAGGTGTCGGAATAACAACTTCGTCGCCAGGGTTAAGCGTCGCCATGAAAGCATTGAAAAGAATCTGCTTTCCACCCGTGCCGACAATCGTCTGCTCGGGCTTGTAATCCAGACCGTTTTCGCGCTTGAACTTTTCGGCAATCGCCTTGCGCAACTCGGGAATGCCCGAAACAGGCGTGTATTTCGTTTTGCCAGCGTTGATCGCGGCGATGGCGGCTTCCTTGATGTTGTCGGGCGTATCGAAATCCGGCTCGCCTGCGCCAAGGCCGATCACATCGCGACCCTGCGCCTGCAACTCGCGGGCTTTCTGGGAAACGGCGATGGTGGCGGAGGGCTTTACGCGGGAGAGAATGTCGGCAAGGAAGGCCATTTTGATCGGTCCTGTTGAAATTGACATTGGCAGAAGCTTGCGACTGTCGCCTTCTGCGCGAAGTGGTATGTCGAAAGACGTACCGGGTTTCAAGGGCACATGCCATGAAAACATTACCATCAGCGTACTTTAAATATCGCTTAACTAGCCCGTAACGCTTTGTATGCTATGGTGCGCCGTAGACGTGTTTTCCCGGGTAAACGCCGTGGCCCAAAAAAGCATTTTTTCAAATCTTATGCACGAAGCCGATGGCTCCTGGTCCACGACCTATGGCGGATTCACCCTGAAATCCGCGCTCCAGCCCATCTTCCGCCGCCTTTCCAGTGGCCGGCTCGACATCGATTCCTTCGAAGGTCTGGTGCGGCCCTATCAAGGCGCTGAACTCATCCCGCCTGCACAGTTGTTTCGCCAGGTTCATGGTGACGACATCGAGGCAATCGACAGCATTCTGCGCACCATCCATATTCTCAACACCGGTGCGCTGGAGCGCTCACGCGCACGGATTTTCGTCAACTTCCATCCTGGCCTGTTTCGCACACCGGGCAAGATGCGCCAGGAAGTCGAGCGGATGCGCCTGTCCGCGCATGAAGCGGGCATGACCCCGGACCGTATTGTCTGCGAGATTGCCGAGAAGAATGCCGATACCACGCTCGTCTCGGACTTTGCCGACCATATGCGTGCCATGGGCTTTCGTGTTGCGATAGCCGATTTCGGCGCAGGCGATTCCGACATTGCGCGGGTGAAGCTGATGAAGCCCGATTATGTCAAGTTCGAAGCTGCATGGGCACGGCAGTTCATGCGCAATTCCGCGGGCGCGGCCCTTCTGCGGCACATCGTCAAACAATTCGCCATGGACAATATCGAACCGATCTTCGAAGCCTTGGAGGACCAACAGGAAATAGAGCTTTGCATCGATCTGGGTGTCGCTTTGATGCAAGGCTATGCTCTGGCAAGACCCGAGCTTGCACCAACGAGTTTCAATCAGCGTTTTCCAGAGGTTTTCGGGCCGTCGCGCCCACAGCCACACAGCGTTCCCCTGACCGGTACGGGATACAAACCACCAGGACCAAAACCCGGCCGCACCTTTGGAAAACGTGGAATTTGAGGACGTTAACACGCTGTTAACCGATGCCTTGATATCGCCTCAATAAATGCGCCGAACTGTCTGATTTCGGTCCACTTGGCGTCCATTTCCAAAGGTCTTTTAAGCATGTCGCGCAGCACTGTGCCACTCTCTTTCAATTTCGGCATGCCACACTCTCAAAGGACCGGGACAATGTTTCTCAATGATCGGAATTTGGCGGCCCGGCTGAGAACGCAGCGCACCCTTTTTTCGTTGTGGATGGCACTGGCGGCGCTCATGGTCATTGTCACCATGGCCGCAGGATTGGCAACCACGGCGCATGCCGCAGACATCGACTATATCCAGACGTCGGCCATAGCATCCGCCCCGATTTCAAAGGCATCCGACCGCATCTTCGTGATCGGACTGATGGTGGCAGGTTTCGTCACCATGGCCGTTGGCGGTATCGTTCTGACCCTAAACAGCATCCGCGAAACATCCGGGCGCCACAGACGCCACTGAAACGGCGCTGCATTCCCGCGTTCTTGTTCTTGTCGCGTTTAGCTGATACAGCCACCCAAAATCTGCACATCGATGTTTTAAGAAGACACGCAGCCGCGTGATCTTTGCTTTTGGTGGTTCCATGACACGCATTCAAGCCAACCTCGTCCTCTTGCTCGCCGCAGCGATCTGGGGTGGCGGCTTCGTTGCGCAATCGACCGCCATGGCCAGCATCGGGCCTTTCTGGTTCGTTGGACTTCGCTTCGCCATCGCGGCTCTCGCCGTTCTTCCCTTTGCGATGATGGAGAGCCGCCGGATGGAATCGCGGCCCAGCTTTGCTGAAACAAAGACATTCATGCTTGTCGGCGTCGCCCTATTTTTGGGCGCCATTACCCAGCAGATCGGCTTGCTGACCACGACCGTCACCAATTCCAGCTTTTTGACCGCGCTCTACGTCATCTTCGTCCCGGTCATCGCCGTGGTCGTCTACCGTCGCAATCCCCATTGGATCGTTTGGCCGGGCGCGCTGATGATGTTGTGCGGAATCTTCCTGCTCTCGGGGGGCGGCATGACCCGGCTGACCACAGGCGACACGCTGAGCATCATCTGCGCGGTTTTCTGGGCCATCCAGATTACGCTAGCCGGACGCTTCGTCATGCAGAGCAATCGTCCGCTTGCCCTCTCATGCACACAGTTTGCCGTCTGCGCCATCCTTAGCATGGTGATCGGGATCTTTATCGAACCCATCAACTACGCGGCCGTCGAGGCATCGATCCGAGAAATCCTCTATGTCGGGCTTGTCTCGTCAGGCCTTGCCTTCGTGCTTCAGGTTATCGGGCAGCGCTACACGACTGCACCGCAGGCGGCCATTTTTCTGTCGTCGGAAGCCTTGTTCGGCGCGTTGTTTGCTACGATTTTTCTGAATGAAACAATCCCGGCGATCGGATATATCGGCTGCGCCATCATTTTTGTTGCTATACTTCTGGTCGAACTGGTGCCTGAAGTTTTCAAGCGGCGGGACAACCGTGTTGTCGCTGAAACTTGAGCGGTCTCCGCCATTCGTCCTGAGATAAAATTCACCGCCCTCACGCGAAAATAAACGTCAAATCCGACGACCAGCAATATTTTCGTTTCCCAAGATAGAACGCACGAGAAAAATTCTGCCAGCGCCGTCGTCAGCCGTTTTAACCGCCGCTGTGAGGCTTCCTCGCCGCTGAAAACTTTTGCTTGCCAATTTTAAATAAACACAGCAATCTGTTGGGGTTCGGGCAAGTTGCGAGCATGGGAAGGCCTATAAAATAATTGCTTCGGGGACATAAAACTCCGAGCGGCGGGGACAAAAATAACGTTGATCAGAACGTCAAAAAGCTTTCCACGCAGGGTCCATTTTCTCAACAAAACTGCCTGTCGCACGCCCTCACGGGCAAAACTGTAATGCTGCCTGGAGCTGAACACGGGCGGAGCGAAAAGGACCTGATGCATGGCCGAGACTGGCACCGTTAAATTCTTCAATACCGACAAGGGCTTCGGCTTCATCAAGCCAGACAATGGTGGCGCCGATATTTTTGTTCATATCTCTGCCGTACAGGCTTCCGGCCTGTCCGCACTCTCAGAAAACCAGAAAGTGAGCTTCGACACTGAACCGGATCGTCGTGGCAAGGGACCAAAGGCAGTCAATCTGCAGATTGACGGCTAACCCTGACGGCATTCTTTTCTCGTTGAAGCCCGGCAGGAATGCCGGGTTTTTTTATGCGGCAGCCTACAGATAGCTAGCACGTTTCCATTTAACAAGGAAACGCGCTAAGCCTGAGAGCCGCTCATGCGGGCTTGGTTTTCTCTTCCCGCCCAGCCCCTTTCTCACCCGCGTAAATTCCCTGCAAATAGGGGTTGGTCCTGCGCTCTTGGCCAATCCGCCCGCCTGGACCATGGCCACAGATAAAGCCAACGTCATCGCCCAGAGGCAGAACCTTGTCGCGTATGGAGGCTAGAAGCTGCTCGTGGTTGCCACCGGGAAGGTCTGTGCGGCCGATCGACCCTGAGAACAGGACATCACCCACATGCGCGAAGGACTGCTCGCGATTATAATAGATCACATGGCCTGGCGCATGACCGGGGCAATGCAGAACCTCGAAATGGTGCTCGCCGAATGAGACGACATCGCCATCATTCAGCCACCTGTCTGGAAGGACGTTCCGCAGGCCGGAAATTCCATAGGTCTGCGCCTGGACTTCGATACGCTCGAGAAGCGGTCTGTCATCTTCGTGCGGACCTATGATCGGCAGCGAGAGCTTCTCCTTCAAGTCCTTGGCACCCCCGGCGTGATCGAGATGACCATGCGTCAGCCAAATTTCTTTCAGCATCACACCGTTTTCGGTCACCGTCTGGATGATGACATCCACATCGCCGCCGGGATCGACGATCACGCCTTCCTTGGTGTCTTCGTCGAAGAGGATCGTGCAGTTCTGCTGAAATGGCGTTACGGGAATAATGCCTGCCTGTAACTTACCCATGATTTCATCCTTTTCTTCGAAAACAACGCGCTTTCTATAAACGGACAAACGCCACGGCACAATCGAACTCGCATGTCTGTGGTCGTTGGCAAACGAGCGAATGGCGCCATCCAAAGCATAACTTTAGTAATCACGGAAATGGGAACAGACCTGTAACTCGTGCGTTCATGCCCCAGTCTTCAAAGGAGTGAGACAGATGAACAACAAGTTTAAAGTCATGATCGCCGGTGGTGCGTTTGCGCTGCTGGCCGGATATGCGAATGCGGCCATGGTCGCCACCACCGCATCAGACGTTTCCGTACGGTCCGGTCCAGGCGAAGACTATCCTGAAGTGGGTCTTGCAACACGAGGCAGTGAGGCTGTGCTCGATGGCTGCATGGACGGCAGCGAGTGGTGCCGGATCGAAGTCAACGGCGTGCGCGGTTGGGCCAACGCCGACTATCTGAACGTCATGTACGAGGGCGCACCCGTCATCCTGCGCGAGCGTCGCTCGGAGGTTAACGTCCCCGTCGTGACCTATCAGAAAACATCGGACGTTCAGGCTGAGCCAAACCCAGGTGATCCAAACCTTGGTCGCGTCGGAGAAGTTGATCCGCCAGAGCAGGTCATGACCTATATCGACGCCCACCCCGGTGAAGTCGTCACTATCGACGGTGACGTCGCCATTGGTGGCATGGTCCCGGCAGATGCGCGCCTGACCAATATTCCGGACTACGAATATCGTTATGTTCGCGTCAACGATCGCGCCGTTCTGGTCGAGCCGAGCACGCGCCGGATCGTTTACGTTTACGAATAATCTTCGTCGCCAGCACAAACCGGAAGAGCGCGGTCACACCGCGCTCTTTTTGCGTTCATGAAAATTCGGATGCACAATTGCGTTGATATGGCTTCATCAGCATATTATCGAACGCAACAGAAAATGATTGCAAGCATCCTCCCTGCGACATTGTTTTTGGGCTAGTGTCCGCCGTCTCGATCTTACCAGTGCCTCGTAAGTGTGATGTGAGGGCCGGTGAACGGGTCTCAGCGCTCGTGGTGCGAAAGCTTGGTTGCAGTAAAAAGGAACGACAGTGCCTGCCCAATCGATGAAAAAGACTGCCGGTAAACAAAACCCAGCTCTGCCGCATGTCGATGACAGCAAGATCGACTTCGATACGATCGAGGCTTTCTTTTTCGCCTATCGCGATTTCGTGTCCGACCCGGATGTCATCCTGTCCAAACTGGACTACGGCAGAGCCCATCACCGCGTCGTCTATTTCGTGTGCCGCAACCCGGGCATGACCGTCGCCGACCTTCTGGACACCTTGCAGATCACCAAGCAGAGCTTGGCCCGTGTCCTAAAGCAGTTGATCGATGACGGGTATATTCGCCAGATGGCAGGCCCGGAAGATCGTCGGCAGCGCAGGCTCTACCCGACACTGACGGGGCGTGAACTGGCGCTGGCTCTGAGCGACCCGCAATCTCGGCGTATTGATCGTGCCCTGCAAGGAATGCAGCCGGAGGCACGCGCATTCGTGAGAGAATTCCTGGCAAGGATGCGTGATCCCCTAACGGACAGGCAAGCTGCAAACGACCAGACAACGGAGGCAAAGGAGTAATCATGCAAAATGGCACGACGAAGCAGCCACTGGCCGAAGATGACGCCCCTCACCTTCTGATCGTTGATGATGACGCCCGCATCCGCGCCCTTCTCCAACGCTTTCTCGGCGAAAAGGGCTATCGCATCACAGCCGCTGCAGATGCAGCCGAAGCCCGCCGCAAAATGGAGGGCATCCGTTTTGATCTTCTCATTCTCGATGTCATGATGCCCGGCGAAAATGGTCTGTCGCTGACCCGGTCCCTCAACGAAAACAAGTCCGTGCCGGTCATTCTGCTCACCGCACGCTCGGAAGCCGATTCCCGTATCGCAGGCCTCGAGGCCGGTGCGGATGATTATCTGGCCAAGCCTTTCGATCCCCGTGAGTTGGTGCTTCGCATCAACAACATCCTTCGACGCAACGCATCTCCCGATGCCCCGAAGGTGGAGCAGATCATCTTCGGACCCTACAATTTCTCCGTACCGCGCAAGGAGTTGCGACGCGGGGCTGAGATCATTCGCCTGACGGACCGCGAACAGGACATCATGATGCTGTTTGCCTTGCGTGCGGGCGAGACCATTCCTCGTCACGAACTGGTGGATGCAGACGCTGATGTGGGGGAGCGCACGATTGACGTGCAGATCAACCGCCTTCGTCGAAAGATAGAGGAAGACCCTGCCAACCCGGTTTACTTGCAGACCGTGCGCGGTATTGGCTACCGCCTCAGCGTCGATTAAGCAGACGCCTCCCACAATCGCACAGGCGGAACAATGGCAAACCTCAAGCTCATAACTGCTTTGAGAAACACGGCACCCTTCCGTGCGTGGCGCTTCTTCACGCGCTGGCTTCGTCACTGGCTGCCCACAGGCCTTTATACCCGCTCCTTGCTCATCATCATCCTGCCCATGGTCTTGCTTCAGGTCGTGGTTGCTGCGGTGTTCATGGAGCGTCACTGGCAACTTGTGACAGAACGGCTGTCTGCCGCTGTGACCCGAGACATCGCTGCCATCATCGAACTCATTCAGACAGACCCGGAGGAAGACGATTACCAGCGTGTTATCCGCATTGCACGCGAACGGCTGGATCTCAGCGTTTATATCGAACCCAAGTCTGCCTTGCCCGAACCCCGCCCTCAGCCTTTTTTCTCCATTCTCGACACCATCCTGGCCGATCAGATCCGTGAGCAAATCGGCAGACCATTCTGGCTGGATACGTTCGGGAACGGGGCGCTCGTCGAAATTCGTATTCAGCTCGACAACAAGACGTTGCGCGTCTTTACACGTCGCAGCCAGGCATATGCTTCAAACACCCATATCTTCCTCGTCTGGATGGGCGGTGCGTCACTGGTGCTGCTTGGAATATCCATTCTATTTCTGCGCGGGCAGATCAGGCCTATTCTGGCGCTGGCCAAAGCCGCTGAAAGCTTTGGTCGAGGTCAGAAAATCACGGCCTACTCACCCAGAGGCGCAGATGAGGTGCGCCGTGCCGGCCTCGCCTTCATCCTGATGCGGGAGCGGATAGAGCGGCAGATGGAGCAGCGCACCGCGATGTTGAACGGCGTCAGCCACGATCTTCGCACGATCCTCACCCGCTTTAAGCTTCAGCTCGCTCTGGCCAGCGACAATCCCGATCTGGAAGGCCTCGACAAAGACGTGGACGACATGCAGTCCATGCTGGAGGCATACCTTGCCTTTGCGCGCGATGACACGGAGGAAAGTGTCGGCACACTCGAGCTCAGGCCTCTGCTCGACAAGATGAGCACCGACTTCCAGATGCAGGGAAAAACCCTTCGTTACGACTTGCGCGGGGTTGAAGAACTTCACGTCAGACCTGGTGCCTATTCCCGGTTGATCGGTAATCTGGTAGCCAATGCGGCACGTTACGCCAACACGCTGGACATCGAGGTTCGAAAGGCGCCCAAATCGATTACGCTGATTTTCGATGATGATGGACCGGGCGTGCCCCCGGAGGCGCGGGAGGACGTGTTCAAGCCATTTTACCGACTGGACGAAGCCCGCAACCTCAACGCATCCGGCACCGGGCTCGGACTTTCCATCGTCCGCGATATCGCGCGCAGCCATGGCGGCGACGTGACGCTTGACGATAGCCCGTTGGGC
The DNA here is from genome assembly GCF_023757665.1 of Rhizobium skierniewicense Ch11. Lineage (NCBI taxonomy): Bacteria > Pseudomonadati > Pseudomonadota > Alphaproteobacteria > Hyphomicrobiales > Rhizobiaceae > Rhizobium > Rhizobium skierniewicense. The sequence continues at coordinate 278,849 of NZ_RXPG01000021.1, forward strand.
GGTTTGCGCGTGATGGTAAAAATTCCAGCCTAACCGTCAGAACGGCACGCGGTTCAACACATCTTCTGGCCGTTGGGAACGGCCTGCTCGACGCTGGCGAGAACGATGTCGCCGTTCTTGTCGGCAAAACCGAGTGTCAGAACTTCGGAACGGAAGGGACCGATCTGTCGCGGTGGAAAGTTGACGACGCCCAGAACCTGGCGTCCGACGAGGTTGTCCAGCGTGTAGTGGACGGTAATCTGCGCAGATGATTTCTTGACGCCGATCTCGGATCCGAAATCGATTTTGAGCTTGAAAGCAGGCTTGCGCGCTTCGGGAAAAGGCTCGGCTTCTATGATCGTGCCGACGCGGATATCGATCTTCTCGAAATCCGCGTAGCTGATGTCCCCGCTCATAGTGCCAACTCTTTAGCACGCTTGCATGCCTCGGCAATCGCCTTGTCAAACAAGGGTTGCATGCCGTCATCTGCCATTAAAACCGATAGGGCCGCAGCGGTCGTACCACCGGGCGATGTCACGTTCTTGCGCAGGCGCGAAGCCTCTTCGGGGGACTGGTGAAGCAATTCGCCAGCCCCCGCGACGGTTTCCCGTGCAAGACGCATGGCGAGGTCCGCCGGCAGGCCGAGTTTGCGACCTGCCTCTGCCATGCACTCCACGAGATAAAAAACATAGGCCGGACCACTGCCAGAAACCGCGGTCACCGCGTCGATATCGCCTTCGGTCTCGACCCACTCCACAGGACCGCTGACTTTGAGCAATGTCTCGACAATAGCACGCTGCGGTTCGGTGACGGATGTGTTGGCATATGCCCCTGTCACGCCACGGCCAACCATGGCGGGCGTATTCGGCATGGCGCGGATGGACGCGTTTTTGCCGAGATGGGCTTCAATGCCTGCAAGCGTCGTACCGGCTGCGATCGACACGACCACGGTTTGCGGGCCGACAAGCGACCGCAAGGATGGCAAAACAACATCCATCAACTGCGGTTTGATAGCGAGAAACAGAACCCCGGCGCTGAGACCCTCAGGCGCTTCGGTCAGATGCGTCGCACCGGCTTCGGCGATAACGCTCTTCATTGCATCCGATGGGCCGGGATCGATGACAAAAATCGAGGAACCCGTCACGCCCTTCTTCAGCCAGCCAGAAAGAAGCGCGCCACCCATGTTGCCAGCGCCGATGAGAACGAGCGGACCGGATGCAAGCGATATCATGCGATCACGCTTCCCCGACGGTTTCGAAAAGCGCAGCTTCCATCGCCGCCTTGGCTTCCATGCCCGACCATACAACGAACTGGAACGCCTGGAAATATTGCTCGCAGGCTTCGAGCGCGCTGGAGAGAAGCACCTCGACCTGCTGGTTCGTCGGCTCTGCACCGCCTGCCAAAAGCAGTGATTGACGGAAAATGACGACATCTTCCTGGCGCCACAAGTCGAAATGTCCCATTAGCGTTTGCCCGTTAACATGCGCGAGCAGACGAATGACTTCGTTGACGCGGTGGTCGGCAATCTTGATGTCGAACGCGCAGGCCAGATGCAGCGCCTCATATTGCTCCATCCACGAGAAAGACACATGATAATCAGCCCAACGGCCCTCGACCGTCATGGCAATCTCATCCTCGCCGGAGCGCTCAAACGACCAGTCGTTGGACGCGGCAACAAACTCGATCATATCGACCGGATTGGTATGACGCTCGACTTCAAATTCCACTAGGCTCATGCGGCACCTTCTCAGCCGGAAATGAATGTTTTGTCTCGCACGCAAAGGCACAAAAACGCACACGCAAATGCCGGGTTACAATACTTATCGATGATGCCCGACACTGTCAGAATTACGCAGTAAACATGTCTGAAGCTTACGGAGTTCGTTTCGAATCATCATTGAAAATCAGTGTATAACGAGCGAGTCCCCGCGCCACCCCCACAGAACCGCTTTTGCAATCAGAACTGTGTATATCTCCTGTTACGAAACCTCAGTTGTGAGTCATAACTGACTCTGCCAATTGTGTTTTTTGGGTGTTTCCACAGACGTTAAAAAAAGTGAATGAAATCGCTTGCTTGCGCCTGTCGAATCCCCACTCCGGCCCAAACTGCTTCGAAACGAGACAAAAACGAGAAATGCCGGACCTTTGGGAAGGCCCGGCATCAGAATCAGCGTCGGTTAAATTGCTCAGGAAGCGGTCGTGGAGGACTTCGCTTCGAGCGCCTCTATCCGTGCCCGCAAGGCGTCGTTTTCATCGCGAGCCTGAATGGCCATGTCTCGCACGGCTTCGAACTCCTCGCGCTTGACCAAATCCAGGCTGTTCAGCCAACGCTCGGCTTGCGCGTGAAAAGCGGATTCGACCTCTTTGCGCATACCCTGAGCTGCGCCCGCTGCGTCCGTCATCAGCTTTGCAAATTCATCAAAAATGCGGTTGGTTCCGGTCGTCGTCATGGTTCTGTATCCTCGTCAGGTTCTGGAAAGGTCAGTTACTGTTCCGGGTCATGCATCTCAGGTAGGCACTCCCCTGTCGCCTTGCAAGCGAAATAAGGTTGGCGTCCAGCGGAGAGGCCCTAAAACGCGGCCTTGATTGTGCCTAAGAATCGCCTTGACCATACCTGTTTCAGTCGCCATTTTCGCGCCCGGGAAAAGTATGAAAGAGGTATGCGGCTGTTAACCAGACCACTCTAGAGTTCTTTGACTTCAGCTCAATGACAATGGAATAAACGAATTGTTTGCACCCCTGGCCCAGTTCTCGATCATGCCGTTTCCCGATATCGATCCTGTGGCCATCCACATTGGGCCGCTTCCCATTCACTGGTACGGGATTGCCTATGTCATCGGCATCATGCTGGGCTGGTACTATGCACGCCAGCTGAGCCTGTCAGATCGTTTATGGCCCCACGACACGTCGCCGGTGACGCCCGTACATCTTGATGATTTCATCGTCTGGGCAGCCGCCGGTATCGTTCTGGGCGGACGCATAGGCTACATTCTGTTTTACGATATGGGCGCCATTATCGATAATCCGATCAGGGCCCTGCAAATCTGGAACGGTGGCATGTCCTTCCACGGCGGACTGATCGGCACGACCGTCGCCATGGTGCTGTTTGCAAGGCGCAATGGTATTCCCGTCTGGAGCATGTTCGACATCATCGCAGCGGTCGCACCAATCGGCCTTTTCTTCGGCCGGATCGCCAACTTCATCAATGGTGAGTTGTGGGGCCGTCTGACCGATGTTCCCTGGGCAGTTGTCTTCCCCACCGGCGGCCCCTTCCCCCGCCATCCAAGCCAACTTTACGAAGCGGGCCTGGAAGGCATTATTCTCCTCATTGTCCTCGCCATCCTGATTTATGGCTTCAAGGCGTTGAAGAGCCCCGGCACGATTACAGGTGTTTTCGTTTGCGGTTATGCGCTGTCTCGTATCTTCGTGGAGTTTTTCCGAGAGCCGGATGCGCAGATCGGCTATCTCGCCGGGAACTGGCTGACGATGGGTATGGTTCTTTCAACACCCATGTTCCTTCTGGGCGTCTGGGCAGTTTTACGGGCGCGCAGCGCCTCGCCAGCATAGGGGCCGGGTAACACGATGCCGACACCGCTCGCACGCCGCATCAAATCCCTCATCCGCCTCAACGGTCCGATGAGCGTAACCGATTTCTTCGCACTTTGTCTGGCCGACCCGGAGCACGGCTATTACAAGACACGTCAACCCTTCGGCCACACGGGCGATTTCGTAACCGCGCCCGAGATAAGTCAGCTATTCGGGGAAATGCTCGGCGTCTTCATCGTTCACGCATGGCAGCGGCACGGCACGCTGGCCCCTGTGCGACTGGTGGAGATTGGTCCGGGACGCGGCACCATGATGGCCGATATGTTGCGCGTCATTCAGCGTATCGCGCCACCGCTGTATGAAAGCATGAGTGTGCATCTGGTGGAAACCAGTCCGCGACTGACGGAAACGCAGCAACACACACTTGCCATTCACGGAGACAAGATTGCCTGGCACGAGAGCTTCGATGACGTGCCGCCTGGCTTCTTGCTGATTGCCACCAACGAATTGTTCGACGCCATCCCCATCCGTCAGTTCGTAAAAACGCCGCAGGGCTTTCGCGAACGTGTGGTGGCGATGGATGCCGACGACGAACTCATCTTCACAGCCGGATTGGCCAGCATCGATCCCGGCCTTCTGCCGCCTCTACCCGAACGTCAGCCGGTTGGCACGATTTTCGAATATTCGCCGGCCCGTGAAGCTGTGATGGCAGCCATTGCCCAGCGGTTGAAAAGCCAGGGTGGCGTGGCATTGATCATCGACTACGGCTACATCGTTTCGGGTTATGGCAATACGTTGCAGGCGCTGCGCATGCATGAGTACGATCCCGTCCTGGCCAATCCCGGCGAAGCCGATCTGACCAGCCACGTCGATTTCGAAAGCCTTATGAAAACCACCGAGCAGTATGGCGCGCACGTGAATGGCTGCCTGCCGCAAGGAGACTTCCTGTACGGCCTGGGCTTGCGCGAACGCGCAGAAGCGTTGGCCGCAAAGGCTGAACCGGATCAGGCAACGGATATCGCCGAGGCTGTCAACCGGCTGGCGGGCGAAGGTGCAGGCAAGATGGGCGAACTCTTCAAGGTGCTTGCCGTGTCCGGCTCGCCTGTTCATCTGCTGCCGTTCCGCCCGCTGGATTGACAGGGTCACCGGCCTTGGGCCAACATCGGGATAATTCGAAGCAGTCGAATCTGCCGTCTGCACCCCACAAGAGGTGCGCTTTACCGGAAACACTCGCTCGCGGATACTCGCCTCAAAATCAGCGACATCGCCAAGGATTGATACTGTCATGCAGGACGAAACGTTGCCGCGTCCCCTTCAAAGCCCCCTGCTCGCCGGATCTGCGGGCAAGTCGATCCGCCATGGTTTTTTCACCCGTCATGGCGGTGTCTCTGAAGGCATTTATCGTGGCCTGAATGTCGGGCTGGGATCTCATGACGTGCGCCAATCCGTGTTGGAAAACAGAAAACGTGTTGCACAATGGTTCGGACGTCCCGTCGAAAAACTCGCAACCGTCCACCAGATGCATTCGCCCGATGTGGTCGTGGTCGATCACACCTATGAGGGTGAGCGCCCGGAGGCCGATGCCATGGTCACGGCAACACCCGGCATTGCGCTGGGCGTCTTGAGTGCCGATTGCGGACCAATCCTGTTTGCCGACCCGAACGCCCGCATCGTCGGCGCAGCACATGCGGGGTGGAAAGGCGCCGTCTCGGGCGTTCTGGAAAACACCATTGATGCAATGATAGGCCTTGGTGCCCAGCGTGACCGGATCGTCGCCAGCCTTGGTCCATCGATTAGCCGCGAGAATTACGAGGTAGGGCCCGAGCGTGTCGAAAGCCTCAAAGAGATGAACCCAGCATACTCCGCCTATTTCTCGCCCTCACCCAATCCAGACCACGCTTTTTTTGACCTCAAGCAACTGACGATAGACCGGCTCACCGCTGCAGGCGTGACGGCGGAAAATCTCGATATATGTACATATCCGGATGATGCCAGCTTCTATTCCTATCGCCGCACGACACACCGCGGCGAGCCGGATTACGGACGGCAGATTTCGGCAATCGCAATTCTGGAGAACTGATTATGGCCTTGCACTTCGACGCTGCTGAATTTGAGGCACGCCGCGCCCGCCTGACCGAAAAGATGGTTGAAGAAAAGCTCGATGCCATTCTGCTGTTTGCGCAGGAAAGCATGTATTGGCTGACCGGCTACGACACCTTCGGCTATTGCTTTTTTCAGACATTGGTCGTCAAGGCTGATGGCACGATGACGCTTCTGACCCGGTCCGCTGATCTGCGCCAGGCACGTCAGACGTCGAACATCGAAAACATCGTCATCTGGGTGGACCGCCTCAATGCCGACCCGACGCTCGACCTCAAAAACCTGCTAAGCGACATGGATTTGCTCGGCTGCCGCGTCGGTATAGAATTCGACACTCACGGGATGACGGGGCGCGTCGCGCGCCTTCTCGATAACCAGCTTGCCAGCTTCGCTCAGGTCATCGATGCATCGGCCGTCGTCAGCGGCCTCAGGCTCGTCAAAAGCCTTGCCGAAGTCGCCTATGCGAAACGCGCTGGAGAACTGGCGGATGACGCACTGGATGCAGCTCTTAAGATTGTCGCGGCAGGTGCAGACGAGGCGGATATTCTCGCTGCCATGCAAGGTGCCGTCTTTGCCGGAGGTGGTGACTATCCCGCCAATGAATTCATCATCGGCTCTGGCCCGGATGCCCTTCTTTGCCGCTACAAGGCCGGTCGCCGCAAACTGGATGCAAAAGACCAATTGACGCTGGAATGGGCAGGCGTCAGCGCGCACTACCATGCGGCCATGATGCGCACGGTTCTCATCGGCGAGCCGGAGTTTCGCCACAAGGAACTCTACAACGCCTGCGTTGAAAACATCCACGCCATCGAGGAGGTCCTGCGCCCTGGCAATACGTTCGGAGACGTGTTCGATGTCCATGCCCGCATCATGGACGAACGCGGACTGACACGACACCGACTCAATGCCTGCGGTTATTCGCTGGGTGCCCGTTTCTCGCCATCGTGGATGGAGCACCAGATGTTCTATGCGGGCAACACGCAGGAAATTTTGCCCAACATGACACTGTTCGTCCACATGATCATCATGGACAGCGATTCAGGTGTCGCCATGACGCTGGGACAAACCTACCTCACCACCGAAGCCGCACCGGAATCACTCTCCCGCCACAGCCTGGATTTGTTGACGGCCTAATCTCGATTTGACTCGCATCAAGATCGAACCGTACATTGCCGTCAATCAGGGAGCGACGGAGCATTTCATGAGGGGACATCTGGCATGCGGCGGCTAGGGTTGGTAATCGCAATTCCAAGCCTCGCGCTCGTTCTATCTGCCTGCAACACGACGGATGCACTGACCCCGCAAGTGGATGTCGGCCAAAGCAACGTGCAGTCAACACCCGTCAACCAAGGCGACCTTGACCAGATGGCAGCGGCGGCAGACCGGTCTCCATCTGGTGTGTCCTCGCAGGTTCCAGCTTACGCACCGCAAAACAACCGCGAGGCACAGGCACAGGCATTGTCCAGCGGCGCACAATATGGTGAGCCGGTGGCTGCAAAACAGCCCGCGCAGGCACAACCGCAACCCCAGACAACCGCCCTGCCCTCTGGCTCGTCGGCCGGCACCATTCGCTTCCTGCCTATTATCGGAGCTCCGATCCAGGCCGTAACACCGCTATCTCGACAGCTCGGTGCTGAAGCACGCGCAAAGGGGCTGACGATCCGCCCGTCGTCCGATACCTCGGCTGAAAATATCCTGAAGGGTTATTTATCAGCCTTTGCAGATGGATCGAACATCACCATCGTCTATGTCTGGGATATACTGGATGCCAACGGCGCGCGCCTTCACCGACTGCAGGGACAGGAAACGGTGCCGGCCAGAGGCAGCGACCCTTGGGCAGCGGTAACCGATGCGGCAATGCAAAAGATCGCCGCCAAAACACTGAATGACTATCAGTCCTGGAAACAGTCTAATCGCGGATAAACAACCTGAACTGGTGGGAAGACCTCTGGAGCGAGGTTAAGTCACAAAGTTTTCATGAAAATTAGGGGTAACACCCTCTGACCTCTTGCATTCACGGGCAACCCCGCTATTAAGGCGCCCATGGCAAAACGGCGTGTCCGGAACCCTTCGGGTCGGGTATTCCTCACAGTTGAACGACGCGCAGACCCCAGAGAAACCGTCTCTGTTGATCTTAAGCGGTGGCATCAAAACAGGCGGCAACAATGAAGGTTTTCGCAGGCAATTCGAACCGGCATCTGGCCGAAGCGATCTGCAAGTATCTGAATGTCCCTCTCGGAAATGCCACTGTAAAGCGGTTTGCGGACCAGGAAATATTCGTTGAAATCAGCGAAAACGTGCGCGGTGAGGATGTTTTCCTCGTGCAGTCCACATCTTTCCCGGCAAACGACCACCTGATGGAACTGCTGATCATGATCGACGCGATGCGTCGTTCCTCAGCAAAGCGCATTACAGCCGTTCTTCCCTATTTCGGCTACGCCCGCCAGGATCGCAAAGCTGGTCCTCGCACACCCATTTCGGCCAAGCTCGTCGCCAATCTGATCACCGAAGCCGGTGCTGACCGCGTTCTGACGCTCGACCTGCATGCGGGCCAGATCCAGGGCTTCTTCGATATTCCAACCGACAATCTTTTTGCCGCACCCATTCTGGCGCGCGACGTAAAGGAACACTACGACACCAAGAATGTCATGGTCGTTTCACCCGACGTAGGCGGGGTGGTTCGCGCCCGCTCTTTGGCAAAACGTCTCGACTGTCTGCTGGCCATCGTCGACAAACGCCGCGACCGACCCGGTGAATCCGAAGTCATGAACGTGATCGGCGACGTGACCGGTAAAGACTGCCTGCTGATGGACGACATCGTCGATTCCGGCGGCACACTCTGCAATGCCGCTGAAGCGCTTCTCAAGAATGGTGCGACCAGCGTCACGGCCTATATTACCCACGGCGTTCTTTCTGGTGGCGCTGTTGCCCGCGTCGCGTCGTCCAAACTGCGCGAACTTGTGATCACGGACAGCATTCAGCCAACGACTGCCGTGCAGTCTGCACCCAATATCCGCGTCATTACGACAGCCACGCTCCTTGGCGAAGCCATCAACCGCACGGCGATGGAACAGTCAGTTTCAGGCCTTTTCGACTAAATATTCTATTTAAATCCGATGCAGAATAAAAAAGCCAGAACGCAAGCTCTGGCTTTTTTGTTGTGTTTTTTGCACCGGATTACCGAAAGCCCCTTAAGGACGTCCGGCAGTTGCGCACTGCTTAGAAGAAACCGAGCTTGTTCGGGCTGTATGACACAAGCAGGTTCTTCGTCTGCTGATAATGGTCGAGCATCATCTTGTGCGTTTCACGCCCGATACCCGACTGCTTATAGCCACCGAACGCGGCACCGGCAGGATAGGCATGGTAGCAATTCGTCCAGACGCGACCGGCTTCGATTCCCCGCCCTGCACGATAGGCAAGGTTTGTGTCACGGCTCCACACACCGGCACCAAGGCCGTAGACGGTATCATTGGCAATTTCGATCGCCTCTTCCACCGTCTTGAAAGTGGTGACTGACACGACCGGACCGAAGATTTCCTCCTGGAAAACCCGCATCTTGTTGGTGCCTTCAAACACCGTCGGCTGGATGTAGAAACCATCCTTCAGATTGCCGGAAAGCGATTTCTTGTCGCCGCCGGTCAGCACTTTCGCACCTTCTTTTTTGCCGATTTCCAGGTAACTCATGATCTTGTCGAACTGCTCCTGTGAGGCCTGAGCCCCGATCATGGTTGCAGAGTTCAGTGGATCGTCCTGGCTGATGGCCTCAACGCGTTTGATCGCCTTTTCCATGAAGCGATCATAGATCGACTCATGCACCAGCGCGCGGGATGGGCACGTGCAGACCTCTCCCTGGTTCAGCGCAAACATCGCAAAGCCTTCAAGCGCCTTGTCGAGAAACGCGTCATCCTCGTTCATCACATCCGCAAAGAAGATGTTTGGCGACTTGCCGCCAAGTTCAAGCGTAATGTTCGTCACGTTATCGGCCGCATAACGCATGATCTCCTTGCCGACCGAGGTGGACCCGGTAAAGGCGATCTTGGCGATGCGGCTGCTTTGCGCCAACGGTTTGCCAGCTTCCACGCCCAAACCATTGACGATATTGACGACGCCCGCCGGCAAGATATCTCCAATCAGTTCCATTACGAGAAGAATGGAGGCCGGTGTCTGCTCGGCAGGCTTCAGCACCACGCAGTTACCGGCAGCCAGCGCTGGCGCCAGTTTCCATGTCGCCATCAGGATCGGGAAATTCCATGGAATGATCTGGCCGACGACGCCCAGGGGCTCATGAAAATGGTATGCCACCGTATCGTTGTCGATTTGGCCAATCGAGCCTTCCTGTGCACGAATGCACCCAGCGAAATAGCGGAAATGATCGATCGCAAGCGGGATGTCCGCATTGGTCGTTTCACGCAAAGGCTTGCCGTTGTCCCAGGTTTCGGCGCGGGCAATCAGATCAAGATTGTCTTCTATACGCTGGGCGATTTTCAGCAGCATGTTGGAACGTTCGGTTGCGCTTGTCCTGCCCCAAGCGGCGCGTGCCTTGTGGGCAGCATCGAGAGCGAATTCGATATCGCTGGCATCCGAGCGGGGCACTTCGCACATCTTCTGGCCTGTTATGGGCGACAGGTTATCCATATAGCGGCCGGACTTCGGCTCCACCCACTCACCGCCGATGTAATTACCGTATTTCTGTTTGAACGGTGCTTCACCAGCTTTCTGCTGGACTTGAATGTTCATGACTTCATCCTCCCTGATGACGGGCGATCCTCGTCGGACCGCGTGGCAGGAAGGTGAGCGCAGAATTCGACGATTGATAGGGCGCGACTTGAATACCGCAGTGCACAGTGTTTCACATCTGCGACAGCACAATCTGTGAATGCAGTTGGTTAGTGAACCGAAAGCTTCTTCATCTTGCGGTAAAGCGTTGCCCGGCTGATTCCCAGCAGAGATGCAGCCTTGGTAATATTGCCATCGGCACGGGACAGGACCCTGCGAAGTGCCGCCCGTTCGGCATCGGCAAGCTCCGCGCCCTTGTCGTAACGCTCCTCCCGCAGCGCATCTGAAGCCGGAATGCCTGCGGCCAGATGGGCATCGTCCAGCCGAAGAGCCTGCCTTGCAGCCCGGGTCGCGCCCAAAATGATGTCGTCCTGATCAACCGCCAAAAGCGACAGCGCCGCAGAGTGACCGGATGGCACCAACAGGATACGCGCACCGGGGAAAGCCCGTCGGAACAGGTTACCCTCGATACGCTGTGCGGAATCACGCACCGCCTGCGTGAGCATCGAAAACGTCAGATCATCAACGTCATCGCGGCAGGTTGAAATATCCAGCGCGCCGGTAACCTGGCCCAGATGATCGCGAATAGGAGCCGTCGTGCAGCAAAGATTGATGTTGGCCGAGAAGAAATGCTGGTCGCGGTAGACGGTCACGCAACGCTCGTCGGCCAGTGCCGTGCCAATGCCGTTGGTGCCGACACTTGCCTCACTCCAGACGGCTCCCGACCAAAGACCCAATCGTCGAAAATCTTGATCGTCGGTTGCCGCCCCCCGGCGCTCAAGCGCAACACCGTCTGCATCCGTCAAAAGCAGGCAGCATCCCGCTTTGCCGACACTCAGAAAAATTCGGTCCAATTCGTCAGCACTTTCCGCAATCAAACCCGCGGAAATTTCGCGCGCCAGGCGAAAATCGGCATCGGCGAGAAAAGCCGGCTCACTGCTTGTCTCGGGTGCGAGGTGATGCATGGTCATGCACCTGCGCCATGACGCAATGATGGGGGAACTTGCCGCAGCCGAGGGCTGGCTGGCGGTGTGGTACACATGGTCCGCATGGGCCGTACTGTTGGACATCGTCTCCTCCCGAGATTTGTCGGAATGGTGCGCCTGATGTCGCGCGCTTACAATAAAAAAAAGCGTTATTTGCGCATATGCCGCTCAGCTTGCCAGCGGCAACGCTTCATGATCCAGCTCAACGTTTTCTTCGGGCTCGATGTTCACGATATCATCGATCGTGGCCGCGGGTCCGGGACGTCCGAAATAGAAGCCCTGCACGTGCTTGCATCCTTCGCGACGTAAAAATTCCATATGTTCCATCGTTTCCACACCTTCCGCCAGAACTGGAATATTGAGACTGTTGGCGAGAATAAGGGTCGAGCGAACGATGGCTTGGGATTGAAGATTGGTTGCCAGTCCCTCCACGAAGCCCCGGTCGATCTTGATCTTATCAAAGGGAAAGCTCTGAAGCGTCGAGAGTGACGAATAACCCGTACCGTAATCATCCATGGCAATGCGCACGCCCAGATCCTTGAGACTACGGATCGTCATCAGCGCGCGGCGATGATCGACCAAGATACCGCTTTCGGTGATTTCCAACTCCAGTCTGCGTGGCTCCAGACCACTGTCCTGCAGGCTGCGTTTTACCTTCTGGACAAAATCGGAATCCAAAAGCTGCGAAGGCGCAACATTGATGGCGATGTCGAGAGGGTTCCTCCAGGTCACTGCCTGGAAGCAGGCTTCGCGAAGAACCCATTCTCCCATTTCGATGATGAAGCCTGTCTGCTCGGCAATCGGAATGAACTCTGCCGGCGAGATCAATCCACGCAGCGGGTGGTTCCATCGCAGCAAGGCCTCGAAGCCGACGACCTTTCCAGTTGTCGTATCGTTCTGCTGCTGAAAATAGAGCTCGAATTCGCCTCTGGTGAGCCCCGAACGCATGCTGATCGCAAGCGCGTTGCGCGCACGAGATGCATCATCCATGGATTTGTCATAGAAGTAGATGGTCCCGCTTACGTCGCTTTTGGCGCGATACATGGCGACATCGGCTTGCGAGATAAGGGCGTCGGCATTGTTAATGCCGGAACCGCCAACAGCAATGCCAATGCTGGCACCCACCGATAAGACCGTCTCCCCCCATTCGACTGGCTTGACCATCTCGCCCAGCAGCCGCTTGGCAAACTCGAGCACCGTGGACTTGGAATAATACCGATGCAGAACCGCGACAAATTCGTCACCGCCCACACGGGCGACGAATTCGCCTGGCAGCAAAACACTCGTCATTCGATCCGCCAAGGCACGCAGCACCGCATCTCCGGCACTATGTCCGTGAACGTCGTTGATTTCCTTGAAGCGATTGAGGTCAAACGACAGAAGCGCAATGCGCGCCGTTGGGTCGGCGCTACGCGTCAAAAGACCGTGCAAATGTTCGTTAAAGGCGGCACGGTTGGGAATGCCTGTCAGCGCATCATGCAGGGACAGATGACGATATCGCGCAACGGCCTGCAAGCTGCTTTCGGAATCGATGACATAGGTTGAAAAAGCGACGGCCATGAGGACGAATGTGATCATTACGGCACCGGCGGCCATGACACTCGACGGCACAACCGTAAAGGGTATGGTCGCTGAAGGGTCGAAAACGATGGAAATTGCAGCCATCCCCGTGAAGTGGGTGGAGCCGATCGCCAGAACCAAAGATGTCATGCCGCCATATTTGCAAAGCCAACTCACCGGCCGGACGATCCTGCTGGTGGCCAGCATCCCAAAAAAAGCACCCAGAACCATTGACCACATAACGTAGACCTGGTCCCAGACAACCGCACCCTGCACCATATAGGCAGCCATGCCGGTATAATGCATGCAGGCGATTCCAAGTCCGACGATCAGTCCGCCCGCTTCCACTAAGGCGGTTTTCCCGCCATAGGTCGCCACAGCAAAACCGCCCATCGTCGTTGCGATGGCGATCATCAGCGACAAGCCTGTCAATCCCGGTAAAAACCCCACGGTGCCAGAGGTTTGAAAACCCAGCATGGCAACGAAATGCGTCGTCCAGATCGTGGCTCCACCGATCGTGCCGGTCAAAAACAACCAGTTGACACGCTGGATCGCAGCCGATTGTCGCGCCCGCATGAAAAGGCGTATCGTCAACAGCGAACCCAGCACACAGATGGTGACAGCGGTCATTGTAAAACGAATGTCATGGTCCACGGCAAGGCAGCTCAGAATTTGGTACATCGGTGTCACGCATCAGTTGAACTGCGCGCGAATGTACATGGTCCAGGTTTTTAGCACGTTTACCGACGTGACTAAGCGTTGATTAAAATTCGCGCTCGGCGACGCCTTGGGCAAAATCCTCATGTAACGTCCAGGAGCCTTTGCGCAGGGTGCGATCCCACTTGCCTTTAACGCCTCTTTATACTATAGCGCCCGCATCCGTGTAGACACCCTTGGAGGCAACGCGGGCGAGAGCGCTTTTCAAAAGCCATCTCCAGTTCGATCCGGCACGCCAGAACGAACTCTCCAGACAACCTAAAAGGATTATGCCATGAGCAAAGAATCTTATGAGCTCAAGGCCGAAGCGCGCGAACGAGTTGGTAAGGGGTCCTCTCGTGAACTACGTCGCAACGGTTTGATTCCTGCTGTCATCTATGGTGACAAGCAAGCCCCAATTTCTATCGCGATCTCGACCAATGAAGTCACCAAGCGCGTTCAGGCCGGCGGTTTCATGACCACCGTTGCAACGCTCGACGTTGATGGCAAGAAGTACAAGGTCCTGCCAAAGGATTACCAGCGCGACCCGGTCCGCGATTTCATGGTGCACGTGGACTTTCTGCGCGTATCGAACAAATCGCAGGTTACGGTTGAAATCCCGGTTCACTTCATTAACGAAGACAAGTCCGAGATCAAGACCGGTGGCGTTCTGAACATCGTTCGTCACACCATCGAAGCCAACGTTCAGGCAAGCGACATCCCAGACTCGATCACCGTCGATCTGGAAGGCCTCAAGATCGGCGACAGCGTTCATATTTCGCAGATCAAGCTGCCGAAGAACGTCGTTCCAACGATTACAGACCGCGACTTCACCGTCGCTACCATCGTGCCACCAGTTGTCGCGATTGTGGACGAAGTCGAAGAAACAGTCGAAACACCTGTGGAAGAAGACAAGTCCGAGTAATTCGGACGAAGCACGTGTCAGTGCACCTTTACATGCCTCGCATCGCAAGATGCGGGGCATTTTTTATGGGCGTTGCTCCCCCAACAAGAACAACAAAATGCAGCTGTTTTTTTAGCAACGATTAATCATGCCCGGAAACGATAAGTCAAAACTTTAGGTTTAGGACTTCAGTATTCGCACGTTGGGAGCATCTGTCGGCTCTGCTAGATTTGAAGCTCGTATGTATTTAGAGATGGGACCTTTTTTCGCTGAGCCTGGGAAACCAACGCAGCAAGTCTTTGCAAGGGTAAAGGACGGTAGCACAGCATATGACGCATTCCGTAGAAAGTCGCTTTATCGCGATCGTTTCCGGCGCACTTTTCGTGCTGGTCGCCCCGCTTTTCACACTCCTGCTGATGCTTTCTCACCACGAAATGGTTACCAATCAAAGTGACCGCCTTGAAATTCTTCTGTCCGCCAACACCCAGGCGTTGGGCCGCCCATTGTGGGATATGGACGACGAAAGCATCAACCAGATAACCGGGACGCTCGTGACGGACCCAGCCGTCTATATGGTCAAGGTGCGTGATACCTTCGGCCAACTGGATATCACGCAGACAACCGGCTCTCACATGTCCACCGACACGTCATCCATCAGCCGCGACATCACTTACAAGAACCTGGATGGCGAAACGAAAGTCGGGACCATCACCATCTTTTTTCAGAATGTCGGCATTCTGACCACATTGAGCAACATCGAGCTGGCCGCTATCTCCATCTTCATCCTCGCCATCCTTGCCATTTTCGCCGCCGCGATCATCGGCAACCGGCTGATGGTCATGAAGCCGCTTCTACGACTGACAGCTGCGATAGAAGCGACGCGCAGGCTAGGTTCGCGCCACCACGTCGACTGGCGCTCGACCGATGAGATGGGACGGCTGGCGAAAAGCTTCAACGAGATGCAGATTGAGCTGGAGCGAGAAGAACAGGAAATCAAGAACGCCCATCGGCGCACCAGCGAGATTTACAATCGCACACCGGCCATGCTGTTTTCGCTTGATCCGGCTGACCGGATTGCAGCCGTCAGCGATTACTGGGTCGAAGCGACCGGACACAAGCGCGAGGACGTTTTAGGCCGTGATTTTGTCGATCTGATCATGCCGGAGGATCGGGCGCGCTTCGTTCTGCGCAAACACAATGATGCAACGACGGACGGCATGTCGGGCACCGCCGAATTTACGGTGCGCTTTCAATGCGGCGATGGTCGTCTCATGGATGTCCTCATTGCGGAAAAGGAGTTGCGCCTCAACGATGGTCACCATCGCTCCGAGGGTTTGAGCGTCATGACCGACGTGACGGAACTGCGCCGCTCCGAACAGCGCAATCGGTTGCAAGCCATCTCCGACCACCTGACAGGGCTTTTCAACCGTCAGGGTTTTGAAGCAATACTCGACACCAAGATTTTAGAGGCCGATCAGAACGGTATGGAACTGGCCTGCCTCTTTATTGATCTCGACCGCTTCAAGGTCATCAACGACAATCTCGGCCACGCAGCTGGAGATGCCGTTCTCAGGGAGTTTGTGGAACGGTTGTCGCCCTTGCTCACCCCGCTGGACAGCGCATCGCGCCTGGGCGGCGACGAGTTCGCTATTCTTCTGACGGGCCCGATGACGGAAACACGAGCGACAAAAATCTGCGACGAGATTTGCGCCATGTTCGACACGCCCTTCGATGCCGCAGGTAACAATGTACGCCTCAGCGCCAGCATCGGCCTTGCCTTGTATCCAACGCATGCGAAAACCGCGTCCGAGTTGCTTCAGAACTCCGACATGGCCATGTACAGCAAGAAACGCGCAGGCAAGAATGGCGCGCAGATGTTCGATTCTGCAATGATGAACAGAGCTCGCGAACGTGCCGAAATCGAACAGGATATCGAGCAGGCGCTGGAGGAAAACTGGCTGGAGGCACATTTCCAGCCGATCCAGAAACTGTCCAATGGCGCCACACTTGGTTTCGAAGCGTTGATGCGCCTCAACCATCCGCAAAAGGGAATTTTGTCGCCGGCAGCCATCATCAGCGCTGCGGAAGAAAACGGCACCATCGGCCGCATCGGCAATGTCATTCTGGAGCATTCCATTCGCAATCTGGCCAAGCTTTCGCGGCTTCCCGGACTGGAAGACGCCTACGTCGCGGTGAATTTTTCCGCCTTGCAGTTCGAACCAGGCCTTCCCACGCGCATCGCCGGCCTGTTGTACCGCCATGATATCGTACCCAGCAGGATGGTGGTCGAGATTACCGAGGCCGTGCTTATGCACAACGACCCCCAAATTCACGCCGTCCTCAACGCCATCAGGCAATTGGGATGCCGTATCGCGCTGGACGATTTCGGCACTGGCTATTCGTCGCTCAGCTACCTCAGCCGCTTCCCCGTCGACATCGTCAAGATCGACCAATCCTTCACGCGTTCAATCCATGATGGTACAAGTGAAATCAGCCAGAGGAGCCGTATGCTGGTCGAAGGCATCAGCGCTATCTCCCACAAAATGAACTGCGTGGTGATCGCCGAGGGTATCGAAACAAAAGAGCAGGAAGCCATGCTCAAGGACATTGGCGTGGATTGCGGCCAAGGTTATCTCTTTGCAAAGCCGCAGGCCATCAGCGTTTATGTTGCTGCCTATGAGAAACACAATACAGATCGGAATGCGAAGGTCGGGACGTAAACTCATCGAGAGGCGATCATGCGACGGATAACGGGACTATTGCTGGCTTTTTTGATAGCCCTTCCACTGAATGCCGCCCAACTCCACGTATCGACCGAGGAATACCCGCCCTACAACATCCGTGGCAGCGATGGCATGCCAACGGGCGTCTACATGGACCAGTTGAAAATCATCTTCGAGCGCGCGGGTATCGACTATGATGCAAAAATCCTGCCCTGGGCACGCGCCGTCGCACTTGCTGAAACGACACCAGCCTATTGTGTCGTAGCCGCTGCACGCACACCAGAACGTGAAACAAAATTCAAGTGGGTATCACCCATCCACACGGATAGAAACGTCCTGGTCGCACGACGTAGTGCACATCTTGACGTAAAAAATATTGAGGATGCGAAACGGTATTCGGTCGGCACCCAAAGGAACGACTACACCGAAACACTCCTGAAATCGATGAAGTTCCCGCGAATCGAACTGAGTGCAGATTTCGAAACGACCCATGCGAGACTAAAGGCGGGTCGCATCGATATGATGCCGATGTCTGAAAGCGCGCTCAACACGTTGTCGGGAGAAGATTTGGTAGAGGTCGCCGTTCTTGCCCACCAGTCGCTGGGCATGGCCTGCAACCCATCCATACCCGACAGCCTGATCAACCAGATGCAAAGCATCCTGAACGGGATGATCGCTGACGGAACACAGCGCAAGATCTACGAGAAATATGGCCTTGTCATTCGTAACTAGCATGGCTCGATTAAGACAAAATCGTTGACACCCGTCGCTTTTTTAGGTGGTGAAGGTCAACGTGAAATCGAACCCAGGCGAACACCTTCATGATCATCCTTGTAGGCCTTGGCAATCCCGGCACGCAATATGCGTTCAACCGCCACAATATTGGCTTCATGGTTGTCGATGCGCTGCAACGAACGCCATCCTTTTCACCTTGGTCAAAAAAGTTCAAGGCAGCGATATCCGAAGGAGAGATCGCTGGCGAAAAAGTGCTGTTGATGAAGCCGCAGACATTTATGAACCTGTCAGGCGAAGCCGTGGGCGAGGCCATGCGCTTCTACAAGGTGAAAATCTCGGACATCATCGCCATTCACGATGAGCTTGATCTGGTCGCGGGCCGAGCGCGGATCAAGGTGGGCGGAGGCCACGGTGGTCACAATGGGCTCAAATCGATCGACGCCCATTGTGGCAAGGACTACCGGCGCCTGCGACTGGGCATCGGCCACCCCGGTGATAAGGAGCGGGTCAACGGCCACGTGCTGGGCGACTTCGCCAAATCCGACAAGGTGTGGCTAGACCCTTTGATCGACGCCATCGCTGACAATGCCGAGATGCTCGTGAAAGGCGAGGATTCGCAATTGATGAACAAGCTTGCGCTCGCTGTCGGCGTGAAGACCGAGGAGAAGAAAGAAGCCTCAGCCGCAAAACCCGCCGCCAAATCCCACATTCACCAAGCCCGCAATTCCGCTCAACCGAAGAAGCTGCCGAAAACCGGACCCATGGCCGAGATGCTGAAGCGCATGTTCGCGCCGAAAAAGGATTAGCAACAAGCCAACCGCGCATCGTGCGACTTGAAACCTGCAAAGCCATCACCATCTCTCCTCCATGAAGACAATAGCCTCCTTTATTCGCGCCCTTCCGCATGAATAACGACCCGCCAATGGAGACCATGGCGGCGGCCTTGCGACGACTGCCGGATGGGTTGCCCGAAAAGATCACGCTGGAGGGCCTGCTCGACAAACTTGGTGATCAGGCGATTGCTTTTGTGCTGGTCGTGTTTGCCATCCCTGCCATCGTCCCAACGCCCGGCATTCCAGCAGGTATGATCTTTGGAACAGCGCTTGCCATTTTGTCGCTCCAGATCATTTTCGGTGCGCGGCGCCTCGTACTGCCGCGCTTTCTAGGTCGCCTGTCCGTATCTCGTGCCATTATTCAGATGACAGCGGACAAAGCCGCACCGCGTCTTGCCAAGCTTGAGGCGTTGCTCCGCCCCCGCGGCCATGTGCTGTCCAGATATATGGGACAGGTTTCCATCGGCATCGTCATTTTTCTGATGGCTGTTCTTATCGCACTGCCCATTCCTTTCGGCAACATGCTTCCCGGACTAGCCGTGCTGGTCATCGCTCTTGGGCTGGCGCAACGCGACGACATGGCGGTGCTGACCGGGCTCCTGCTCGCCATCCTCTCCGTCTTGACCAGCGGCGCCATCATCTACGGCGGCTGGGCGTTGGTTTCTGGATGGTTGGGCTTTGGCCAACCGGCCGTATAAACGCGCTTTTGCAGCGAATCCTTAGGGTTTTCAGCATCAAGGCTTGACCTCGCCCTGCCCTTTCCGCAAAAGGCTGACGAATGGAATTCTTGAGAAAACAAAAGACAGGTTCAAGCCATGGGCTTTAAATGCGGTATCGTCGGTCTGCCAAACGTCGGCAAGTCCACACTCTTCAATGCGCTGACGAAGACGGCGGCGGCCCAGGCTGCGAACTATCCCTTCTGTACGATTGAGCCGAACACCGGCGAAGTTGCCGTGCCCGACCCGCGCATGAAGGTACTGGCCGACATTGCCGGATCCAAGGAAATCATCCCGACCCGTATTTCCTTCGTGGATATCGCCGGTCTGGTGCGTGGCGCGTCCAAGGGCGAAGGTCTGGGCAACAAGTTTCTTGCCAACATTCGTGAAGTCGATGCCGTTGTTCATGTTCTGCGTTGCTTCGAAGACGATGACATCACTCATGTCGAAGGGCGCATCAACCCTGTCGGCGATGCTGACACCATCGAAACCGAGCTGATGCTCGCCGATCTCGAGAGCCTTGAGCGCCGCGTTGAGCAGACCCGCAAGCGCGCATCTTCAAAAGACAAGGACTCGCTAGCGCAACTGCCGGTCATGGAAGCGGTCATCAAGCTTCTGAACGATGGCAAGCCCGCTCGCCTGCTGCTAAAAACGCTAGCCAACGACGAGATCGAAGTCCTGAAGGGTCTCAACCTTTTGACCTCGCACCCGGTGCTTTACGTGTGCAACGTGGCGGAAGCCGACGCTGTCGATGGCAACGAACACACCAAGGCCGTCGCCGAGATGGCGAAGGCTCAGGGTGCGGAATGCGTCATCATTTCCGCCGCCATCGAGTCCGAAGTCGCGCAACTGCCTGAGGAAGAATCCAAGGAGTTCCTCTCCGCTCTCGGCCTGGAAGAAGCGGGTCTCGACCGCCTCATTCGTGCAGGTTATCAGTTGCTTGACCTCATCACCTACTTCACCGTCGGCCCCAAGGAAACACGCGCCTGGACCATCGTGCGCGGCACCAAGGCGCCGGGCGCTGCCGGCGTGATCCACACGGACTTCGAACGCGGCTTCATCCGCGCCTTCACCATAGCCTATGACGACTATGTGGCCTGCAGAGGCGAAGTCGGCGCCAAGGAAGCTGGCAAGGGTCGGGATGAAGGCAAGGAATATGTCGTGCATGATGGCGACGTGATCCATTTCCGTTTCAACACCTAAAGCCAAGTCATACGCGAAAACCGGCCCGCGCCTCGTCGCGGGCCTTTTGTCTTCAGGCTGCCCATTTTCGACGTTCCCAACTTCACTTTTTACCTTTACGTAAAAGATAGAGTGACGCTAAGATCATCCATGCCAGCGAAGGAGGAGTTCGCCAGTGACATACAGCTTCGAGGATTTCACGCCAGGGAGACGTTTCCCGCTGGGGCTTAAAACCGTCAGCGCAGACGAGATCATCGAGTTCGCATCCGAATTCGATCCCCAGCCCATGCACCTTTCCGAAGAAGCTGGAAAAGCCAGTATTCTGGGCGGATTGGCTGCGTCCGGATGGCACACATGCGCCATGATGATGCGCATGGCGGTGGACAGCTACATAAATCAGGCGCCGTCACAGGCCGGGCTGGGGGTCGATTTTGTCGATTGGAAGAAGCCGGTTCTCGCGGGCGATACGCTGAGCGGCACATCGACAGTGGTCGAACAGCGGATATCAGCATCACGGCCGGGTCTGGGGATCATCAAGCTGCATCACGAATTGCAAAACCAGCGTGGGGAAACTGTGTTCATCGCCGAGTTGAATGTCATGTTTGCAACGTTAAGCGAATGGGTGTCGTCATGAAATTTGTTGACCTCTACCCCATCGACGTCAGGCTTCAACTCGGCACCGTTCATTTCTCGGCTGAATCCATCATCAGCTACGCCGAAAAATTCGATCCGCAGCCCTTCCATCTCAGTGGAGATACTGCAAAAAATTCTGTGTTTGAAGGTCTCTGCGCATCCGGGTGGCAGACGAGTGCATCGTGGATGAAATGCTTTCTGGCCTATTGGGCAAAAGAAGTTACTCGGCTGACATCAGAAGGTGCGGTACCGCCAAAACTGGGCCCCTCACCCGGCTTTCGCAATCTCAAATGGCTGCATCCAGTCTATGCCGGTGACGACGTAACCTATTTCGCGACGATGCTCGCATCACGCCCCCTTGCCTCCCGTCCGGGTCTCCGTATGAATACGACCTTCAATGAAGGGGTTAATCAGCACGGAAAGCCGGTCGTGACGTTTGAGAGCAATGTCCTGGAATTCGATTAAACCCCATCCGGGACATCTTCACTTTGCCAAAGCGTCAACCCTGTTGCGGCTGCTACGGCAGGATCGGCTGTATAAACCGGCAACCCCGCCTGCTGCATCTGCTTCAAGGCGTCAAGATCAGGACCGCTGTGCTTGCGGTGCAGGTTCTCGCCATTATAGATGTGGCCAGTCGATGCCGGATTGATACCTGAGATAACGACACGCTCCGCGCCACTGTGAAGCGCCAGCATGACGGCAATGACGCCATTCGAATATTTCGATTCCGGGGTGATTTCAAAATTCAGCTTTCCCGTCACGGCACGCACCAAAGCGACGCGGCTTAACCGATCGACCATCGTCAGCTTATCGTAGCCGAAGCCGATGCGTCGTAGCCCTTGTTTCAACCGCTCCAAATCATGCCGCCACAAAAGCATGCAGAGGTGGCCCGTTCTTTCACCCTTCAGCAGACGCCGGACTTCCTTCGCATTCGTTGAGTTACCCTCGATCTGATGGAACATGATCAAGGTGATGTCAGGCTTGGTCACACCCCAGTTCTTCGCGACGATCTGCGATGCGTTGACGGAGATGAGCATGTAGGACTCATCAAAGTCGAAAGGCTTGGCGGAGTTGGGGGCAGAGCCGACAACAACGACCCTACGTCCCTTTATGCTGGCGTCGCTCCAAGGCTTCGGTCGCACCACGACGAATTTCAAGTATCGAAACAGCCATGTCTTAAAATCCATGAGCTTCTGCAAAGGGAGGACCTCTATCATGCGCATCGAAGGAAAAGCCTCACGGGACGGAGGCACATTCTGCCAATCTGGAAACCACCGGACCTAGTGCCCGGAAAACTCCACGAGTGTGCGCACCTCCACGCCCAAATCTTCCAGCTTCTTGCGGCCTCCCAAATCCGGCAGGTCGATCACAAAACATGCGGATACGATATCCGCACCCATCTGGCGCAAAAGTTTAACAGCACCTTCGGCCGTACCGCCGGTTGCGATCAGATCGTCCACGAGAATGACCTTCTCGCCCGGCTGGACGGCGTCCACATGCATTTCCATCTCGTCGACGCCATATTCGAGGCTGTAGGCAACCCGCACCGTGGTGTGCGGAAGCTTGCCCTTCTTGCGGATCGGCACGAAACCGGCAGAAAGCTGGTGCGCGACTGCACCGCCTAAGATGAAACCGCGTGCTTCCATGCCCGCAATCTTGTCGATCTTCGTCCCCGCATAGGGCTGAACCAATTCATCAACAGCACGGCGGAACGCACGGGGATTGCCGAGAAGCGTGGTGATATCCCGAAAAATGATCCCCGGCTTTGGATAGTCGTTGATGGAGCGGATGGCAGCGGCGAGCTCCGAAGCGATGACGGTCATTGAATTTCCGATGGTTCTTGATGGATCTGGTTTCGCGGGACCTTATCAATTCAACGACGACAGACAAACACAAAATAGCGACGTGTCCAAAAGCACCATCAATCATCTCACCCTTTCCACAACTCTGCGCGCCAAAACAGAAAGCCCTCCCGGATAAACCGAGAGGGCTGACGCTGAAAGCAACGATGAAGGAGATCAGTGCTCTTTTCTGGAGTACACGGACTTCTTGGTCAGGTAGATCAGGACCGTGAAGATAAAGAGAAACACCATGACCATGAAACCGGTGCGTTTGCGCTCTTCGAGATGTGGCTCTGCCGCCCACATCAGGAATGCGGAGACGTCCTGCGAATACTGGTCCAGCGTCTGCGGGGTACCGTCGTCGTAGGTCACCTGATCATTGCTGATCGGTGGTGCCATCTTGAGTGCGATAGCGCTGCCGAAATACGGATTGAAATGCGTTCCTTCCGCCACTTCGATGCCCTCAGGCGCGTTCTGATAGCCGGTCAGAAGAGCATGAATATAGTCCGGTCCACCTTCCTGATAGCCGCCAACAAACGGAATCATGTCGAAGATGAACTGCGGAAAACCGCGCTCCACACCGCGTGCCTTCGCAAGCAGCGACATGTCGGGCGGCGCAGCGCCACCGTTGGACGCGGCTGCCGCTTCCTTGTTCGGGTAAGGCGATGGGAAATGGTCGGATGGGACGGCTTTGCGCGTGAACATCTCGCCATCGGCATTCGGGCCATCCTGCACTTCATATTCGGCAGCAAAGGCTTTGACCTGACCCTCCGAGTAGCCAAGACCTTCCAGCGTGCGGAAGGACACGAGGTTCATGGAGTGGCAGGCGGAACAGACTTCCTTGTAGACTTTTAATCCACGCTGAAGCTGGGCTTTGTCGTACGTTCCGAAAGGACCGGCAAAGGACCAGTCTTCCTCATGCGGCTTGAGGATCGGGAAATGCCCGCCCGCAATCGCATGTTCGGTCTGTGCCTTCAGATCATGGCTTTCTTCTGCGGCAGTAACCGCAGAGGAAAAACCACCCATGGCAGCGATAAGCGCGATGCTCGTTACAAACTTTCTCATTGTAATCGTCCCTCTCGCACTCATATTTTCACCGCAGCCGCAGGAGCGGCGGCAGACTTGCCGTTCTTTTCGAGAACAGCTTCGGTGATCGAATTGGGAATACGCCTCGGCGTCTCGAACAGGCCGAGAAGCGGCATGATGATGAGGAAGAAGCCGAAGTAGTAAACCGTGCCGATTTGCGAAAGGGTGACATACGTACCTTCTGCAGGGCGCGAACCCAACCAGCCGAGCATGATGGAATTCACCACGAAGACCCAGAAGAACATCTTGTACCAAGGACGGTAGACGGCCGAGCGAACCTTCGACGTATCCAGCCAAGGCAGGAAGAACAAGACGACGATGGCACCAAACATCACCAGGACGCCACCGAGCTTGGAATCGATCGGGCCGACGTTGAACGTGATGGCACGCAGCATGGCGTAGAACGGCAGGAAGTACCATTCCGGAACGATATGCGCCGGTGTCTTCAGGGCATCCGCCATGATGTAGTTATCAGGATGGCCGAGGAAGTTGGGCATGTAGAAGACGAAGTATGCATAAACCAGCAGGAAGACGGAAATTCCGAGCGCATCTTTCAACGTCGCATAGGGCGTGAACGGAACGGTGTCCGTCTTCGTCTTCACTTCAACACCCGTTGGGTTGGTCTGGCCCGTCACGTGCAGTGCCCAGATATGAAGAATGACGACACCAACGATCATGAAGGGCAGAAGGTAGTGAAGCGCGAAGAAGCGGTTCAGGGTCGGCTGGTCGACGGCAAAGCCGCCGAGCAGGAACTGCTGAATCCACTCGCCCACACCTGGAAACGCCGTGAAAAAGCCGGTGATGACGGTTGCACCCCAGAAAGACATCTGGCCCCAGGGCAGAACGTAACCCATGAAACCGGTCGCCATCATCAAAAGGAAGATGATGCAGCCGAGGATCCAGAGAATTTCACGCGGAGCCTTGTAGGAGCCGTAATAGAGGCCACGGGCAATGTGCAGATAAACAGCGACGAAGAAGAACGACGCACCGTTGGCATGCATATAGCGCAGCAGCCAGCCATGGTTCACGTCACGCATGATCTTTTCGACGGAATTGAAAGCCACCGTCGTTTCAGCGGCATAATGCATGGCCAGCACGACGCCGGTCAGAATTTGCACGATCAACATGACGGCAAGCATGGCGCCAAAGGTGTAGGCATAGTTCAGGTTGCGCGGCACCGGATAGGCTATGAAGCTGTCATAGACCATACGTGGCAGAGGCAGGCGGGAATCGACCCATCTTTCGATACCGGTCGAGGGCTGGTAACTGGAATGACCACTCATTTCAAATGTCCCCTTATCCGATCTTGATCACGGTATCGGATGTAAATGCGAAGGTCGGAATATGCAGGTTTTCCGGCGCCGGACCTTTGCGTATTCGGCCCGCCGTATCGTAGTGCGAGCCATGGCAGGGACAGAACCAGCCGCCGAAATCGCCCGCCTGACCCAGGGGAACACAACCCAGATGGGTGCAGGACCCAACCATGACGATCCAGTTTTCCTTACCCTTGCCCGCAGAACGGTCGATATCGGTCGCCTGGGCTGCGGCATCGAGATTGGCATTGCGCGCGACGGGATCCTTCAGATCGGCCAACGGAACGGCGTTGGCTTCTTCCAGCTCTTTGGGCGTACGGTTGCGAATAAAGATCGGCTTGCCGCGCCACTTCACGGTCAGCGACATGCCCGGCTCAACGCTTGCCACATTCACTTCGATCGATGCGAGCGCCAGGGTGGATGCGTCGGGGCGCATCTGATCGATGAACGGCCAGACGGCAGCACCTGCGCCGACCACACCGGCCATACCGGTCACCAGATAAAGAAAGTCGCGACGGGTGGGCTCACCTGTCGCGTCATGATCATTTACGTGCTCACTCACCGCTACACCATCCTCTGCGCTGATTTCGTTGAAAGTCGCATGAGTCCTCCAGCTCTGTTTTGATCCAGGACAAACTCGATCCCCCGTGTCCCGGTCAGTGCGCGACATTAAATCGCGCCTATTCTGCTTGATCGCAAAATATGGCGGACCTTGGCAAGAGGAAAGCACACAAAGCTGCCGTAATTCTGCCTTGTGGAGCATTTTTCTCCGCCTTTTCCGATGCTGCTGTCCATCCTGCAACATTGTGCAGGCAAATGACCCGTGATAATCAGAATCAGAGAGAGCCGGTAAACGAGGTTTTGATTTGAAAGCTAGGCTCACCTGTGTCGCCGCCTCTGCGCTTGTGCTGGCGCTCAGCGTGATCAGCATTCGTTATATCTCTGATTTTTGGCTTTTGGCCTTCGTCAACAGTTTCCAACTTCATATCGCGGTGTTGGCGGCACTTTTTGCGTTAATGTGCCTCGTTGTCCTACGCTCCCGCATCTTCATCATGCTATTGGCATGGGCTTTCGTGCTCAGCGCACACGCCCTTTACATGCATCGGGAATTCGTTACCCAAGCTTATGCACCGCAAGGCGCCAAACCGTTCCGGCTGTTGTCGTTCAATGTCCTGATGGAAAACGGGCGCAACGCCGAATCAATTGCCGATACGATCGTGGCATCGAAAGCTGATGTTGCCTATGTGATGGAGGCAGCGGCGTTGACGAGCGTTTTGCCCCGCCTTAGCCAAACCTATCCTCACCGCCTTGGCTGCGGCCAGGGCGTCCAATCCTGCGATCTTCTGATCCTGTCGAAACGCCCGCTTGAGAATGCCCGCATCGGAAGTCTGAGCTATGTCAGCCGCGAACGCTTCGCTATGGCCACGATAAACCTTGACGGGCAGGAGCTGACACTCGCCGCCGCCCACCTGGCCAAGCCATATTTCGATGAATATCACCGCAATGAGCTCAGTCGCATCCGATCGGCGATTTCATCCGTTTCAGGCCCTTTGATTCTCGGCGGTGATTTCAATTCGGCCAGCATCGCGCCTGATATGGGAGATTTTTTGCTGGCAACCGACCTGAAAAAAGCCCAGTGGGAACCAGCCACATGGCCCACCGGGGCCGGGCAATTCGGCATCGCCATCGACCATATCTTTGCCAGGCAACCAGCGACATTGATGAAACTGGACCGTTTGCCAGATAGCCTCGGTTCCAATCACTACGGGCTGGTGGCCGACTTCGCGATTGCCACGCCTTAGAGCGTTTCCTTGTTAAATGGAAATGCTCTAAGCCGGAAGCGCTGCGTCGTTATCCGATAAAAATCCGCCCGACTGTCGCGTCCAAAGTTCCGAATAAAGTCCCCCACTGGTCACGAGTTCTCTGTGAGTGCCCTCCTCCACGATCCGCCCGGCATCCATCACGATCAAGCGGTCGAGCGCAGCGATGGTGGAAAGGCGGTGGGCGATGGCCAGAACCGTCTTGCCGCGCATCAATTCATCCAGATTGCTCTGGATGGCGGCCTCCACCTCGGAATCGAGCGCCGAGGTCGCTTCATCCAGCACCAAGATGGGCGCGTCTTTCAACATCACGCGGGCGATCGCAATGCGTTGACGCTGGCCGCCGGAGAGTTTCACACCGCGCTCCCCCACATGCGCATCCAACCCTTTTCGACCGCGCTGGTCCTCGAGACGTTCAATGAAGTCATCGGCCTTGGCGCGCCTGATCGCCGCAAGCAATTGCTCCTCGGTGGCATCCATGCGTCCAAACATGATGTTATCGCGAATGGAGCGGTGCAGCAGCGAGGTATCCTGCGTGACCATGCCAATATGAGCGCGAAGCGTTTCCTGACTGACTTTGGCAATATCCTGCCCATCGATGAGGATACGGCCCTTCTCGACATCATAGAAACGTAGCAGCAGATTGACGAGCGTGGATTTGCCCGCGCCAGAGCGGCCCACAATGCCGACCTTTTCACCGGGCGCGATATCGAGGCTGATATGATCGATGACACCCTTGCTGCGCCCGTAGTGAAAGCTGACATTGTCGTAGCGCACGCCGGGCTTGGCTACGATCAGTGGGGGTGCGTCAGCCACATCGACGAGATCGACAGGTTTGGAAATCAGTTCTGCGGCATTCTGCACGGTGCCAAAATTGCGCATGATGCCGTTGAACTGAGTCATCAGGCGGCCCAACAGGAAATTCAGGCGGAGAACCAGCGCCAGCGTAAATGCAACGGCGCCGGAGCTGATCCGGCCGGAAAGCCAGAGATCGATACACAATGCCGCCATTGATGTAATCATGATGCCGGACAGCAGTGCCATCGAGGTCCGCACGCCGGTGATGAATCGCGTGAACATCATGGTCTTGCTTTGAAACGTATCGAAACCATCGCGCATGTAGCGATCATTGGCATCGTCGCGTCCAAACAGACGCAGCGTCTGGATGTTGCTATAGGCGTCGACCATACGGCCAGACAACATGGAAGCAGCTTCAGCCGTCTCTTTTGAGTGCTTCCGGATACGCGGCACGAAGTAACGCGCCAGCATGGAAAATATCCCAACCCAGACGATGACCACAACAGCCAGACGCCAATCGAGCCCCCCGATCAAAAACAGCATCGACACCGAGTAAATGCCGACGAACCAGACGCTCTCCATCAGCGACGTCACGAGATCGCCTGCGGCCTGCCCGCCCGACCAGACCTTGGTGACGATACGGCCGGAAAAATCATTCTGGAAGAAGGTCAGGGACTGCCGCGCCACATGCATGTAGGACTGCCAGCGCACGAGATTGTAGAAGCCGGGCGTGATGACCTGCTGATCGACCAGCGCCGTCGCCATGGTGACGATGAACCGCACGACGGCGATCAGAAACAGCATACCGATCAGCTCGTAACCGTGCCCGGCAATCAGCCCGGCCCAGCCCTCGCCCGGCTTGACGGTCGCCAGAATATCCACCAGCCGCCCGACGAACCAGAACAGCGCCGCCTCGATAGCCGCCGTCAGCCCGCCTAGAATCAGCATGGCGAAGAACGGCGTTTTGGCTTGCCTGAGATAAAACCAGATGAACGCAAGGGTATTTTCCGGCGGACGCAGATCGTCCCTGCGGGCAAAGGGCTCGATCCAGGTTTCGAAATAGCGAAAAATACGGGTGATGATCATGCTTCGGGTATAGGCGGATTCCAGAGGGGCGCAAAGAAGATGGTGGATTATATTTTGGTAATGCAACCAGACAAAAAATAGGCAGGAAACATTCCCGCCTATTTGCTTAATGTAAAAAAGCAACGGTGTTATGGGTCAAGCACCGTTGCTCGATAATCCCGCATTCTTGCATTGAGGATTATGATCATCCTGCGCATGACCGCGACGAGAGCAACCTTTCCGGGTTTGCCTTTGGCTTTCAGTCGGTCAAATATGGCTTTCATGTTGGGGTCGAAGCGTATGGCCGGTAGTGCTGCAATGTAAAGCGCATCCCTTACCGGTTTTCTCCCGCCTGCGATCATCCGTTTTCCACGCATCAGTCCGCTGTCGCGATTCATCGGTGCGACGCCGACGAGCTTTGCGATTTGCCCTTTGTCCAACAGTCCGAGTTCAGGAAGCCCGGCGATCAGGACACATGCGGTGCGCATTCCGATGCCCTTGAGCGAGGTGAGAACTTGCGCCTTGTCGGCAAGATCTTTGTCCGACCTTAGGCAGGCTTCCATGGCGTCGACTACCGACTGGCGCTGTTGCAGCAGGAATGCCAACGTTTCCTCGATCCATGCCCTGGTTCTGCTTTCGCCTCGATTATGCAGCTTCTCTCGCCGGTTCTTTTCCTGCACGATCATGTGCGATACCTGCTTGTAACGCGAAACCAGATCGACCAGCGCTATTTGAGCTGGCGAAGATGGAGTGAGAACTTGCGTTTCCGTGCGCTTGGCGTAGTCCGCCAGAACGAAGGCGTCGATCCTGTCTGTCTTGGAAAGCTGGCCGCAGGCACGTGCAAATTGTCTGATCTGTTTGGCATTCACCCTTGCCACCGGCAGATGAGCAGCCAGCAGGGCATCCACGACGGGGCGCTAGTACCCGCCAGTCGGTTCCAAAACCAGACGGGCGACGTTATCCAGTTGAGCAACAAAGGCAAGAAACCGGGCAATGCCGCAGACATCGTTGGAAAAGCTTGCCGAATTGTTCTCGGGAAGCACGCAGATGTCGAACGAGGATTTCGATATGTCGATGCCGATAAAACGGTTAGTATAGGACATGAGGCAAGTCTCCCTTATACGCGAGCGCGAAGCTCTCTCAACGGTTCGACGAAACCTCGAAATGCGCAAAGGGTTCTGCTTTTTTACGAACGAAAGTTCAGGCCCGCAAGGATCAACCGCTTTGCGCAGTCATCGCGGTGTTGCAACCACCCAATGACAAACGAGGCCGGTGCATCATAACAAATGCACCGGCCTTGTAATGTATAAGCCTGCATTCTTTCGAATACAGGCCCTCCGTCTTCCTGCCACGATCACGAGAGTCTGTTTTATTCTCCGGCCACCTTCATATCCTGCTCCTCATCCGCAATGAATCCGCCCGACTGGCGCAGCCACAGATCAGCGTAAATACCGCCCTTCTCCACCAACTCTCCATGCGTGCCGGCCTCAACGATCTTGCCCATGTCGAGGACAATCAGACGGTCCATCTCCGTTAGCGTGGAAAGTCGGTGTGCGATCGCGATGACGGTCTTGCCCTCCATAAGCGCGAACAGATTTTCCTGAATCGCGGCCTCGACCTCGGAGTCCAAGGCAGACGTTGCCTCATCAAGGATCAGGATCGGAGCGTTTTTCAGGAATACACGGGCGATTGAGATACGTTGACGTTGGCCGCCGGACAGCTTGACGCCGCGCTCGCCGACCTGTGCATCCAGCCCGATACCGCCATGCATGTCCACCAATGTTTCAATGAAGTCCCAGGCATTGGCACGCTTTGCCGCTGCAATGATCTCTTCATCTGTCGCACCGGGGTGCCCATAAGCGATGTTATCGCGGATGGTGCGGTGGAGCAGCGAGGTATCCTGCGTCACCACGCCGATCAGCGAGCGCAGGCTATCCTGCGAGACGGTCGAGATATCCTGTCCGTCGATGCGAATTTTTCCGGATTCGAGATCGTAAAACCGCAGCAAAAGGTTCATCAGCG
The DNA here is from genome assembly GCF_023757665.1 of Rhizobium skierniewicense Ch11. Lineage (NCBI taxonomy): Bacteria > Pseudomonadati > Pseudomonadota > Alphaproteobacteria > Hyphomicrobiales > Rhizobiaceae > Rhizobium > Rhizobium skierniewicense. Next base: position 310,163 of record NZ_RXPG01000021.1, read on the forward strand.
TCGTCTTGCCCGCACCCGAACGGCCGACAAGTCCGATTTTTTCGCCCGGCCTGATATGCAATGACAGGCCTTCGATGACACCCTTGTTCCTGCCGTAGTAGAAACGGATGTCGTCGAAATGTATCTCACCCTTGGGCGCGGACAGTGCTGGCGCATTGGGCTCGTCAAGGATGTCATGCGGCTTGGTCATCATGCTCATCCCGTCATAGACCGTACCGATATTTTCAAACAGCGACGTAACTTCCCACATGATCCACTGCGACATGCCGTTGACACGCATTGAGAGACCGATGGCGACAGCCAGTGCACCGACCGTGACCGAGCCGGTCAGCCAGAAATAAAGGCCAAGCGACGCTGTAGAGAAGATGACCACCACGTTGTTGATATCGATGGCGATGTTGAACGCGGAAATCTTGCGCATCTGTCGGTGAACGGTGTCCAGAAACACATTCATACCTTCACGTGCATAGACTTCTTCGCGGCCCGCATGAGAAAACAGCTTGATGGTGGCGATGTTGGTATAGCTGTCCACGATGCGACCCGTCATCAAGGAGCGCGCATCCGCCTGCTCGCTGGCGAGGCGCCCGAGCTTCGGCACGAAATAGGTCAGAATCGCGATATAGATTGAAAGCCAGACAAGAAGCGGAATGACCAGCCGCCAGTCGGCTGCAGCTACCATGAACAGCATCGAGAACACGAAGCTGATGGCATAGACGAAAACGTCGATGATTTTCAGGGCCACTTCACGAATGGAGAGCGCCGTCTGCATGACCTTGGTGGAAACGCGACCGGCGAATTCGTTGGCAAAGAAGGTCATGGAATGGCGCAACAGGAAGCGGTGCATATGCCAGCGGGCGATCATGCCGAAGTTTCCAGCCAGCGTCTGGTGCATCGTCATCGTGTGGAGCGCGCCCATCAACGGCAAAGCCACCAGCAGGATTGCCGCCATCATGATCAGACGCCAGCCCTCGTCGTGCAGAAACGTTTCCCGGTTGGCAGACGACAGCCAATCAACGATATTGCCGAGGAACTGATAGAGCATCACTTCCGCAACCGCGATTCCCATCGACATCAGACCAAGCAGCAGCAACCAGGGGGCGGCGGGTTTGACATAGTGCCACATGAACGGCAACAGCCTGTCGGGCGGCACGACAGGCGTGGCTGCAGGGAATGGGTCGAGACGTTTTTCAAACCAGCCGAACATGGCCAAGCTCCGGATATAATGATCCCGAGAGAGAAGCATGCGGGCAGAAAACGCCTACGGCCACCACGGGAATAAGATGGATATGGCCGCGACAGCCACATGACGAATTGAGATGGAAAAGCGGGTCAACCGCAAAAACACCTAAGCCTGCAGGACCGTTACAAGGGCCGGGAGGCGATATCGAACAAGCATATTCATCTGAACCTCCGAAGCTGGTGTTAAAGACGCGTTCTTGTAGCTCGAAAAGTCAGCATTGACCAGCACCAAACCATTTTTGCCGCCGCAACGAAAATCGTAAAACGCGAGTGTATCCGCAAAACAACAGCCCAAGGTTTATGCCGTTCGCTTGTTCTAGCATTGACAGTCGTGATAGACCCCGTCAGCAACGTCGCGAAAGACATGACCATGCCCGATATCAGGATTGCGCTCTACCAACCCGACATCCCCGGAAACACGGGAACAATTCTCCGGCTGGCGGCCTGCCTGGGCATCGGTGTCGATATCATTGAGCCCGCTGGCTTCGATATTTCCGACCGCAATCTGAAGCGAGCGGGAATGGACTATCTCACCACGGCGTCACTGACCCGCCACGTGAATTGGGAGCGCTTTGAGGAATGGCGCACATCCACTGGCCGCAGATTGCTCCTTGCCTCGACCAAGGCAGCACTGCCCTATACCGACATAACCTACCGCGATGACGACGTTCTGCTTTTTGGCCGCGAGAGCGCTGGTGTACCGGATCATGTCCACGAAAAAGCCGATGAGCGACTGATCATTCCCATGAGGGAGGGACAACGCTCCATCAACGTCGCCATGTCTGCCGCGATGATGGCAGGCGAGGCTTTGAGACAAACCGCCTGGCGCTAGATCCATCGCCATTTCACGCCAAAATGTCGCAATCAGCCCTGTACGAAGGGGTGTTTCGATCTTATATTTATTAGCCAACTAAAGATTCCTACCTCCGAAAACTTTCCGCGCAGCATGTCGTCCGAAAGCTAGATCGGTTTCGGGCAAGGCAAGGCGTTCACGATCAAGACTGACGGAAGGAGGGTGAACACGCATGCAATCCACCATCATCATCGTCAACTTGCTGGGCGCTGTCGCGCTCCTGCTTTTTGGTCTTGCGCAAGTCAAGGACGGCGTCACGCGGGCATTCGGCGTCAAGCTCAGAACTGTGTTGGCAACAGGCACGAAAAGCGGCTCCCGCTCTCTGCTGTCTGGTTTTCTCGCAACCATTGCGCTGCAGAGCTCCACCGCCACCGCACTGACTGTCGCGTCTTTCGCAGAGCGCGATCTCATACGTCCGCGCATGGCGCAGGTGGTGCTTCTCGGCGCCAATATTGGAACTGCCGTCACCGCCTGGATTTTTGCAACCGGCGTCGCCTGGTTGTCGCCTATGCTCATTCTCACGGGTCTGATCATCCGCAAAGGTGCGTCCAGTGGCCGGCAAGGTGGCGGGACGGCCCTGGTGGGCGTCGGCCTGATGTTGCTGTCGTTACATCTGTTGAGTGCCGCAACAGAACCCATGCGGGATTCGCCCGCGCTCGGCGCGTTTATCGGGCTGCTGGATGAAGCATGGCCTGTGGCACTTCTTTTGTCGGCAGCCTTGGCCTTCGTTTCCTCCTCCAGCCTTGCCGTCGTGGTGCTGATCCTGTCGCTCGCCTCTGCCGGCATTCTTTCAACAGGGCTGATCATCGTCCTCATTCTCGGTGCCAATCTCGGCGGCGCGATCCCGCCGGTCGTTACAACGCTTTCAGCGCCGGCTGCGGCTCGCCGTATCACCATTGGCAATCTGGTCGTGCGCACGGTAGGCTGCCTCATCGCTTTGCCCTTGGCGGGCTTTGGTGCTGCGGTGCTTCAACAGTTGCCCCTGGCACCAGACATGCTACCTGTGGACGCCCACCTGATCTTCAATCTGGTGCTGACCGCCCTGGCATGGCCGTTTTCAGGTCTCCTGTCCGACCTGATGGCAAAGATTGTGCCGGAAGACACCAAATCTGAAGAAGGCCAACGCTTTCTTGACGCCAGCGCGCTGGATACGCCGGTCGTCGCCCTTGCCAATGCGACACGCGAAGTCCTCGTCGTGGGCGACACAATAGAGCGAATGTTGATCCGCGCCGAAAACGCGTTCAAACACAACGACCTGGCGCCGCTTGCGGAAATTGCAGCGCTGGAAAAGCGGGTCGATACGTTGCAGCAGGACGTAAAAATCTACCTCTCGCAGCTCGGCCGCAAGGGACTGGATGAAAACGACGCGAACCGCTCCATAACGATCATCGATTACGCCATTAACCTCGAACATATCGGCGATATCGTTGAGAAAGGTCTCTGCGAACAGATCCGCAAGAAAATTGTCAACGGCTTCAAGTTTTCGGACGAGGGCTATGACGAACTGAAGACACTGTTCGACATGACCATCCAGAACCTGCGCGCCGGCCAGAGTATTTTCGTGACCGGCGATTTCGATCTCGCCCGCCGTCTTATGGAAATCAAGGATGACATCCGGCGGCTGGAAAAGCGCTCGTCCAGCCGGCACATCGAACGCTTGCGTGACGGATTGCCCCAGAGTGTGCAAACCAGTTCGCTACATCTGGACATGCTGCGCGACCTCAAGCGCGTTAATGCCCACATCGTTTCTGTGGCGCATCCTATTCTGGACCAAGGCGGCGTCTTGGGCGAAAGCCGCTTGCGCGCCGTGGACAATCGACCCTAAAGCGCGTGAAAGGACCCGTTTCTAATCAGCTGAAGGGAGGCGACGCATCGTGAACTCTATGCGGTCACCTTCCAGCGGCCGCCAGCTTTCCACTTCCGTCCAATAGGCCGCCTTGGGATATTCATCGAACCATTCCCTCGCCTTGGCACGCGCCTCGTCCCGAGCAAGACAAAAGGTCTGGCGCACGAACATGCCCTGCCGGTCGTTTTTCCGCCCACCGGCAGCGCCGCGATCCTGCCGATGAGCGTCCAGCCTGCGCTTCAAGCCGCCTAGCGGCGGTGGCCCGGTAAATTTCGCCATGACATTCACCTCTCTGTTTCAAAATGTAGTGTTTAGAGTTCGACTTGGCGAGTCCAATTTGTATCCACGCTGCGTGGCTGATAAACCGGGCGAGACAAAACGATTCGACGCGAGGAGATCGATATGGAACGGCCGGTTTTGCCAAAGGGCTTGCCTGACGACATCGAGGACAAGAAGGCGCAGGCCAAGGCTTGGTTCGAAAGTCTGCGTGATACCATTGTTTCAGCGCTCGAAGACCTCGAAAATGACGTGCAGGGACCTCTTGCCGATCAAGCGCCCGGCCGTTTCGTTCAGAAGGAATGGCAGCGCGACAATGGCGAAGGCGGCGGCGGCAAGATGTCGATGATGGAGGGCCGCGTTTTCGAAAAAGTCGGCGTCCATACCTCCACCGTTTATGGCGAGTTCTCGCAGGAGTTCCGCAAGCAGATACCCGGTGCCGAAGAAGACCCCCGCTTCTGGGCATCTGGCATTTCGCTGATCGCACACCCTGTCAATCCGAACGTTCCCGCAGTGCACATGAACACGCGCATGGTCGTAACCTCGAGCCATTGGTTTGGTGGCGGGGCGGATCTGACACCGGTTCTCAACCGACGCCGCACGCAGGAAGACAATGATAGCCAGATCTTCCACCGTGTCTTCGAAATCACGTGTAACAGGCACAAAGTGGCCGATTATCCGCGCTACAAGCAATGGTGCGACGAATATTTCCATCTCCAGCATCGCAACGAGCCGCGCGGCATCGGCGGCATCTTCTTCGATTGGCTACACCCGGATGAAGAGAAAGGCGACTGGAACGACAATTTTGCCTTCGTGCAGGATATCGGCCGCGCCTTCAATCTGGTCTACCCCAAAATTGTGCGCAGCAACTTCAATCAGCCTTGGACCGAAAAAGACCGTGACGAGCAACTGATTCGCCGTGGTCGCTATGTCGAGTTCAATCTTCTCTACGACCGGGGCACGATTTTCGGTCTGAAGACAGGCGGGAATGTGGACTCGATCCTCTCATCACTCCCCCCTGTGGTGCGCTGGCCCTAGAAATCACGAAAAGTTTCACGTTCGTTAATGCATTTGGGCAGGATTTGGAAAATTAGCACTTATGCAGAAAAGAACACGGTGGTAATCTCCATGATGTCGATGACTGGAGGAGATATCATCATGATTATTTCAAACAGCATGCCCAGCTCTGACGTTGGCAAAAGTCAATCTCAGGCCCTGCCCACCCCCGAATTGATCAACCGTCTCGCCTCCGAAATGCGGGCGGTGGGGGATCGCGATCTGCCACTCTCCTTTTACGCCGAACAGGTCAAACGGAGACTGGCGAACGAGGCAGCAGCCAACACAAATAGTGGCAGGGTCAAACTAACCCGTGCACCAGCCGCCGCCACATCGTCCGTTTTTCATTGCTGGGCGCTTCCGGAAGCGGTGTGATAAGAAGTCGAATATCTATCTAACTCGCAGTTTATACGTAAGTGCAGAGCCTTTCGTCCAAAAGGCTCTGCACAGCAATGTTAAATGTGAAGGCTGGGCCTCAATTGCACATACAATATTGCTGAAAATAGATAGGATGAGGGATCGATCTCTCTTCGGTACGGTTTTGGATGAAAACTAAAGTATTGTTACTAGGTTCACTTTTCCTCGCAGTATGTGTGTCTGTTTTAATTGTTTTCGCCTATGTGTTGGGCAGTATGGTGAACAACACAAAAATGTCTCGTTCCACGCCATCCAAGTCAGATATTTTAAACCTTATTGAGGACGAGAGCGCGAGACATTCGTTCGCTTCGTTACGTCTTCAAAGCGCTCAGGATGAGGGGTTTATGGACAGCCTAATAGAATCGAATTGGTGTGGCGCATCCACAGCAATCACTGACAGTCTGTTCACCAGCAATGGTTTCAAAAAAATCTCGGCTGAAGAGTTCTACCTTAAAATGTCAGCTTCACCAAAGCAGGAATTCGATCTTTATGGTTGGCGCTCCTATCGGCATGGCGAGATGGGCGTCGGAATCAAAAATCGTTCGGACTGTATAAAATTGTTCGTCATCGAGATGCCGTAGCAAAGCACCTTTGCGTCAACTCGCTGTCCCGACAACAGCCTTTAGCTTGCCTATCAAAACTGACCGGTCGAGCGAGAAGTTGAAATCGATCCATTTTTCTTCAAGCTCGTTCAAAATCTGTCCCACCTTCGGCCCCGGTGCGATACCGGCAGCCAGCACATCGGCGCCTGTCAGAGGGAAATTCGGGCGCTCGAACTTTTGCGCACGCGCAAGCAGCGCAGACAATCTCGCGATCTTCTGCATGGCGGCTTCACCCGCCGAGACGTCCGCTCGCGCTGATGACAGCGCCAGTTGCAGCCGCAAGATCATGCCTTCGACACCTTGCCGATAAAGCAGTCGGTCAAACGCTGCGTCCGTGATAGCCGGGTCGATTGTTGGGGCAAAGGCCCATTGCTTCAGGCGTTTGGCGTCTGCATTCGACATGCGCAGCCGTGATGTCATCGAGGCAATCCGTTCCACTTCCGGCGGAACGATGGCGGCAAGACGCACCATCGCATCCGGTGCCCAGCCCAGCGCCTGCTCTGCCGCGACCAATCCATGAATAGCGTCGATGCCCCATTTTTCTGTTTCGGGCAGAACCTGGCTCGAAACACCGGATTGCCGCATCCACAACAGCGCCCGGGATGGATCGGTGGCGCTGAGCAGTTTCCTCATTTCGCTCCATACACGCTCGGCCGAAAGCGTCGAAATCTTGTCCTTGGCCCGTGCACTTGCCCTCAGCCCGTCCGCATCTGGACGACCCGAACCATAATAGGCAAAGAAGCGGAAGAAGCGGAGAATACGCAGATAATCCTCCGTAATCCGCCGGTCGGCATCGCCAATGAAGCGAACATTTCGTTTTTCGATATCCGGCAGACCACCAATCAGGTCGATCACTTTACCCGATGCATCGGCGTAAAGCGCATTGATGGTGAGGTCGCGTCTTTCTGCATCTTCCGTCCAGTCGGTACCGAAAGCGACCTGTGCATGGCGGCCATCGGTTTCCACGTCGCGACGAAGCGTGGTGACTTCAAAGCCCTCTCCATCGAGAACCAGCGTCACCGTGCCATGTTCGACACCTGTCGGCACCGCCTTGATGCCTGCGTCCTTGGCTCGCTCTGTCACATCCTGCGGCGACAGCGTCGTTGCCATGTCGATATCGCCGACGGGCATTTGCATCAGCGCGTTGCGCACGGCGCCGCCCACAATTCGCGTTTCGCCGCCATCGGCATTCAAAAGCGCCAAGATCCGCTGAAGATTTGGTTTGGAAAACCACTCCTGTCCGGCAATGCTGCTCATGAATAGAACCTCTCGTAAATGCTGCGCACGATGCCCGCCGTAATGCCCCAGATGTAGCGCTTGCCATAGGGCATTTCGTAGAAAAACCGCTCCCTCCCCTGAAAGATGCGGCTGCCGCGCGTGTGGTTGTCGGGATTCATGAGAAAAGACAGCGGCACCTCGAACACATCGTCCACCTCGGTCGGGTTGAGCGTGAGTTCGAAGCCGGGCCGGACCGTTGCGAGGACCGGCTTGATGCGGAACCCTGTCCCGGAAATATAATCCGGCAGCCGACCCACGGTCTCGACAAACGAACGAGATAAGCCGATTTCCTCTTCGGTTTCGCGAAGAGCGGCATCTTCAGCCGATCGGTCTTCCTGATCGACTCCGCCGCCAGGAAACGAAATCTGGCCCGAATGCTTGCGGAGCGTTGCGGTTCTCTGCGTAAAAATGACCCGTGCGTCGTCCCCGTAATCCACCACCGGCACCAGAACGGCGGCGTCCTTCAAACGGATGCCTTCGCCCACCAGTCGAACGCCGGGATTGAGAACATGATCGCCGTTATCAGGATCCTCCCGCTCCGCCACACCCTCGCCTTCCGAAAGGATACGACGCCGAAAATCAGCGGCGGAAAATTCCATGATATCTGAGATCATCTTGACAGCGCATCCAGTTCGTCAGCGGGCATGATGGGAAAAACCTTCCCACCGGAGCGAACAGAAAACATCGCTTTACCTTCGGTTTCAATGACTTCCCCCCGTTCCACCAGATCGTACATGACCGCGCGCGACACCAGCGCCTCCAGTCGCCCACGCACCAGAAGATAGGGCTTCAACTCTTTGTTTTTACCGGCGATCTCGAAACGTAACGGGTGATCTGGTCCAGCCTCCACCATATCACCGACATTCGTGCGGAATGTGAGAAGTGGAACGCCATCTTTTTCACCCGCGTTCATCTCCACGGCGATGAACGGTGCATCCACCACGCGGATCCCGACTTTTTCCACAGGCGTTACGAGGTAGGTCTTGCCGTCCTCGTCCTTGCGTAAAACGGTGGAAAACAAACGCACCAACGGCGCGCGTCCAATAGGCGTGCCCATATAGAACCACGTCCCGTCCGCCCGGATTTCCATATCCAGATCGCCGCAAAAAGGCGGATTCCAGCGCTCTACAGGGGCAGGACCGCGGCTTTTGTCGCCCGTCTGTTCGGCTGCGTGGGAAATCATCGCGGCCAGCCCTGCCGCGTCCATTGGCGAATTTATCGTTTCAAGCGCCATATTAGAGCCCTGCTTTGTCACCTATTGACGTCGTCATTATAGGTAACGAGATAGTCATTCGAAGGATGCTTGTCAGCGGGCAGTATGGCAATAAGCTATAGGCAGCGCGAAATCCGTCCTGTATGCGATTGAGTTGCCGTTACAAAGCGATGGCCGCGGCTGAAGTTTGAGGAGAGCGATATGGGCATGATGAACACCAGCGAAACCCTCGACGAAAAGGCGATTATCGCTGCGGCCGAAAAGGCGCTGTCGGATATTGCGGCCATAAGGGCGGAAGTTTCCAAGGTTATCTTCGGTCAGGAGAAAGTGGTACAGAACACGCTTCTCGCCATTCTCTCCGGCGGTCATACACTGCTTGTGGGCGTGCCGGGGTTGGCCAAGACAAAGCTGGTCACCACGCTCGGCACGGTCCTCGGCCTTGATGCAAACCGTATTCAATTTACGCCGGATCTGATGCCATCGGATATTCTCGGCTCCGAAGTGATGGACCAGGACGAAAGCGGTCGCCGCTCGTTCCGCTTCATCAAGGGACCGATTTTCGGCCAACTGCTCATGGCTGATGAAATCAACCGTGCCAGCCCTCGCACACAGTCTGCGCTGCTGCAGGCCATGCAGGAATATCACATTACCGTCGCGGGCCAGCGCTTCGATCTTCCCAAGCCGTTTCACGTCCTCGCCACCCAGAATCCGCTGGAGCAAGAGGGCACCTATCCGCTGCCGGAAGCCCAACTCGACCGCTTCCTGCTTCAGGTCGATGTCGATTATCCTGATCTGGCCGCAGAACGTCAGATCCTGCTCGATACAACTGGCACGGCATCAGGCGAAGCCCGCCGCGTCATCGAGGCGGATCGACTAGTCGAGATCCAAACGCTCATTCGCCAGATGCCGGTCAGCGACAAGGTCGTTGACGCCATCCTTGCATTGGTGCGCTCGGCACGCCCCGGCCACGGCAACGCTTTGACGGATAAGAATGTGGCATGGGGCCCCGGCCCGCGCGCTGGTCAGTCGCTGATGCTGACTGCACGTGCGCGCGCGCTTTACGAAGGCCGCCTCGCACCGTCACTGGACGATATCTATGCACTGGCAGAGCCCGTTCTGGAACACCGCATGGCGCTGACTTTTGCGGCACGGGCAGAAGGCATGTCGGTACGCGATGTGATCGCCGGCCTCGTGGAACAGGCGAAAAACTGACCATCCGGTCACATAAGGAGTGCACGTGGCATCCATCGGCCAGATCGTAGAGCAGACGCACGGCAGTGACGTGCTTGCCCGTGCCCGACAACGCGCGGCCTTGGTTCCCGATTGCATGGTGGAGGCCAAGCGCATCGCCAATACCGTGACCGCCGGATGGCATGGCCGTCGCAAACGCGGCATCGGCGAAAACTTCTGGCAGTTCCGTCCCTATGCGGATGGCGAAAGCCTGTCTCGTATCGACTGGCGGCGCTCCGCCCGCGACGACCATACCTATGTCCGCGATCGGGAATGGGAAGCAGCGCACACCATCTGGCTCTGGGCTGATCTCTCGCCATCGATGATGTTCAAATCGACGCTTGGTTCCGTTTCCAAGGAAAGCCGTGCGCTTGTGCTGATGCTGGCGCTGGCGGAAATCCTGGCCCGGTCCGGCGAGCGTATCGGTTGCCCCGGCATTATGGAGCCAGTGTCGGCACGCAATGCCGCCGAGCGCCTTGCAACCGCCATCATGCACGCGCCTGCGACCACCGGCGTGCCCGACACTGCGATGATCCGTGGCTCCAGCGATCTTGTGGTGATCGGTGACTTTCTGGACGATGCGACAACCATCATGGAGCGCCTCTCGCCACTGGCCCGGCGCGGCATGCGAGGCCATGTGGTAGAAATTGCCGACCCTGCCGAAGAGGTCTTTCCATACAGTGGTCGCACCGAATTTTCCGACCCCGAAACCGGCGAGAAGCTGACATCCGGCCGCGCCGAAACCATTCGCGACGACTACACCCGCGCCTATCTCGCACGACGTGACGCGTTGTCGTCCTCACTTCGTCGTCTGGGCTGGAATTTCGTGTTCCACCGCACCGACCATCTCGCATCCGAAGCACTCGTAGCCATGCACATGTATCTGTCCGGCGCGCCGTCTACCGGCAAAAACGGAGGAAGGACATGAGCGCCCTGCCCTTCGTTTTTACCAGTCCCTTTATTCTCGTCGGCCTTCTGGCGCTCCCTGCCATCTGGTGGCTGTTGCGGTTGACACCGCCACGCCCGCAGGCGGAAGTCTTTCCGCCGCTGCGCATTCTCGCAACGGTGTTGAAGCGCGAGGAAACGCCCTCCAAAAGTCCTTGGTGGCTAACGCTTTTGCGCATGCTGCTTGCCGCTGCGGTTATTCTCGCGCTGGCCGACCCTGTCGTCAATCCACGGAACAACACACTGGCAGGCGACGGCCCGCTGGTGTTGATCGTGGACAATGGCTGGGCGGCGGCACCGGATTGGGACCGCCGCGTGCGGACCGCGCAGGCCCTGATCGGGGATGCAGAGCGAGCCGAACGCCCCGTCTCCATAACCTTCACAGCAGACCGGGACCATGATGCAGAACCGGGCACAACGGCTATCGCACTGGAAAAACTGGCTGCCGCCAAACCGCAACCCCTGGTGCCGGACCGCGTTCGCGCCGCCCAGGCCGTCAGCGAAGCCATGAATGGCGCAGCCGCAGGGACTTTGGCCTATATCACCGATGGCGTTGCAACCCCCGGCGACCAGACGGCGCTGAGCAGCCTTGCCGCCATGCAAGCCTCAGAATTTCGTGTGGTCGAGGGCGATGGCCAGGCCATAACTGCCATCACAGGCGCGGACAATGGCGCCGAAACCATGACCGTTTCTCTCTCCCGTCTCGATACAAGAAGTCCTGCCAGCCTCACGATCAACGCACAGGATAGTCAAGGCCGCATCCTCGCCAGCAACAGTGCAACCTTCGCCCCCGGTGCGGCGGAAACCACCGCTGTTTTGAGCGCGCCCTTTGAACTGCGAAACGACTTTGCCCGCCTCTCCGTTGACCGGCTGGCGACCGCAGGCTCGGTACATCTATTGGATGACGGGTTCCGACGTCGCCGTGTGGCGCTGCTGGCCGGCGAAACTGGCAACGATTTTCAGCCACTGCTCCAGCCGTTGTTTTATATCAGCCGTGCGCTTCAGCCCTATGTTGATCTGGTGCCGCAGCGACAGGCCGACCTCGCCGTTGCGATTCCTGAGCTTCTTCAATCCAATCCGTCTGTCATCGTCATGGCCGATATTGGTCGCCTTCCGCAGGAAACCTACGCGCCCATCCAGCGGTGGCTGTCGCGCGGCGGCACACTCATCCGTTTTGCAGGACCGCGCCTTGCCGCCGCCCCTGCCGATGACCCGCTGGTACCCGTGACATTGCGTCAGGGCGAACGCGCGCTCGGCGGTGCCCTGTCATGGGCAGAGCCTCAACCGCTCGCTGATTTCCCGAGTTTCGGCCCCTTTGCCGGCATGCCCAGAGCAGATGGCATCCAAATCAAGCGACAGGTTTTGGCCGAGCCGACACCCGATCTTGCTGAACGCACATGGGCAAGCCTTGCCGATGGCACACCACTGGTCACCACCCGCAATGTCGACGCAGGTCGCATTGTCCTGTTCCACGTCAGCGCAGAAGCCAGTTGGTCGGATTTGCCGATCTCCGGTCACTTCGTAGAAATGTTGCGCCGGATCGTTCAGCTTTCGCAAGTCGGTGGCTCGTCAGCATCTGCCAGTGCACCGGCCGCAGCTTTGTCGCCCTACCGCCTGCTGACGGCGACAGGTTCGCTGTCGCCAGACATCGGCGCCGCCCGCCCGCTGGAGACAAAACCCGGCCAACCACCGCGCGCCAGCTTCGACAATCCACCCGGTCTTTACGGCACGGAATCCGGTTTCGTCGCGCTTAACCTGTTGCCTCCGAATGCGACGCTCCGCCCGATCGACACTGCGCTGGCGGGGACGGCTATCACAAGGGAAGGTCTCGTTGGCGAGGCCGCGAGATCGCTCCGTCCTGCCCTGTTCATTGCGGCCCTTTTGATGCTCTTTGCCGATACGCTCATCATTCTCTTCATGAATGGCGTGTTTTCGCGCCTGCCACAGGGCCGTTCATTCGCTGCGGGGATACTACTCGCCTTTGCGGCAGGCCTGACGGTCGTCTCACCCCATACAGCCCGTGCTGACGATCCCAAGCCAGGTGACGAAGCTATTTTCGAGCGTCTGGATACGACACATCTTGCCTATGTCCGCACCGGTGAGGACGATGTCGACCGCGTCTCTGAGCAGGGGTTGCAGGGGCTGACCGAATTCCTGACATGGCGCACCACGCTGGAGCCAGGCCAGCCGGTGGGGCTGGATATCTCCAAGGACGAGCTATCCTTCTACCCGATCATCTACTGGCCGATCTCGGCAACTGCGCCGATGCCGTCGACTGCTGCCATCTCCCGTATTGACGCTTACATGCGCGCAGGCGGGACAGTGCTGTTCGATACACGCGACCAGTTCTCGTCTGCCGACAACATGGGCGGCACCAGCGCCAGTGGTCAACGTCTTCAGGAAATCCTCGCCAATGTCGATATTCCACCACTCGAACCCGTGCCGAAGGATCATGTCCTCACGCGCTCCTTTTATCTGCTGAACAATTTTCCCGGCCGCTATGCGGGCAGTCCGCTTTGGGTGGAATCTCGACAGGATGCCGCAAAGACGACCTCCGGCATTTCATCGTCCGGCGATGGCGTATCGCCCATCATCATCACCGGAAATGATTTAGCAGGCGCATGGGCAATCGATGCCAATGGAGCACCGGTGCTGCCAACCGTGCCACCCGATGAGGTGCAGCGCGAGCATGCCTTCCGCACCGGCGTCAACATCATGATGTATATGCTGACTGGAAACTACAAAGCCGATCAGGTGCATGTGCCCGACATCCTCCAGCGGTTGGGGCAATAGCATGACACTGACCTTCGCTCCCTTCCTGCCGTGGATCGCGATTGGCATTCTCGCTGCCGCCGCTTTCGTGCTTGCCATCATCGGTCTTTGGCGCGGTGTGCGCGGCGCATGGTTGCGCGGTTTGGCACTGGCTGCCCTCTTGCTGGCGATCTGCAATCCGCTTCTGACGAATGAGGAACGCGATCCGCTTTCCACCATTGTTCCTGTGATCATCGACCGCTCGCAGAGCCAGGATGTACAGCAACGCCCGGCGCAGACCGATCAGGCATTGGCGACATTGAAGGAGCGCCTCGCCCGCTTCCCACGCATCGAACCACGGATCGTGGACGTCGAGAACGACGCAAACAGCGATGCCCCGGCCACCAATCTGTTCTCATCGCTGGCAGCAGCCGTGTCGGACGTTTCGCCATCACGTGTCGGCGGGGCCATCTTTCTCAGCGATGGTCAGATCCACGACATTCCGAACGTCACGACCAATATCGAGCAGACACTGGGCTTCAAGGCCCCCATACACGGCCTGATCACCGGTCGTGCGGATGAGTTCGACCGGCGCATCGAAGTGGTCCGCGCACCGCGCTTCGGCATTGTCAACGAGCAACAGGAATTGACACTACGCGTCTTCGATGATGGCCGCTCTCAGGGCGGTCAGGCGGAAGTCACCGTGAAGATAAACGGCGAGGAGATCGCAAAGCTCGACGCCACGCCCGGCCAGCCGCTTCCCTTCAGCTTCAAGGTTCCACGCGGCGGCAACAACGTCATGGAATTTTCCGTGGCAGAACTCTCAGGTGAAGTCACCGCCAGCAACAATCGCGCTGTCCACGTCATCGAAGGCATTCGTCAAAACCTGCGTGTCCTCCTCGTGTCCGGCGAACCCCACGCCGGGGAGCGTGCATGGCGCAATCTGCTGAAATCCGACACGTCCGTGGATCTTGTGCATTTTACCATTCTACGCCCGCCCGAAAAGCAGGATGGTACACCGATCAACGAGCTGTCACTGATCGCTTTCCCGACGCGTGAGTTGTTCGTGGACAAGATCGAGGACTTCGATCTCATTATCTTTGATCGTTACCAGCATCGCGGCGTGCTGCCGATCCTGTATTACGATTACATCGCCCAATATGTTGAAAAAGGTGGCGCGCTGCTGATTGCCGCAGGTCCCGAGCATGCGGGGCAGGACTCGATTGCCATGACGCCGCTCGCATCCGTTCTGCCTGCACAGCCGACGGGCGAGATGCATCAGGCAGCCTTTTATCCGCGACTGTCGGAAGCGGGCAAGAAGCACCCGGTCACGCGCGGCCTTGAAGGCTCAGGCGAAGAGCCACCGCGTTGGGGCCGTTGGTTCCGAACTGTCGGTGTTGAGCAACCGCAGGGCCAGACCGTGATGCTGGGCGACGGACAGGACCCGCTTCTTGTTCTGAACCGTCAGGGCGAAGGTCGTGTCGCAATGCTGCTCTCCGATCAGGGCTGGCTCTGGGCGCGTGGCTTTGAAGGGGGTGGTCCGCATGCGGGCCTCTACCGACGCATCGCCCATTGGCTGATGAAGGAGCCCGAGCTTGAAGAGGAGGCACTGACAGCCCGGGCCAATGGTCGTACACTGGACATCACGCGACAGACCATTGGCGACAACCCCGGTGATGCGATCGTCAAGTTTCCGACTGGTAGAACCGAAACGATGGCGTTCACGCAAACGGAGCCGGGTCTTTACAAAATCGAACGCCGCATGGACGAGACCGGCCTCTACGAAATCACCAATGGCGATTTCACCACCCTGGTGCATGTCGGTGCGGTCGATGCACCCGAATTCAAGGCCATGATCTCCACCACGGAACCATTGAAGCCTGTCGTCGACGCGACCAAGGGGAGCATTCATCGTGTCGTCAATGACGACGGCCGCGTCGTTCTGCCCGACATCCTACCTGTACGCGGCGATGTGCGGGTGGCGGATAATGACCGGATGCTGATTCGTCTGACGGATGAGACAGTCCTGAAGGGTGTCAACACGCTGCCGCTCTTTGCCGGGTTCGCAGGTCTGGCCGCACTGCTCATGGCGTTTTCGGCGCTCTGGTGGCGTGAAGGCCGATAATGGAACCCATTATCACCATCAGCACCGCTACGGAAAAGGATAGCGAAGCAGCGATATTTGCGGCACTGAAAGCCTACAACCTTGATCGTTTCGGCCCCAGCGACTGGCAGGAACTCACCATCTCATTGAGGGACGAAGACGGCAAAGTCACCGGCGGCCTTTGTGGCCACACCGCCCGAGGCTGGCTCTACACCAGTCTGCTGTTCATACCGGAAGACATCCGCAGCCAAGGTCTTGGTACCAGACTGCTCGCGATGGCCGAGGACGAAGCCCGCAAACGCGGCTGCAAAGGCGCCTATATCGATACGATGAGCCCGGATGCGCTGGCCGTGTATCAAAAATGCGGTTATGAAATCTTTGGCCAGATCGAGGATTTCAGTGACACTGTTTCGCTGAGTTATTTGAAGAAATCATTTTTCTGATCACGCTCAAACTTGCCTGTCCAAGGCTCACGACGCAGAATAAAAGCTGCCGCAAGTGACGGCTGCTTCTTATGCATTCACTCGACGTTAGGACAAAGCCATCAGCCCGTTGCAAGAAGAAGCGCGGGAAAAACCGGATCCATGACGGTCGTTTCTTGGCAATTCCGCCACGCGATCTTGCCTTTTAGCCGCTGATGCGCATCGGCAGCCAACGGCACGACAAGGACCCGGTTCAGATCCACCGGACCGGGGAAATCCAGCGCGCCATAAGCCACCTTCTCGAAACCGAGCGGCATGTAGTATGGCGGATCGCCTATGAGGATGACGCCTTCCGAGCCCTTGCGCTTGGCGGCGGCAATCGCGATCCTGACAAGCTCGCGCCCGATGCCGAGGTTCTTGTGAGAAGGCCGCACGGCGAGAGGCCCGAGCATGTGCCCTTTGACGCCGCCCGCCAGAACTGGTGTCATGCGAACAGACGCAATCGTCTCTCCGTCATCGGCGCAGATATAGGAAATGGAACGGTCGTGTGGTCCTTGCTCACGGATCCGCGCCGCAGCGCGTGTATGCCGGCCAGGGCCAAAAGCTTCAGCGTTGATAAGTTCGATGATGGCGTCATGAGACGCGTCTTCGGTGAGGTAGACCAGTTCGTGCTTGGACATGAAGGGACCGGAACGTTGAAATACGGACATGACGATGTGACGGCTGCGCCGGTTAAGGCGTTTGGAGCGTCAGCGTCGTCGGAGCATCCGTGTTGCGGTCATAAATCAGAATTCCCTCAGATTTGTGATCAAGGCGGATATCAGGAATATTTCCGTCCGTCCAGAACAAATCCTTCATACATGTCATTGACGCCTTGATTGCACAATACGAAACGCACTGTTCACTGCCTTTTGGGGTTCGCCTGGGAGGGTCCATGTCCTACAGTGCGATTTAACAGTTAAAGGAGTGATGCGGATGGGTATGTTGGTGGAAGGTGTCTGGAAAGACGTCTGGTATGACACGAAGGAAACCAAGGGCCACTTCAAACGCAGCGCCTCGCAATTCCGCAACTGGGTAACCTCAGATGGTGAGCCTGGCCCTTCCGGCAAGGGCGGTTTCAAGGCTGAGAAAGACCGCTATCATCTGTATGTATCCCTCGCCTGCCCCTGGGCGCACCGCACGCTGATCTTCCGCAAATTGAAAAAGCTCGAGGACCTTATTTCCATCTCTGTAGTCGATCCGCTGATGCTGGAAAACGGCTGGGAATTCAAGGCGGATGACGCACGCACCCCCGGCGCGACGGAAGACCATCTTTTCGGCTTTTCCGCGATGTGGCAGGTCTACACGAAAGCGGACCCACATTATTCCGGCCGTGTCACGGTGCCGGTGCTCTGGGACAAGCAAAAAGACACGATCGTCTCGAATGAATCGGCTGATATCATCCGCATGTTCAACAGCGCCTTCGACGCTCTGACAGGATCCCAGGCCGAATACTATCCCGAACCACTTCGCGCCGAGATCGATATGTTGAATGAACGCATCTATGACACCGTCAACAACGGCGTCTACAAGGCAGGCTTTGCGACCACCCAAGAAGCTTACGAGGAAAGCGCAACCAAGATCTTTGAAACGCTGGACGTTTTAGAAGATCAACTGAACAACAAACGCTTCCTGCTGAGCGCGCAACAGACGGAGGCTGACTGGCGGCTGTTCACAACACTGGTGCGGTTCGATCCGGTCTATGTCGGTCATTTCAAATGCAACATCCGCCGCATCCATGACTACCCCAACCTGACAGGCTATCTACGCGATCTCTACCAGACACCCGGCGTGCCCGAGACGGTTGATATCCGACACATCAAAGACCATTATTACCGCAGCCACAAAACCATCAACCCCACCGGTATTGTGCCCATAGGCCCGGAGCTTGATCTGGACAGAGCGCATGACCGACAACGGCTGGGGTAAGCTACCACCAATGATCCGGTGCACCGTTTCCCGTCAGTTCCGCGAGGCGCCTGCGGGTGGCGGGCGTCGTACCCGCTGGTAACGCATCCAGCGGAAAAAATCCGCTTTCGCTGATTTCGCGGTCTGGCACCTTTGCGGCGGTCTGGGCCACCTCAAGGCGATAAAACAGCACATGGTCGCGGTTGCTTGTGCGATTGTTGAAATAGACGTGGACAAGTTGCGGCGTGGATGTCGCGACGAGGTTGCCCTCCTCGCGGATTTCCTTGTGCAATGCCTGGAGCGAGGTCTCGCCGCGCTCGACGCCGCCGCCGGGTAGATGCCAGCCTGGAATGTACGTGTGCCGCACCAGAAACAGTCGGCCCTGCGCATCAAAACAGGCACCACGAACGCCAAGCGTCATTCCCCGACTTAAAAAGAAGTACGTGTGCAACAGGCGTTTGGCGATATTTCGAAGAAACTGCCGGAACCCTTCGCGCCGCCCAAGGTTTTCGTTCACGTTTCAACTCTCCGTCAACTGGTAGAGGATAAACCAGATACTGCTTCACACGTCGACGTTCAGCGCTCATCCCTTTGAAATATCGAGATTTCGCATTGTACGCGCCAACATGGATAGATTATGTCTGAACGCATGTTCAAACTCGCTCATATTTCCGACATCCATCTCGGACCGCTGCCCAAACTCACTTTCCGTGAACTTGCGTCAAAGCGTATCCTTGGCTTTGTGAACTGGCGTCTCAACCGCCGCAAGCACCTTTTCAGCGATACGCTGGAAAAGGTCGTGGACGATATGGAAAGCAAAGCGCCTGATCACATCGCAATCACCGGCGATATGGTCAACTTGGCGACCGGCATCGAAATCCGCGCAGCAGCCGATTGGCTCGAGGAAATCGGCGACCCGCTGAAGGTGTCCGTGGTGCCAGGCAATCATGATGCCTACGTCCCAGGCGCACATGACAAGGCCATGGCCGCTTGGTACCCGTTCGTTCGCGGTGATGGCGATGCAGAACATTGGGATGAAGATCGAAAGATATTCCCTTACATGCGTGTGCGTGGCCCCGTCGCCATGATCGGCTGTTCGACATCGATCGCCACCCCGCCCTTTTCGGCTACGGGATATTTCGGCCGCAGACAGGCTCGCGCGACGGCGGAGTTGTTGCGCCAGGCGGGCGAGCAAGGCCTGTTCCGGGTGGTGATGATCCACCACCCACCCATCCGCGGCGCGGCATCCACCCACAAACGGATGATCGGCATTCGACGCTTTGCCGCAGCCATAGGCACAGGCGGTGCAGAACTCGTGCTTCACGGCCACACGCATCTCAACACCGTCTACTGGCTGACCACGCATCGGGGACGCGAGCACACACCGGTGGTCGGCATCGCATCCACAAGCCAGGGCCCCGGTGGCAAGAAGCCCCGGTCGGCGTATAATTTGTTTCACATCGATGGCGGCCCCGGCACATGGAACGTAACGTGCGAACGCTTTGGCCTTAATGAAAGAGGCACCGGGGTGGAGCTTGAGGATGTGCGTGTTTTCTACACCAACGGTCGCCCTCTCGGCTTCAGCAACCCCGTGGAGCAAGGTGACGAGGAATAGGACGGGCGGATTTTTTTTCAAAACCAACGGATCTGGTTCAACGCCGTCATGCTCAAGATGCATCTGAGCATGACGGTTCACTTCCGGAGTGCTTTCGCTCTCGGTTCTAACGCTTTGCAGCCCGCTCATTCAACACGCGGTTGGCAGCAGAAACAATAGCCTCGAGCGAAGCAGCAACAATGTTGGTGTTGACGCCCGCACCGAAGAGCTTTCCGCCGGGATGCTCCATCTCGACATAGGCAATGGCCGACGCGTTGGAGCCGTGTTGCAGCGAATGTTCGGAATAATCGTTCACCGACAGGTCGATGCCGAGGTAGGTGGAGAGCGCGTTGATAAAGCCATCGATGGGGCCCGTGCCCTTGCCTTCGATACGTTTGATCTCACCATTGTCGGTAATCTCGGCGGCAACCACGCGCACGCCCTTATAGTCCCCCGCCGGATAGGTGTGGTGATCCACGAACTTGATGCGGGCATTCGGCTGCGTGACATATTGCTCGATGAAACGCTCATATATGCGCTTGGCGGGCAACTCTACGCCCTCCTCATCGGTGATGCGCTGAATTTCCTCACGGAACTCCATCTGCAGATTGCGCGGCAGGTTGATGCCGTAATCCTGTTGCAAAATATAGGCGATGCCGCCCTTGCCGGACTGCGAGTTGATGCGGATGATTGCCTCATAGGAACGGCCAACGTCCTTAGGATCGATCGGCAGGTAAGGCACTTCCCACACCGGATGGTTGGCAACCTTGATCGCCTTCATGCCCTTGTTGATCGCATCCTGGTGCGAGCCGGAAAACGCCGTATAGACCAGCTCTCCCACATAAGGGTGGCGCTCCGGGATCGTCATCTCGTTGGAATATTCGTAGACCGATTTGATATGCTCGATATCGCGGCAATTGAGTTCGGGATCGACGCCCTGCGTGTACATATTCAGTGCCAGCGTAACCACGTCCACGTTGCCGGTGCGCTCGCCGTTGCCGAACAGCGTGCCTTCAACGCGGTCTGCACCTGCCATCAGGCCCAGTTCCGTAGCGGCGATGCCCGTACCACGGTCATTGTGCGGGTGCAGCGAAATGATGACATTTTCGCGGTTATCGATGTTGCGGCACATCCATTCGATTTGGTCGGCATAAATGTTTGGTGTCGCCATTTCCACAGTGGATGGCAGGTTCAGGATCAGCTTGTTCTCGGCCGTCGGCTTCACCACTTCAACGACAGCGTTGCAGATCTCCAAAGCCACCTCCAGCTCCGTTCCGGTAAAGCTTTCCGGCGAGTACTCGAAGCGATAACCGCCACCGGCCTTGGCCGCCATATCGGTGATCATCTTGGCGGCATCGACGGCAATCTGCTTGATACCCTGGACATCCTTGGCAAACACCACGCGGCGCTGCAACTCCGACGTGGAATTGTAGAAATGGATGATGGGGTTCTTGGCACCTTCCAGCGATTCAAACGTGCGGGTGATCAATTCCGGGCGGCACTGAACCAGCACCTGCAACGAAACATCTTCCGGCACACCGCCCTGTTCCACACACCAGCGGGCAAAATCGAAATCCGTTTGCGAAGCGGAGGGGAAACCGATTTCGATTTCCTTGAAGCCCATCTCCAGAAGCAGCTTGAACATGCGCGCCTTGCGGTCATGCCCCATGGGGTTGACCAGCGACTGGTTACCATCGCGCAAGTCCACCGAACACCAGATCGGTGCCTTGTCGATGGTCTTGGAGGGCCATGTGCGGTCCTTGATGTCGATGACCGGGTACGGGCGATACTTCACATTCGCGTCCGGCATGCCCTTGGAAATCCGAGAGGTCTTGGCGTCCATAATCTTGCTCCTTCCACGCATCGCGGGCTGAAAAGCCTCGGCTTCGATGCGCGCCCAAACGGGCCTTAAATCCAGTATGAAATGAGATTTCGAGTTGAGGAGCATTCGTGCCAGCGGACTTTCGGCCGCCGGGCGCTCCTCACTGGACCCGGCAACCGCGTGTAAGGTCGAGGCTAAGAAGCGAGAGTACACCGCATACGGAAGGCTTCACAGAAATCTGCGCGCTCATGCCGAAAATGGTTGCGATGCCGTTGGTCATACGAATCTTATAGGGGGCGGAATATTCAGTTGCAAGCGCATCTTTATTTTTTCGCGCGTTTCACGAAACGGGTCAGAGCCATCATCAACCCACCGCCCAGCAATCCCCAGAAGGCGCCGGAAATGCCGCCGAAGGACAAGCCCGATGCGGTGATGAGGAAGGTGATCGCGGCGGCTTCGCGGGTTTCAGGCTCCTTGAAGGCGGCAACGGCGGAGCCGGAGAAGGCCCCGACAAGGGCAAGCCCGGCAACCGCCTGAATGAGGATGGGCGGGGCCAATGCCACGAACGCGGTGACGACGCCCGCTAGAAGACCCAGAATGACGTAACCGACGCCACCGATCAGGGAGGCCCAATAGCGCCGTTTCGGATCGGCATGGGCGTCCTCACCCGCGCACATGGCCGCCGTTATGGCTGCAAGGTTGACGGCATGCCCACCAAACGGCGCTGACAGTAGCGAGAAAAAACCCGTAACGGCGAAGAGTTGCCCCGGCTTGGGGTCGTAATGATTAACCTTCAAGACCGCGATGCCCGGAATATTCTGGGAGGCCATGGTGACGATAAACAGCGGCAACGCAATCGACACCAACGCCTGAAGGTTGAACACCGGCATGACGAATTCCATCGGCGGCGTCAAAGATTGGACCACATTGTCGAGAGCGCCAGACGGTATCTCGACACCAAAAATCATCACCAGCACGAAAGCAACCAGTGCTGCCGGAACCGCCCAGAGCCGCTTGAACGCGCCAACCACGATCCATGCCAGAATGATCGGCAGACCAAGGGCTGCGTTGAAGCCGATGGCTTTGACGGGTGCAAAACACAGGCCGATGATGACGCCAGAGAGCATGGCATTGGCCAAGGGTGCGGGAATGGATGCGACCGCCTTGCCCAGTGGGCGAAAGAGGCCTGCAACGATGATTAGGGCAGCGCAAAGGATAAACGCCCCGACAGCGGCTGGAAATCCGCCTCCGATCACGCCTGTCGTCGCCAGAAGTGCTGCCCCCGGTGTGGACCATGCGATACTCACTGGCAGGCGGGTTATGGAGGACAGCACAATGGCGCAAATGCCCATCGACACCGAAAGCGCCATCAAACCGGACGCCGCCTCGAAGTCCGTCGCGCCGACGCCTTTCAGCCCCTGAAGGACAACGGCGAAGGAACTGGCGAAGCCAACGAAAGCGGTCAGGCACCCCATAAAAAGGGCTTGAACGGAAAAGTCTTTCAGCATGACGGAACTCTGGAGATTGATTATCAAAACGATCCCTACCCCAGATCAAAAAACAACCGCGCTGGCAAGGCGATGCCGCGCCGTTCGGTTACGCATCCAGGAACACGAAGGCAGGACCGTTCTATCTGATGCTGAGGACCACAGGTTTGACCGTACCATGTTGTTCTGACCATCAAGCGCATGTTAGGACGCCTGCAAACGAGACGATGAGAACCACCGATGCTTCCTTGGATAGAACTCGACCGCGCGGCCATTCCCGGTGATGGCACCGAACTGCGCCTTAAACAGCGCGGCCAGGAATTTTCCATCATGCTCGGGTCAAACGAACTGATGAACAGCCGTCTCAGCGGATCCGAAGAGGCTTTGGCGACATTGTCCTGCGAGCGCATTGCGGGTCGTCCCAACCAGAGTATCCTGATTGGCGGGCTGGGCATGGGCTTTACCCTGCGTGCAGCGCTGGGTGTGTTGCCACTCGATGCGCGCGTCACCGTGGCCGAACTGGTACCAGCCGTTGTCGAATGGGGGCGTGGGCCGATGGCGGATCTGCACAAGGGCACGTTGGATGATGCCCGCGTCGATATCCATGTCGGTGATGTCGGCGTGCTCATCCGCTCGAAAAAAGCTGCCTATGACGCCATTCTGCTGGATGTGGACAACGGTCCCGATGGCCTGTCGCGCCCCTCCAACGACAGCCTCTATGATAGCGAGGGTCTCCAGTCCGCCAGGGCCGCCTTGAGACCGAAAGGCTTGCTGGCAGTGTGGTCGTCAGGGCCGGACGCTGCGTTTACGCGCCGCCTGCGTCAGGCGGGTTTCGCGACAGATGCGATGAGTGTTCGCGCCAATGGCAAGCGCGGCGGTGCGCGTCATACGCTCTGGCTGGCCGGCAAAGCCTGACAGCTTTCAGCGTCGGGAGGTCGAGCGATCTCCCAATGCGTCCAGCGCATCAGCATTATCCCTGCCCCAGGCATAGAGCATTTCGACCGGTTCGACAAAACGGTTGCCAAGTGGGGTCAGGCGATATTCGACGGCGGGCGGTCTCGTCTCAAAGACATGGCGAGACACCAGCCCAGTGCGCTCCATTTCCTTCAACGTCTGCGTCAGCATTTTCTTGGATATGCCCGGCAGGCTTCTCTCCAGCACGCCTGTGCGCGCCGTACCCTCGTGAAGGGTGTGCAGCGTATGGAGAATCATGCTCGTCCATTTGGTAGAAAAGAGTTCCAGCACGCGTCTGGGCGCACAGTCCTCACGCCATTCTGCTTCGTGGCTTCCCGGCTTCATCGTGGTCACCTCTTGGTATCCATGTCCCCAACCAGTGCCGTCTACACGCAGCTACAAAGAAAGCCTAGTTATGTCTCAACAAAAAAGGAGAGAGATGATGGTGAAAAAGGCATTGGTTGTCGGTGCAAGCGGGATTGTCGGCAGCGCAACCGCAAATCTTTTGCTGAGCGAGGGCTGGACAGTCTACGGTCTTTCACGCCGCCCCACCGATCAGAACGGCGTTATTCCGGTTGCTGCCGATTTGCAGAACGCGGCCGATACGGCAAAGGCGCTCAACGATGTGCGGCCGGACGCCGTCTTCATCACCACATGGGCACGGCAGGACAGCGAAGCCGAAAACATTCGCGTCAATTCCGCCATGGTGCGCAATCTGCTGGATGGCTTGAGCCCAGGCAAATCAACGCGTCACGTGGCGCTGGTCACTGGCCTGAAGCACTATCTCGGACCATTCGAGGCCTATGGAAAAGGCACTCTGCCACAGACGCCGTTCCGCGAGGAACAGGGCCGTCTCGATGTGGAAAACTTCTACTATGCGCAGGAAGACGAAGTCTTTGCCGCAGCAGAGCGCGACGGCTTTTCGTGGAGTGTGCATCGTCCCCACACCGTGATCGGGCAAGCCGTGGGCAACGCAATGAATATGGGCACGACACTGGCGGTCTATGCAACCTTGTGCAAAGAAACCGGCCGCCCCTTCCGCTTCCCCGGCTCGGCTGCGCAATGGAACAGTCTGACGGACATGACGGATGCCAATCTTCTGGCCAAGCAATTGCTATGGGCGGCAGAAACGCCAGAAGCGAGGAACGAGGCATTCAACGTCGTCAACGGCGATGTTTTCCGCTGGAGCTGGATGTGGGGGCGTATCGCCGACTGGTTTGGCATTGAACCAGCGCCTTTCGATGGCACGGTCATGCCTCTTGAAGAGCAGATGAAAGATGATGCAAAGATCTGGAACGAGATTGCCCTGCGCGAAAATCTGGCCGAACCCGACCTCAGCCGCCTGGCATCACCATGGCACACGGATGCCGATCTCGGTCGTCCCATCGAGGTCGTGACCGATATAGGCAAGAGCCGCCGTTTGGGTTTCAAGGAATATCAACCGACAGACGATGCGTTTTTCGCTCTGTTCAAATCCTTGCGGGAAAGCCGTCTCATTCCTTGAGCTAAGGTCAATCCACATCGAACCCAACCGCATTGGCCTCGCCAATGCGGTTTTTTGTTTGACGCTGAGTCGACACCGCGACATAAACGCCCGGTAGAAAACTTTATTTATGGTTGCAAATAAGGTGTGGCCGCTGAACCAGTGGTGCCGGCGGACGAGCACTGAAGGGAACCGTCATGCGTATACTCTTCGTCAATCCACCCTACATCTCTCTCACCTCCCGTGGTGTTGGCCATCAGATCCCATTCGGCCTTCTTTGCGTCGCCGGACCTTTGATCGATGCCGGACATGAGTGCCGCCTGGTCGACGCGGAACGCCACCATATGACCGCAGATGAGATCGAAGAAGCCATAGTCGATTTCGCGCCGGATATGGTGATGACAGGGCACGCTGGCTCGACCCCTGCACATCCCGCCTGCATTCTCGTTCTCGATGCTGCCAAGCGCGCCTGTCCGCAAGCTTTGACGGTCTATGGCGGCGTCTACCCCACCTATCATGCGGCAGCCATCATGACGGGCGAACCGTCGGTGGACATCATCATCAAGGGTGAAGGCGAAGCGACCACCTTGGCGCTGGTGCAGGCACTCTCGGACGGCGTGTCACCCAG
Organism: Rhizobium skierniewicense Ch11; assembly: GCF_023757665.1. Classification (NCBI taxonomy): domain Bacteria; kingdom Pseudomonadati; phylum Pseudomonadota; class Alphaproteobacteria; order Hyphomicrobiales; family Rhizobiaceae; genus Rhizobium; species Rhizobium skierniewicense. The sequence continues at coordinate 336,310 of NZ_RXPG01000021.1, forward strand.
TACCGTTCCAGGCATTGTCTACCGGCAAGAAGGCGCTCATGTCGAAACCAGACCTGCCGCCACAATCAAGGACCTTAACGACTGGCGGATCGGTTGGGAGCTGATCGAAAACTGGGACCTCTATCAATGCTTTGGCATTGGTCGCGCAGCCATTGTCCAGTTTTCGCGTGGCTGTCCTCACCGCTGCAACTATTGCGGCCAATACCAGTTCTGGAGCCGCTGGCGGTATCGATCCCCCAAAGCGGTCGCCGCCGAAATCGCCTGGCTGCATCGCACCCACGGCATTTGCTTTGTAGACCTCGCCGATGAAAACCCGACATCCTCGAAACGGCTGTGGCGCGAATTCCTGGAGGCGCTGGTCGAAGAGAATGTTCCGGTGAGGCTGTTTGCAACGATCCGCGCGACCGACATCGTCCGCGATGCCGATCTCCTGCCGTTGATGAAGAAAGCGGGCATGATCTGTGTGCTGATGGGCATCGAGACCACGGATCCGACAACGCTTGCAGCCATCCGTAAGGGCTCAACCACAAGGGAAGACCAACAGGCGGTCGCGCTTCTGCGGCAACATGGCATTCTATCGATGCTCGGCCACATCGTCGGCTTCGAAGAAGAAAGGTTGGCTGATTACCTGCGTGCCTTGCGCCAGATCAGCCTCTACGACCCGGATTTACTGAATGCCATGTATCTGACGCCGCACAGCTGGTCCGACTGGACGGCGGAGAACGGCGAGCGCCGTGTCATCGAAACCGACCGCAGCAAGTGGGATTACCGGCACCAGTTGCTGTCGTCACGCCACCTGTCACCGGCCATGATCTTTGCGATGGTCAAATTGCTGGAGGTGGCCGTTCACTGTCGTCCGCGCGCGCTGTTGCGCATTCTGTTTCACCGCGATCGGGAGCTGCGCAGACATATGCGCTGGAGCTTCCGTTTCAGCTTCAGGGTATGGAGGGCGGAAATTGCAGAGTTCATTCGCCAGCCACCACCGAAGACGGGCCGGATGACGCTGGCCGAGTGGTTTGGCAAGGCGCAGGTCGCGCCCAAGCACGCTGAAGGTGCCAATGACACACATCGCGGGACCCTGGTTATCGAGACAACGGCAGCAGACATGAAGCAGGTAGGTGCATCGCAAAAATAAAAAACCCGCGCTGGCTCGAGACCGACGCGGGCTTGGAAATTCGACTGCTGAACTCTCAGAGTTCCGACTGGCTCTCAACGATACGACCAACCAGGCCGTATTCCTTGGCCTCTTCGCCACCCAGCCAGTAATCGCGATCGATATCCTTGGCGATCTTTTCTTCCGTCTGGCCGGTTGCCTTGGAGAAGATCGTGATCAGGCGCTTGTTCATCTTGATGATTTCGCGGGCCTGGATTTCGATATCGGATGCCATCCCACGCGTGCCGCCGGATGGTTGGTGAAGCAGGAAGCGGGTGTTTGGCAGGCAAAGACGACGCTCTTTAGGAACGCTCACATAGATCAGAGCGCCGGCAGACGCAACCCAGCCTGTGCCGATGATGTAGACCTTCGGCTTGATGAACTTGATCATGTCGTGAATGCTATCGCCGGATTCGACGTGACCGCCGGGCGAATTCACGTAAACGCGAATATCTTCGTCGCTAGCTGCGGCAAGAGCGACGAGCTGCGTGCAAACCTTCTGCGCTAATTCCTGCGTGATGCCGCCATAGATGAAGATCGAACGCGACTTGAAAAGATTCGCTTCCGTTTCCTTGCCGATCGGCAGTTCCTTGCTCTTGTCGTCTTCGTCTTCGTTCATGTGGCGGTCTCCAACGTATTTCATTACCTACCGGACATAGTGTGATTTGTTTCGTAAAACAATGAGCGAAAAAGACAAGGCGCCGAACTGCTTAATAAACAGGGCACCGTCAAATGACGCATGGACAGGCACTTTGTTACTGCGATATCGTTCGTTGTGGGGTTTTGTCCGGCGACCCAAGCGCCTCTTGCTCCATCTGTAAAATATTCGAGAGGGAACGATGTTCAAAAGACTTTCACTCACTGCCGCAACGCTTGGCCTTACTGCATTGCCGGCCTTTGCCCATCTCAATCCGGAAGAGCACGGATCCTTCATGGCCGGTCTTTCCCACCCGCTTTTTGGTGCCGATCATATTCTGGTCATGGTCGCCGTAGGCATCTGGGCATCGCAAATCGCCATATCGAAGGGTAAGGACGCAGCACTTCTCATTATCCCCGCTGCTTTCGTCGGCACCATGGCCATTGGCTTCCTGCTGGCGCTGGGTGGCATCCATCTGCCATTCGTCGAACCGGCTATTCTAGCCTCCGTCATTGCACTGGGCCTTTTGGTAGCCATGGCAACACGCGTCCCGATCAGCGTTGCAGCTGGGATTGTCGGCGTATTTGCCCTGTTCCATGGTCACGCACATGGTGGCGAATTGGGAAGCGCGGGCGCATTTCAATTCGGAGTCGGCTTCGTCATTGCAACAGCATTCCTTCACCTCGCAGGCGTTGCGCTGGGACTGGCCATTGCCAAACTCGGCGCGGTTGCCACCCGCGTCGTCGGCGGCATGACGGTTCTGGCGGGACTTTCGCTCGTTTTTGGCGGTTGAGCCCGAGAACTCCATCCTTACAAAAATGTAAGGATGGATCAGCTTTTAAAAGCCGAAATTGAACCCTAACTCCTTGGTGTGCGTTTCGCGACATGCCAAGGAGGCTACCAATGTCACCAGAAGAAACCCAACTGCTCAAATCCCTGTTCGACAGGGTCAAATCCGCGTCCTCCACTCCACGCGACACGGAAGCCGAAGCGCTGATCAATCAAGCCGTTCGGGACCAGCCCGCCTCCCCCTATTATCTTGCTCAAGCCGTCATCGTGCAGGAAAAGGGATTGGAGGCTGCGGCAGCGCATATTTGCGAGCTGGAAGACCGCATCCATCAGCTGGAAAGCGGCAACGCTGCACCGCAGCAGGCACAGCAGGGCGGTTTCCTCAGCTCGATTTTCGGTGGTAACCAGCAACAGGCAACGGCACCTCTCCCTAGCGCCTCTCCGAGCTATCGCAACGATACATCTGGACAGACACAGGGGCCATGGGGGCGAAACAAAAACGATGCCCCCCAGCCGACTGGACCCTGGAGCGGCCAACAGCCATCCGCATTCGGTCGCCCCAGCGGTGGCGGCGGCTTCCTCCAGGGTGCCCTGGGTGCCGCAGCCGGTGTGGCTGGCGGCATGCTGCTTGCCAATTCGCTGAGTGGTATTTTTTCCAACCATGTCGCATCGACAGGCTGGGGTTCCGCCGTGGGGGGAGCCGGAGCTGGCGCGGCTCCGGTCGAAGAAACCGTGATCAATAACTACTATGGCGATGACGACAAGCCACAGCAGGATGTGGCCAGCAATGAAGACGACACTGGCGCACAACAGGTGGATTACGACAACGGGAGCGACGATACGGACTTCGATTCAGGCGACGGCGGCTCGTTCGTGTAACGGCTGAAGGTTCGGGTCAGCCGCGACCGCGATAGGTCGCGACGCCCTGCTCCGGCAGCCAAACGCCGTCCGGTGGCGCACCCGTCTGCCAGAACACATCGATGGGAATGCCACCGCGTGGGTACCAATAGGCACCGATGCGGAGCCAATTCGGCTGCAAAAGATCGACCAGTCGCTTGGCTATATAGACCGAGCAGTCTTCATGGAAGGCACCGTGGTTTCGGAAAGCGTGCAGAAACAGCTTTAGCGATTTGGATTCAACGAGAAACTCACCCGGAATGTAATCGATGACGATATGGGCGAAATCCGGCTGTCCGGTCATCGGGCATAAAGACGTGAATTCCGGCGCGGTGAAGCGCACGACATAATCCGTTCCGGCATTGCCGTTCGGCACTTTTTCCAGAACGGCCTTTTCAGGACTTTCAGGGGAAGCGACTTGCGCACCCAGTTGCGACAGGCCGGATACATCCGTGACTGACATGGTTCAAACTCCTAGCTCTTGAAACTCTACCCGAACGCCATGCGCCTGTTCGCTCTCAGGCTCCACATGAATGGCCAGCACAGCACCTGGCACCGCTTCCTTTATGGCATCTTCCAGCCGGTCGCAAATATCATGTGCCGCGCCGACAGACATGGCAGATGGCACGACGACATGAAAATCGATGAAGGCAACCGCCCCTGCCCTGCGGGTTTTCAGATCGTGCACACCCAGCAGGCCAGCAGAATTCTCCGCAATCGCCCTCTTGATGACCTCATCTTCTTCCGGCTCCACCGCCCGGTCCATGAGACCGCCAAGTGAATGCATGATGACCTTGGAACCCTGAAACAGGATGTTGATGGCGACGACGAGGGCAAGAACCGGATCGAGAATGGCGTAACCCGTTGCAATCGCCAGTACGAGACCAATCAGGACACCGCCGGATGTGACGACATCCGACATGATATGGTGACCATCTGCCAGAAGCGCGGGTGAGGAATGTTTCTTGCCGACACGGATCAACACCGTAGCCCAGATACCGTTGAGAATGGCGGCAAAGGCATTGATGGCAAGGCCCAGCGCCGGGGCATCCGGCAAATGCGGGGCCATCAAGCCACCCCACGCCTCTTTCACGATCAGGAGGGCGGCTACGACGATCAGCACCCCCTCGACCACAGCCGACAGATATTCCGCCTTGTGGTGGCCGAACTGATGATCGTCATCGGCAGGCTTTTGCGCGTAGCGAATGACGAAATAGGCGATGAAGGCCGCAACGACATTGACCGTGGATTCGAGGCCATCAGACAGCAGCGCCACCGAACCGGTGACCCACCATGCCAGAAGCTTGAGGCACAGCACCGTAATGGAAAACGGGATGCCCCAAAACGCCAGTTTCCTGACGAGCGTGTTCCCCTGTTCGTTCATGACCTAACCCCGTGCGGATGCGAATGAATTGCAGAAATGGACCCCAAAACGCATGAACCGCGCGCACGGAGGTGTCCGTGCGCGCGGTTCATTTATGCGGCTTCTATGATTGAAAGTGACAGCTAGGTCAAGGGTTTGCGGCGGTCAATTTACCGCAGCGGCACACCAACACGGTCCACACTCTTGGATACGAGCACGACAATGGCAACGCCTTCGATATCTTTTGCAGCAACCATCCCGTCTTCGTTCAGTTGCTCGGGATACCGGCTGTCAACGGAATTGCCGCGATTGTCGCCAAGGACAAAGTAACGATCGTACGGAAGAGTGACTGGACCAAAGTCTTGAACGATTCCAGAGGTATTTCCATCCTGCAACGCGATCTCATAGGTCGCTCCCTCCGGCGTTGTTTCCCGGACGAGATTCAATGGACCCCACTCACTGTCAATCCCTTTGTTTTCACTTTTTTGTGTAAACTCCAACCCATTCACGAAGACCGCGCCATCGCGCATCTCTATTGTTTCTCCCGGAAGACCAATAAGCCTTGTCAGCGCAGACGTGACAGACGCCCCTCCAAACCGAGCCTTATGCACTATGAGATCGCCGCGTTTCAGCGGTTTGAAATCAACCGTCTGAATGCCTAGTGTTTCCTGCACGTAAACCGTTGGGTTCATTGACGACGATGGAACACGTACAGGCTTGATGCCGCAAAGATCCCGCCTCATTCGCGTTTCGTCACAATCACTTGGTAGTTGCTTTGCAAGACCCGCGATGGCTTGATCCGTCATTTTTTGTTTCAGAGCCTGATCAGAGGAAAACAGTCCTGCCTGTGCAAGCCATAACGGATAGATCGGAAGAAGAAGCGTCTTCGCTCCAGCCTCACGCTCATCAGCCCAAAGGGGCTGGATGCCGACAGCGAGCAACGTTGCCAACACTTGGAACTGCAATAGGATTTTACGCAAGCTCCTCATATCCCCGTTAAATTATTTCCGCTCACCGACATAAGACGATGAGAAAATTGACGCTACCAAATGCAATTTGTCAATTTCAAGAATGCGCGATGTTTCAGGGAGCTGGCGCAATGACTGAGAATGTTTCCGCGCCGTTGTGAAGCCGCAGCGACGTGGTGAGAAGCGGCGGCAGCGGCGTCCACCATCCGGTTTGCAGACCTGCGTATCGCAACGCCGCCGCCGTCCATGTGTTGCAGCCGAGCAAGGCATTGAAATATCCCTTCGCTTCGAAAAAGGCGTCGTCCCTGCCGTAAGATTGTCCGGGCAGCGGGATTGGCTTTTTCTGCGAATAGGTGAAGCTGCCGACGATGAAATCGATCAGCTTCCGATATTCATCAACCGAAAGATCAAGCGACGTGACACTTGCATCTGTCACAGGAATATCCCCTGCAAGTGCGACATGCATGACCGAATTGTCGAGTGTCAGACCTTTGAACAAAGGCAGCGGCTTCAGATCGGCCCATGTCGGCGTCTGCGTGTAGAAAGCTCGCCCACCCCAGCCGAAGACCAAGTATCGAACGCGGGGATCATCGATTTCCAGGTGTCCATCGCGCAGAAACCCGAACTGCGTCAGCAGTTCTGCGTCCAAAGGCAAGGCGATATCGGTGTGGATGGGATTGCTGAGGATCAGGACCCGGCGGGACGTGCCCTCCGCATTTGTCGAATGGTCGCCGATGATGGGCCGAGGCAACACGGTGCCGGCGACGATGCCAGTCAGGATCAGCGCCGTGGCGATGCAAAGATATTTGAAGACTTTCAACAGCATCATCCACGTGGTCTGGAAAACAGCGGCATCTTGTAACGCCGCTGTCAGTCTTTACGCACGTTAGGCCGCTTTGGTTTTCGCCTTGCGCACCAGATGCGTCACCACGTTTTCGATCATCCGCATGCCAGCATCGCCACCCAGTGTCATGATCGATTCCGGGTGGAACTGTACGGCAGCTATGGGATCCTTGGAATGTTCGATGCCCATGATCGTGCCATCTTCACTTTCTGCGGTGATGATGAAATCACGGTGGAGCGTTGCCGGGTCAGCGAAGATCGAGTGGTAACGACCAACGGTGACGTCTTTGCCCAGTCCAGAGAAGACGAGGCCCGGTTCCAGCACGCGGATGCGCGATGGCTTGCCGTGCATCGGGATGGCGAGATGGCGAAGCTCGCCGCCATATGCTTCCGCCAACGCCTGCAACCCAAGGCACACACCGAAGATCGGCAAATCACGCGAACGTGCAGCCTTGATCGTTGCCTTGCAATCGAAGTCGCTGGGATTGCCAGGCCCCGGAGACAGAACCACGAGATCCGGCTGCAAACGGTCGAAGACTTCGGCCGCGACTGGCGAACGCACGGTCGAAACCGTGGCACCGGTCTGGCGGAAATAGTTGGCGAGCGTGTGCACGAAACTGTCTTCGTGATCGACCAGCAGGATTTTCAACCCGGTACCGACCTTGGCGGAAGCCCGCTGCGTTGCCGCAGAGTTCTGCCCTTTCGCATCGCGGATAGCTGCAATCATGGCAGATGCCTTCAGTTCGGTTTCGGCTTCTTCTTCCTGCGGGTTGGAATCATTGAGCAACGTCGCCCCTGCCCGCACTTCCGCAATACCGTCCTTGATGCGAATGGTGCGCAACGTCATTCCAGTGTTCATATCGCCGTTGAAGCCAACCATACCAATGGCACCGCCATACCAGACGCGAGAGCTCTTCTCATGAGCCTCGATGAAGCGCATGGCCCACAGCTTCGGCGCGCCTGTCACGGTCACCGCCCACGCGTGTGACAGGAAGCCGTCAAACGCATCCATGTCGTCACGCAGGCGGCCTTCGATGTGGTCCACCGTGTGGATGAGGCGCGAATACATCTCGATCTGGCGACGACCGATGACTTTGACCGAGCCGGGTTCGCATACGCGGCTCTTGTCGTTACGGTCCACATCCGAACACATGGTGAGCTCAGATTCGTCCTTCTTGGAATTCAGCAGTTTGAGGATCTGCTCGCTATCGGCGATCGGGTCTTCACCCCGCTTGATGGTGCCGGAAATCGGGCACGTCTCGATGCGGCGACCGGAGACACGCACAAACATTTCCGGCGATGCACCCACCAGATATTCCTGATGACCGAGGTTGATGAAGAACGAATATGGAGATGGATTGATGGCTTTCAGGCGGCGCGAAATGGCCGATGGATTGCTGTCGCAACGCTCCATGAACTTCTGGCCAGGCACGACCTCAAACAGATCGCCGCGCCGGAAGCTTTCTTTCGCTTTCGTCACCAGCTGCGAATATTCGCCAGGGTGATGATCCCCGCGCGGGGGGATGCTGTCTGTCTTCACGAAGGGTTCCGGCGCGATATCCTGCGACTTGCCATGTGTTGTGATGCCATTTTTCTCGAAGTCATAACGGTCGATCCAGGCCTTTGCCTGATGGTGATCGACGACAAGGATTTCGTCCGGCAGAAACAGAACCATGTCGCGCTGGTCTTCCGGGCGCTCCAACGAGAGCTTGATGGCGTCGAACTGGAAGGCCAGGTCGTACCCGAAAGCACCGAACAAACCGATGGCCGCATCCGCGCTGGAGTAGAAGAGATCAACGATTGCCCGCAGGGCCGTAAACACGGTCGGGATTTTCGAGCGTTCTTCCTCGGTGAAGATACGGTCAGGCTCGTTGACGACGAGGTCCAGACGCTTCGATGTTGACGTCCCAAGCGTCAGATCCGGCGTGGCCTTCAGCTTCTCCGTAATGAGAGACAGCAACGCCTCACCACGACCGTTGTAGGCTTCGATCCACATCGTACGGCCGAAACAGGAAATGCCGAGCGGCGGGTCGATGATCGCGGTGTCCCAACGGGTGTAACGGCCAGGATACTCGTAGTTGGACGAAAACACGGCGCCACGACGTTCGTCGAGTCCGGTCACGTAGCTATCGATGGCCGTTGCGTAATCGGCAGCGCGACGCTGGCGCGTGACTTTGACCCCGCCTCTGGTCTCGTATGTTTCAGACCCGTCATCCTGAATAATTGTTACCATCTATTCTGCTTCCCGTTTCTAAAGCCCGATGACAGGCGGCATAACAACAAAAAAGCCGCCTGAAAATTCGGGCGGCTTGGACTTAGTCTAAGGACATGGGTGCTCAAGGCCGCGTTAAGCTGCCCCACCACCAGATTGCAATGTTCTTCGACCGTGTGTTCATGACGAAAATTGTTAGCGCCAACCGAGCCTATTGGCAAGCGGATTTGAACCGAAAGCATATTGAAACGTTGTGGGTGAGCCGCAATGGGGGAACGACCGGTCACATGCTTCATCGTCTCATGATACTCGCAGCCAGCACGCTGCTGATCTCCGCCGCACAACCGCCGCAGGATGTGCCGGTCCCTCAGCCCAAGCCTGCGCAGCAAGACACCACGCCCGTACCTGAATCGGCAGACAAGAAAAAAGAAGAAGAGAAACCCGCGCCCCCTCCTGCGGAAAATGGAGTGCCTAAACCAGAAGAAAAGCCTCAATCGCCTGCAAGACCTGAAGACAGCAAAAAAGAGGAGGACAAAAAGCCGGAAGAGCCTCCTCGCGATCCTGTAAAGGCAGAAAACCCCGAAGAGTTGAAAGCCTGCCTGGCGGAACTAAAACAGCTGGGTGCGGAGTTCAAGGAACTCCCGCCGATCACGGGTGAAGAGGATGGATGTGGCATCGCATCTCCTTTGGAACTATCCACCGTCATTCCGGGCATCAAGCTGGAGCCAGAGGGCACGATGAGATGCGAAACGGCACTGGCGCTCTCGCGCTGGGCAAAGAACGTCGTGGTACCCAATGCGGCAATCGCTATGCCCGACAAAAAAGTCACCGCCTTCGGCAATGCCTCCACCTACATCTGCCGTAACCGCAACAGCGCCGAAACAGGCAAGATTTCCGAACACGCCAAAGGCAGCGCCGTCGACATTGCGACCATGACCTTCGACAAGGGCGAACCACTGGTCATGAAGCCACGTTCGGAAGACGGCACCATGGAAGGTGCTTTTCAGCGCACCATCACCACCGCCGCCTGTCTGTTCTTCCGTACCGTACTTTCTCCCGGCAGCGACGCCACCCACCAGGACCACCTGCACCTGGACGTCTTGGAGCGCAAGGGCGGATATCTGTATTGCCGATAAACGTCAAAAGACGGAGCCAAAGCCCCGCCTTTCTTTTTTCACTCAAATCCTGATTGGCAAATCCTGATTAGCCAGTCCTCATTAGCCAGTCCTCATTAGAATGTCTGTGTGAGCGAAATCTTGAACGAACGACCCGGCTCGGAATAGAAATCGACGGGCTGGTTCACGCTGGAAACCGTGTTCGGGTTGATGTCCCTGACGCCGACTGCATTCCAGTATTTGCGATCGAAGAGATTATAGACACCGGCTTGAACACGCAGGCCCTTCGTCTGTTCGGGCTCCCACCAGCCGGTCAGGTTGAAGATGCCGTAGCCCGGCGCATCGAAAGTGCTCGCCGCTGCGTCATCACGCATGTGCGACGAAAAGATGCCGGTAAATTCCGAGCCCCAGCTTTCCTCAGCGTAGCCAACACCAACGATGGACTTGAACGGTGCGACCGTTCGAATGAATTCGTTGGTATCCGTGTCTTTGCCATAGGCATAGGCAAGCGAGGCATGCGCGAAAAAGCCATTCGCCAAATCCTTGCGGACCTTTGCTTCTACGCCAGATATCTCAACGTTTTCCCGATTTTGATAGGTGAAGAGCGAACCATTGCCTCTCCCACCGAAGCCGGGGAAAAGGGTTGTCGTCGTCGTGACCTGTTCGATGAAGTTTTTGTATTTGTTATGAAACAGCGTCACGCTACTCGAAAGATCGCCATCGTCATATCGGCCACCGAGTTCAAAACCATTGCTGGTTTCTGGGTCCAAGGATGAATTGCCAATGACAGCGTAGCCGGAGCTGATGTTGGAGAAGTTGAGATAGAGTTCGTTGACGGTCGGCGCGCGATACGCCATGGCCCATTGGGCAAAGAGCTGAACCTCTGGTGTCAGGTCATAGGTGGCAAGAAGCTTTGGAGAGAAGCGTGAGCCATTGTTGCCCGAGGGCAAGCCGAATGTATTGTAGCCGCTGTTGGTCGAGACCGATCCATCTGGATCGTAATCATAGGCATCGAACCGTATGCCGGGCGTCAGCTTGAAGCCGCCGTTGCCGAAAGCAAGTTCGTCCTCCAGATAAACGCCGAGACTTTTCCCGCTGACATTCGGCATATCAGACTGGGACGCGGAGGAAGATCCGCCCGTATTGATGTAAACGGAGTCAGTGAAATCAGACGTCCAGGCGTTACCGCCAAACCGAATGGTGTGGCTGATGCCGCCAAGGTCGAACCCGGATTCAAGACCGCCGACAAGCCCGAAGCGACTATCTCTCATAGTGTCTTCACGAATATAGAGCGAGTTGTTGGTCAAACGGTCGCCAGCACCGGAAACCTTGTCGAGACGCGTCCAGTAAAGGGACAAATCAGCCGCATCGATGACGCCGTCCGTCGATGGTGCCTCGTATTTGTAATCCAGAGATACGCGGTCGCGTTCAGTGTCCTCATGGCCATCATAATCGTCGATCCGGTAAGTGGAGCCGGAGACACTGGTGCCCTGCAGGGTTTTGAGGTCGGTTCTCGTACGCAGTGAGAACCGTTCCGCTGTCAAACCAATGCTGTGTCCACTTTCCAAATCCTGCCTGACCTTGAACAGCAGGTTGCTTTCATACGTATCGCCCGGATTGGGTGTCGTGCGGCGGGTGCCGTAAATATCTGCGCTTCCGCGGTTATCCACTTCATTCCCACGTTTGTAGGACCCCTGGAACAGAACGGACGTGTTCTCTATTTTCTTGGCAACAGCGACCGACCCGCCGATGCTTTTGTCCTCACTGTCATAGGTTGTTTTGGCAACGCCACCCCAGTCCTTGTCGCCGGAGATGAGATCGTCGGCCTCCAGGGTACGCAGTACCAGCGCGCCACCCAGGGCGCCAGAACCGACCCGGCTGGAATCGGCACCGCGAACCACATCGATCGACGACAGTGACGAGAAATCGAAGCTGGAACTGGTATTGCTCAGCGTTGTCGTTGCCTGCCCTTGACGGGCGAAGTTCTCGAAAAACGGGACAGGGATGCCGTCGATCAGCGTGGTGACGCGCGCGCCGCCCAATCCTCGTATGAAAAGGCCGCCCGGCTTACCAGGCTTGGAGTTGACGAAATCCACGCCCGCTTCTGTCGTCTTGCCAAGATCCTTCAGGCTGCCGATGTCTTTCCTACGGATTTCGGTGGCACCCGTCGTGCTTGCCAATGGCGTATCGCCAGCGGCATCTCCTGCCTTAACCCGCTTTCCCTTGACAATAATTCGCTCCAGCACCGTCGCGCCATTGGCGTCGCTCTGGTCCGCGGTCTGCTGTGCATTGACCACATTAACGGAAAGAAGAACCATCGCCGTGCTGACAAGCAAAGCGGATTTGGAAAGCCCATTCATCATCATTCACCCCTGAATTCGGGCACACGAAAGCATGCGACAGCGTGATGCGCTGCCGCGGAGTGACCCGATAAAATACCCCTAATTTTTACGGTTTGGCCGCAATCGAGCAGTATAAAACATGACTTTTACTGTCAACAATTAAAATATGATTCGATGACTCATATTTATCGTCAAGGGACTGAGTTGCAAAAATGTTACGATGCTTTGGTAAGCTGCAACTCAACAGATATAATGGATTTCCGGTCTCTTACATTCAGTTTCAGGAAAAATGACACAAAGCTGCGAGAAATATCTGAAAAAGGATGGTTCAACTGACCATCACGGAGCGATTTCGGCGTTTTTTATGCCCACCGATAAATTTCTTGAAATCGCATGCAACCATTTGAATTGAAATATTTAAAATAAAAGTTAGGAAACAGGAATAAAACCAAAAATTAAGAGTGGCATTTGAAGGTTTTTCGTATATTTGTTACCGTTAACATATCTCGTGTCCTCGAACGAAAATACTTATGATCACAATCGAACGGCAGCCTTTGCTGAGCAAACAGATATCTGCTGCGGAAAGCCGACCCCAGTGGCTCCAGGTCCTTCAGACCGTTGCGGTGGAATTCGGATACACTCACGCCACGTTAATGCGAGTTCCGAAGTCTGATGAAATTCTGCTGGCCGGCGTTGTTATCGAAAGCACGATCCCCGTCCGCTTCGTCCGTGAGTTCGACCAGAATGTCTTTCTGCAATATTGCCCGGTTTTGCTGCGGGTTGCGGACTCCCTGATGCCGCAATACTGGTCTTTGGATGACGATTCCAGTCGCGCGTGTTACCCGAAGCCGATGAGCGACCTGATGCGCCAGTTCGGCATCGTGAACGGCTTGATGATACCGATCAACGCCTTCAGCGGCGATCGTCACATTCTGCGCTTCGATGGAGATCGGTCTGAACCCGACCAGGGAACCTTCAACGAGATCGGCATGATTGCGCTGCATGCTTTCGACGTCTACGATCGCATGCGCCGTGCAGAAATGGTTGCGCCGCGCAATTTGACCAAGCGCGAACTCGAAGTCATCCGCTGGACCTCTCAGGGCAAAACATCCGCAGAGATTGGCCAGATTCTGACGCTCTCCGACCACACGATCAACGCTTATTTGAATAATGCTATCCGCAAACTGGATTGTGTGAATCGCACACAGCTGGTGGCGAAAGCCATTCGCCTGAAGCTGATCAACTGATCAACTGGCGCCCCTCGTGCGAAGCGCCAGTCGTCTCCAGACGATTATCGATCCAGAACGGATCTTAGTTCCACCAGATTGGAACGCACTCTCAAAACATAAAAGCCCATGGTTGCCAGATGCGATGGCATGATCCAGCCGCTTTCGTCACCATTGGAAATGATCATTGGTTGAATGCGCAGTGCAGCGCGGGTTTGCAGCAACGTGTCGTTCCACAAACTTGTCAGGTTACGCTCGCGAATGACCTGTGAGAAGTCTGCACCAGCAGCCGACAGAATGCCGTAGTAGCCATAGAGCTGCCCGTATGCGAACCAGAAGCGGTCATCCGCACGCGTATCGAACCAGCCGCCATTATAGTTTTCCGAGCGTTCCCGCAGAATGGCAGATGTGCCACCGATGTCGTTGGCAATACGGTCGACAAACTGGATGAGGTTGTCGGCACGGCCGTCGAAAACGGAATTGCACAACGACAGATTGGCGTTGAACTTTCTTAAGCTCTCGGCGGCAGAGCGGTAATAACTTGGGCTTGGCGTCTTCGGGCCGAAGGGGTTCAAGCCGAAATACCAGGAATATTCATCGAACTGGAGATTGCCGCGTGCGCTTTGCAGATCGCCATCGACACCCGATGTTCCGCGAACGCGACCAAGAGAATCGACCAGTTCCACAGAGGTGCGGCGCACAGCCTGGTTGACGCCCCGCTGGAAGGAAGCCTTGTTGTCCAGAAACGGCGTACTGTCCCAATCAATCCCGAAAAGCCCGACACGATAGAGCAGCATGGATGAAATCCAGGCGTTCTGATCAACATTGTAGTCAATCAGGTCTGCTGCAACATCAACAATGGCCGAGCGCTGGCAGCTCTTGGTGGGAACGGCAGTGGCTGTAGCATCCGCACCCGCAGCGGGCTGCGCCGGTAATTCCTGCCCGGCGCTTTCCTTGCGTTCGGCAAATTTGTACGTCGCTACATAGTCAGGATTGAAGTTCGTCCAGACCTGGGTCTGCCAGAAGAAGTAGCCATAAAGACCAACCAGAATGACGAGCGCAGCTGCAATCGGTGCCTTTACCATCAGTGCCCGGTCAGAATACCAGCCATTGGCGGCACGAAAAGGCCACAAAAGCCCCGCGATCACGATGGAGATCCCTCTTCCGAACGCTGTAAACACGCGCCTGAAAAACGCGACAATCGGATCGAGCATCGTTCAAATCTCCTTAGCGCAACGACCGGAAGACCAGCTGCGATCTTTCTGGTACTTTGCCTCAAAATAACAAATCTGTGTTGCGGGCGCTCCGCATGTTGACAGCCCGGAACGCTTCACCCGTAGCAGTATTTCGGGATCCCTCGCGAGACCTGATGTCACTCACATATGGTTGCCGTTGCCGACGATACAACGGATGGGTCACGTTTTTACGAAGACTGGCCTACACGGGGGCGCTGGAGACGCTTCCTGCGCGCTGAGCAAGTGCTTCATCAACCCGTCCCTTTCGTTGCTCAATATCCTGCATGGTAATGGCGCCTTGGGAATGCAAAGTCAGCAAGCCCTGAAAGACAGCAAGTGACATCGGTGTGGAAACATCCGTGTGAACAGACGGTTTTGCCTCGGCCAGAAGCGGGTCAAGCGATCCAAATGCAGCGTCATAAAGCTGTATGCACCGCTCGGCCTCGACGTTGACCTTGTTGAGCAACAGCGTATGCAGAGCAATCGCTTCATTCTGGAGATCGATCATATCTCCAAGAAGAATTGCCTGCCGATCCAGAACGTCGTGCATTTTGCGCAGCGTGTCGCGCTGCCCCAACACCATCTCGCGCTCTGCGGAAAGCTCTGCTTCTTCAAGTCTCAACTGGGAAAGCCGCGTTACGTCACTGGCATCTTGTATTTTTCGGTTCAGCGTCGCAAGCGATGCCACGAGACTTTTGTCTCGCTGGCGTGCATCATCCATCTTGGACACGATGACGCGCCGTTCTTCCATACTTGCAACGAGTTCCGGTTCAACGCTTACCACCAGTGATGCTGCGGCATCCTTACGGCGCTGAAAGACGTCATGAACAGCAGCCGCCTGAAGAAGAATGGTTTTCGCCGTCTCCGCAACGATAAGCTTTTTCAATCGCAAGGCTTTGAACGATGTGGGGTTGCGCTTGATAAAAAACCCAAAGAATTGCTCACGCCATGACACTTCTTCCACTTTATCAAAAGCGGCATAAGCGGCTTGAGTGGACGCTCCCAAACCGGAGACAACCTCCAGAATATCAGTTTCAAGCGCTCGTATCAAATCTCGAAGCTCGGCAAGCTCCCGCGCTTCAGATTGGAAAGCCGTTTTCGGCGCCTCATCGAATGGAATGCAGAGCGCGTTTGCCAGTTGCGCACAGAGTTCCTGCACCGTCCGCGCCTCGGCACGCAGCTTTTCGGTTCTGGCGTCAAAAGACGGCGTTTTCGCCATGCGAAATTGTCCCCCGAATCGATTTGTAGCAAAAAGTCCACACATATAAATATGGGTAGCCTTCTCGCAAAGAAGCAGAAGAGATCGCGTGCACCAAAAGGGTTAATCGCCCTTGACGGCGTCGACCCAGTGGCGACGACAGAAGGAGACGTATTTCTCATTGCCGCCGACATCGATCTGCGCACCTTCCTTGACCACCTTGCCGTCGGAATCGAAACGCGCCACCATGGACGCTTTGCGTCCGCAGTGGCAGATCGTACGAATTTCTCGCAACTCGTCGGCAATCGCCAACAGCTCCCTTGAGGCGGGAAACAGCTTGCCCTGGAAATCGGTCCGCAGGCCGTAAGCCATAACCGGAACACCCAGCGTGTCAGCAATCGTGGCCAGTTGCCAAACGTGGTGTTCCGACAGAAAATTAGCCTCATCGATAAAGACGCAGGCGACCGGCTCTTGCGCATGCAACTGCGTGACCTGCGCAAGAATGTCGGTACTATCATCGAAAACGAGAGCATCGGAGGAGAGGCCGATACGTGAGGCAACTTTGCCGACACCGGCTCGGTTGTCGAATGCTGCGGTAAAGATCAGCGTGCGCATGCCGCGCTCATGATAATTGTACGACGCCTGCAAAAGCATGGTCGACTTGCCGGCATTCATTGCCGCATAGTTGAAATAGAGCTTGGCCATCATGCCCTCCGGTCGGTTCTGGCGTCTTTTGCGGCTTGGGCTAGGCCAAGGGCAAGAGCCGCATGACAAAAAACACAGCTTTCCTTGGTCAATAGTCTTCAGCCATTCTAAAAATCGAAGACGTGTCGCAAACCGTTGTGCATCGCACGCAAACGCGCATGAGTTGATTGTCTGCTCCAGATATTCATAATGGGCGCGAAGTTTAAAAAAGAGGGAGTAAGCAATGCTTGCAAAAAATCGCCGCTGTCTGGCACTCGCCGCAGCAGTTTCTGCAATGGCACTCTTCACCACCGCCGCCTCTGCGGCCGAACCGGCAAGCTGCGGCACTGTCCGCTTCTCGGATGTGGGCTGGACGGACATCACGGCGACCACTGCAACCGCCTCGGTCATCCTCAAAAGCCTGGGCTATGAGACAGACGTCAAAATCCTTTCCGTGCCCGTGACCTACACCTCGATGAAAAACAAGGATATCGACGTTTTCCTCGGCAACTGGATGCCAACAATGGAAGGCGACATCAAGGCTTACCGCGAAGACAAGTCTGTGGAAACCGTTCGCGAGAACCTGACCGGCGCCAAATACACGCTTGCAACCAACACCAAGGGTGCCGAACTCGGCATCAAGGATTTCAAGGATATCGCCGCCCATAGCGACGAGTTGAGCGGCAAGATCTACGGTATCGAGCCTGGCAATGATGGCAACCGTCTGATCCTTGGCATGGTGGAAAAGGACGCGTTTGGCCTCAAAGATTTTCAGGTCGTTGAATCCTCTGAACAGGGCATGCTGTCGCAGGTGGCACGCGCTGAAAAATCCGGCGACCCCATCGTCTTCCTCGGCTGGGAACCCCACCCGATGAACTCCAATTTCAAGCTGACTTACTTGACCGGCGGTGACGATGTGTTCGGCCCGAATCTCGGCGGCGCCACGATCTACACCAACACACGCGCTGGTTACGTTCAGGAATGCCCCAATATTGGCGCGCTCCTGAAAAACCTGCAATTCACACTTCCCATGGAAAACGAGATCATGGGCAAGATTCTCAATGACGGCATGGAAGCGGAAGCTGCCGCAACGGATTGGCTGAAGGCCAACCCGACTGCCATCGAGCCATGGCTTGCAGGTGTAAAGACCAAAGATGGCAGCGAAGATGCCCTGACTGCGGCAAAGAAAAATATCGGCCTCTAGAGGCTTTATCTTGCATTTGAACCTGTCTTCCGACCTGATCACGGTCGGAAGACAATTATGACTCCGTTCACGAAAGGTCCCGTCTTACCGTGGAATGGCTCAGCGCTTCTCAAAACCGTTTACCGATCGGTCGATATGCCAAGGAAGCAGTCGATTGGCTGACCGGAAATCTTTCTTTTTTCTTTGATTGGTTATCCTTCATTTTCGAAAGCGTCATCGACGCTTTTCTTTTCATGCTTCAGGCGCCGCATCCTCTCATCATCGTCGCCGTGCTGACGGCCCTGTCTGCGTGGATGCGTCGCTCCATCGGAATGCCGCTGTTTACGGCGCTTGGGCTGCTGCTCATCATCAATCTGGGCTACTGGAAAGCGACAACCGAGACACTCGCACTCGTCATTGCTGCGAGCATCGTCTGTATGATCCTCGGCATCCCGCTTGGAATTTTAGCTGCACGACGCAAATGGGTCTACACCTTCATGCGTCCAGCACTCGACCTCATGCAGACAATTCCGACATTCGTCTACCTCATTCCAGCCCTTGTCCTGTTCGGACTTGGAATGGTGCCGGGGTTGATTGCAACGGTGATTTTCGCCCTGCCCGCACCGATCCGGCTCACAAGGCTCGGCATCATCTCCACGCCACCAGCCTTGGTCGAAGCTGCGGTTGCCTTTGGTGCGACGCCAGGTCAGGTATTGCGCAAGGTGGAACTGCCCTACGCCACACCACAGATCATGGCGGGCCTAACCCAGACGATCATGTTGGCACTGTCCATGGTCGTCATATCCGCACTGGTCGGCGCAAACGGCTTGGGTGTTCCTGTGGTGCGCGCACTCAACACCGTCAATATCGCCATGGGGTTTGAGGCCGGACTCTGTATCGTCATTGTGGCGATCATTCTCGACCGGCTGTTCCGTCTGCCGGGCTCGGAGGATGAAGTATGAGTGACGCGATTATTTTCGAAAACGTCGATATCGTCTTCGGCGACAGTCCATCAGAAGCGCTGCCACTGATCGACGCAGGCAAAACCCGTACGGAGATCAAGGCAAAAACAGGCCATGTGCTTGGCGTGGCCAATGCGTCCCTCACAGTCAAGGAGGGGGAAATTCTCGTTCTGATGGGATTGTCTGGCTCTGGAAAGTCGACCCTTCTGCGAGCTGTCAATCGACTTGCGCCTGTCGTGCGCGGCAATGTCAGTGTGAAAACACCATCTGGTTATCTTGATCCTTACAAAGCATCAACGAAGGCATTGCGGGAACTTCGCACCAACACGGTGTCGATGGTGTTTCA
This sequence comes from Rhizobium skierniewicense Ch11, assembly GCF_023757665.1. Classification (NCBI taxonomy): domain Bacteria; kingdom Pseudomonadati; phylum Pseudomonadota; class Alphaproteobacteria; order Hyphomicrobiales; family Rhizobiaceae; genus Rhizobium; species Rhizobium skierniewicense. The sequence goes on from NZ_RXPG01000021.1 coordinate 355,463, forward strand.
GCAGTTCGGGCTGTTACCGTGGCGCAATGTCGCTGACAATGTCGGGTTCGGCCTTGAATTGGCGGGCGTTTCGGACGCTGAGCGTAAGAAGCGCGTTGCTGAACAGCTGGAACTCGTCAATCTCTCGGAATGGGCAAACCGCAAGGTGGGCGAACTCTCCGGGGGCATGCAACAGCGTGTTGGTCTTGCCAGAGCTTTTGCCACCGGCGCACCCATCCTGTTGATGGATGAGCCGTTCTCCGCGCTCGACCCCCTGATCCGCAGCCGTCTTCAGGATGAACTATTGGAGTTCCAAAGCCGGTTGAAAAAAACCATTCTGTTCGTTAGCCACGATCTGGATGAAGCGTTCCGCATCGGCAATCGCATTGCCATGATGGATGGTGGCCATATCATCCAGTGCGGCACGCCACGGGAAATCGTTAAAAACCCATCCAACCAGTATGTTTCGGATTTCGTGCAAAACATGAACCCGATATCCATGCTGACGGCAGCAGACGTGATGCGACCGGGCGTCAGCGCACACCAGGCGGGTCTCCCGGTATCCGGCACAGCGCGCCCGACCTCCCCTCTGGTCGATATTCTGGATGCCATGGCAAAGCAGCCCGGCGAAATCGGGATCGTCGATCACGGGTCGATTGTCGGAACCATCTCCGCAGACGACATCATTCGCGGGCTGACAACTCACAGACGGCGATAGAACACGGGCTGCGGTGCACGACGTCTGCATCGCAGCTCAGCGTCCCCTTTGCAGAGACACAGGTCGAATAGCCTCCTCGCAAGACGTTTGCCTCACCCGCCTGTCCTTCACGGCTCATACTGCAATCGTGAAGCAGCAGATAAAACGAATGACATTTGAAATGCCTATTTTGGAGGCGGTCCCAAAATCTGGTAATTCGTTCACCTATAGACGCACTTCAGAGAAACGAAATAAAATACTTTAATAGATTGAAATTTAATAAAAAATTCCAAAATTCAAAAAATAATATATAAAAATAGGAATTTATAACTATTTTTCCGGATTAATAGGAAAAATAAACGAGTTTAAACTATAACTAATATACACTGCACCATACCTTAGATTTAGGTATATACAGCGATCTGACCGAATTGGTACACTTTACGCATACCAAAAATGGTTTGCCAATGAGATGGTCCGGGGCGGGCTTTACTCGGGAGAAGTAAGAATATGAACACTGAGTCTCTTTCTGAACAGTCGACAGTCGCCGCGGGCCTTTTGTCAGCCATGGCGAACCCAAAGCGCCTGATGATCCTGTGCAGCCTGGTTGAAGGCGAAGTACCGGTTGGCGTGCTCGCTACGCAGGTTGGCCTTAGCCAATCCGCTTTGTCGCAGCACCTATCCAAGCTGCGTGCGCAGCGTTTGGTCAAGACCCGGCGCGATGCTCAGACGATCTACTATTCCAGTACCTCTGAATCCGTCAAAAAAATCCTTTCCACGCTTGAAGGTATCTACTGCGCCTCCCCAAGCTCGGAAAAATCTGCTGCTTGAAGAATAGCGCAATGCCAGCGCTGGACATTTCAACGGCTGGCGCTGCGCGTTTTTATCTACAGGTAACCGGCCGCCCCGGCCATTGGCGTTGAAACATTGATTATATGATGGCCTGCATCTGGGCCTTGAGACTGGCAGCGGCCTTCGAATAGCCGCCATCGCCGCCATCGACAAAATGCATGTGGTCTTTCGACAGCGGCGACGGCACGATACAGGTCATCAGCGCCGTATCCTGCTCGTGCAGGCCGTAATAGCAGATACCGTCACGCGCCGCCTCCTCCAGCTTTGCCTTGATACCGGCTAGCCGTTCCGGATCCACATCGACCGTCATCTTCAACCCATCGTCGAACTTGCGGAAGTCCGTATTGCTGGCAACTGCGCGTTTGTATTCGATGGGGTCAAAACGACCAACAGGCTTTCTGAGCTTGTAGAGCACAGCGATGAGGATCGTCTGAAATAGCACCCACGCACCTTTGCGGGCTTGGGACAGCCTGTCCCTGTAAGCCGACAGCGCGCGCGCCTCCATTGCAAGCCCTTCGCGAATGAAGCCAAGCGGTGGCCCTTCTGCGGGAACCGGATGGCCACCACGTCCATCCTCGTTGGCAAGCGCGACAATCTGCGACACGAGGTGCCGGAATGCGACAGTGTCCTGCGTCAGCCCAGGCACGGCGATGATCGACACCACCGTGCCATATGTGGCGGGAATCGGGTTCCAGCGACAAGACAAACCCGTAAGATCGGGCCGCGAACCACTTTCGGCAGGCTCAACCAGATAGTGTCCCTGCTTCATCTGCTCGTCAGCCCAGTGGTTGCCACCACCTGTAAACATGGCATAGGACACATCGTCGCTCGCTTGAAACCGGGCAATGCGTACATCCAAACCATTCTCTCGTATTGCCGCCACAGGCACGATGGCGGCGCGAAGCGAAAGACCAATGTCGTCCGCAACCCAGCTCTGAACCTTTGACAAGGCTTCACGCGCCGCTTCCACCTGCAAGGGCGGGACGGCAATCGCTGCACCGTCCCCTCCAAAAATAAATGGCAAGTCATGCCGCTTCAGGGCGTTTAAAACTCCGGAGATGACACCGGCACCGGCCATATTGACCGCTTTGTAACGGCCTGCGTCGATGGCGCCGGTCGAATCGTTGATATCGGCAAGAGCAAGCGCCCAACCGTCTGGCAGCGCGCGATAAAGCGTGGGATTGGCGACGTCCTCGAATTCAAGGAACAGCGGCAGCTCACTCAGGAACTCTTCGTCGGGCGACAACATGACGGCACCATCCTCTCTCGCACAGATCCGGCTGCTTAGCGGCCTTCCCGTCTCATGACATCGACCGCCGGTGAAAGTCTTCACAGATGATTTACGCGACAGCACCACCTTTAGATCAAACATGGCTTGCGAAATCAGTTCTGGCGAGTATGAACCACATTAGGATGTTGTAAATCAAAGATGATACGGCGCCGCTCGTCTGGTGGAAGGGTCAATTTGCGTGGCAATGAACGCCCCGGCCCCGACGACTTATCGGGGATACGACCCAATCCAAGGAGAGAGACGAAATGACACTCAAAATTCTATCCGGTCTGACGCTTGCGGCTTCCGTAGCTTTCGCACCACTGGCTCATGCGGAGATCGTGATCGGCCTTATCGCACCGCTGACCGGTCCGGTCGCAGCCTATGGCGATCAGGTCAAGAAAGGCGCTCAGACCGCCGTCGAGGTCATCAACAAAAACGGTGGCATTCTGGGCGAACAGGTCGTGTTGAAACTGGCCGATGATGGTGGCGAGCCCAAGCAAGGCGTGTCTGCCGCCAACCAGCTGGTTGCAGAAGGCATTCGCTTCGTCGTCGGTCCCGTTACCTCTGGCGTTGCCATTCCCGCCTCGGACGTTTTCGCCGAAAACGGCGTGTTGATGGTAACCCCGACCGCCACCGCACCTGATCTTACAAACCGCGAATTGTGGAACGTACTGCGCACCTGCGGTCGTGACGACCAGCAGGCGCAGGTTGCCGCCAAGCTCGTGCTATCGCAGCTGAAAGACCGCCGCATAGCCGTCATCCACGACAAAGGCGCCTACGGCAAGGGTCTGGCAGACTCCTTCAAAAAAACGTTGAACGAAGGCGGCGTGACCGAAGTCTTCTATGATGCACTCACACCCGGCGAAAAGGATCTGAGCGCTCTTACCACACGTCTGAAGTCTGAAAACGTTGATGTCGTTTACTTCGGTGGCTACCACCCTGAAGCAGGTCTGCTGGTTCGCCAGTTGAAGGATTCCGGCGCTAAGGCAACCGTAATCGGTGGCGATGGCCTGTCAAACACGGAATTCTGGAGCATCGGCGGTACCGCTGCGGCAGGCACCATCTTCACCAATGCGGCCGACGCCACCAAGAGCGCTGACTCCAAAGCCGCCGCTGCCGCGCTGACGGCTGCCAACGTTCCTGCCGAAGCTTTCACGCTGAATGCCTATGCAGCCGTTGAAGTGCTGAAAGCCGGCATCGAGAAGGCCGGTAGCGCAGAAGATGCTGAAGCCGTCGCAACGGCTCTCAAGGCTGGTGAGCCCGTGGCAACGGCCATTGGCAAACTGACCTATGGCCAGACCGGCGACCTGACCTCGCAGGCATTCGCGCTTTACAAGTGGGAAAACGGCAAGATCGTTTCTGCCGAATAATCACCGAAACCTCTGCCATTCAGAACCGGGTGCGGACCATCGCGCCCGGTTTTCTCTTTTCAAATCACGGCAAATACCGCCTCATCATTTAGGTCAGCAAAGCTGGACAAGCCATGGTCGCGTCTGGCTTACTCTGTCCGACAAACACAATCGCAACGAGGTTAAACATGGCATCGGCACTCGAACGGAAGATCGATCAGGGAACAGGTCGCGAGAAAGCGGATATCGTGCTCAAAGGCGGGCGCTTCTACGATCTCGTGACTGGCGATCTCATCGCCTCCGACATTGCGATCTGCGGCGATACGATCGTGGGCACATGCGAGGCCTACGAGGGCGTAGAAGTCATCGACATCACCGGTAAGATTGTCGTCCCCGGCTTTATCGACACCCATCTGCACATCGAATCCTCGCTGGTCACACCGCATGAATTCGACCGCTGTGTCCTGCCCTACGGCGTAACAACCGTTATCTGCGACCCGCATGAAATCGCCAATGTTCTGGGCTCGGAGGGTATTCAGTTCTTTCTGGATTCGGCGCTGGAAACCATCATGGATATCCGCGTCCAGCTGTCCTCCTGCGTTCCCGCGACGCACTTGGAAACCTCCGGCGCGGATTTGCCGATCGAAAAGCTCCTGCCCTTTAGAGACCATCCCAAGGTCATCGGTCTTGCCGAATTCATGAACTTCCCAGGCGTTATCCATAAAAATCCCATCTGCATGGAAAAGCTGGAAGCCTTTCAGGGGCAGCACATCGATGGCCATGCTCCGCTGTTGTCCGGCACGGCGCTGAATGGCTATCTTTCCGCTGGCATTCGTACAGAGCATGAGTGCACGACCGCAAAGGAAGCGCTGGAGAAAATCCGCAAGGGTGTGCACATTCTGGTGCGCGAAGGCTCCGTATCGAAGGACTTGCATGCTCTGTTGCCGATCATCACCGAACGCCTGTCGCCTTATCTGGCCCTGTGCACAGACGACCGCAATCCGCTCGATATCGCGGAACAAGGCCATCTCGACTACATGATCCGATCGGCCATCGCCAGTGGTGTAGAACCTCTGGCAATCTACCGCGCCGCGTCGATTTCCGCAGCGAAGGCATTCGGGCTCAGGGATCGTGGTCTCGTTGCTCCGGGCTGGCGGGCCGATCTGGTGGTGATCGATACGTTGCAGAACTGCAAGGCCAGCATGGTGTTTTCTGCGGGTCGCCGCGTAACGGCAGAGCTTTTCGAAACCCGTCAGTCGGTTGCAGCCGTCGGCCTCGACAGCGTCAAAGCACGCCCTGTGCAGGCCTCCCATTTCGGTGTTCCCGCCACCGAAGGTGAAACGCCTGTTATCGGCGTCATGCCCGGCAAGATCATAACGGAGCATCGTCGTTATACGCTGCCGACAGATGGCAATCAGACCAGCGTCGATCTGGACAACGATATCATCAAGGTCGCCGTCATCGAGAGGCATGGCAAGAACGGCAATCACGCCAATGGCTTCGTCCAAGGCTTCGGTTTGAAGAAGGGCGCGATTGCCTCGACCGTCGGCCATGACAGCCACAATATCTGCGTTGTCGGTGTCAGCGAAGACGACATGGCGCAAGCCGCCAACCGGCTTGGCGAGATCAAGGGCGGGTTTGTGGTTGTTGAAGATGGCCGAGTCACCGGCGAGATCGCCCTGCCCGTCGCCGGTTTGATGAGCCTTGAGCCATATGAGACGGTGCGCGATACGCTGCACCACCTGCGTAAGGCCGCCTATGCGCTCGGTACGACGTTGGAGGAACCGTTTTTACAGGTGGCATTCCTTCCGCTACCCGTCATTCCTCATTTGAAGATCTCAGACATGGGGATGGTTGATGTAGATCGTTTCGCGCTTATAAGCTCGAAACGGGAATAACGAGAAATAACGTTAAATATAGAATTGATACTCATCGGAAATTAAGACAGTTAAGATAAACAACCGGATCAAGGATGGAGTACCGCTGGCGAGGCAATCCGTGGTCGTGACGAGAATAGACAAATCGCAGCTGAAGATTGGTATGTTTGTCGAGGCCGTGGAGGGTGCCTGGCAGGATAGCCCGACACTTGGCAGACGTTTTACCGTCAGATCGGGACAGGAGATCGAGCTCATCCAAAACAGCAACGTGACCGGCATTTTTATCAATACTGCACTTGGGCGCGATAACGCCAAAGCGTACTCTCCCAACGTCAAAAATATCACCACGGCGACGAAACTGGAGAAGTGGGAAACCGCGCGAAAAATACAGGGGCATGCCGCCGAAGCCAAATCCCTTATCGAAGATGTCTGCCACGGCCGCACCATTACGGTGGAATCCTTCACACCGCTCGTCAGTGATGTGGCGCGCACGATGGAAGAAAACCCATCCCTCTATATCGGCATGTCCCGCCTGCGCTTTCGCGATAGCGCGACCTTCGTTCACTCCCTCGCCGTTGCAGCACTTCTGCTGCACTTCGGAAGATCCATGCAGATGGACGGCGAAACCGTCCAATTACTCTGCATGGCCGGAATTTTGCACGACATTGGCAAGCTGACCATACCCGTCGAAATTCTGAACAAACAAGGACCATTGAACGCTGCTGAACGACGACTTGTCGAACAGCACCCCGAACGTGGCTATGATCTGCTCTTAACCCATGTGAACCTGCCACGTCTCGTCCTGGATATCTGCCGCTCCCATCACGAAAGACTGGATGGCAGAGGATACCCCGACAAACTCGTCGCCGAACAACTCGGTCCGGAGGTGCGTATGAGTACCATCTGCGATGTTTTCGACGCGTTGACCTCAGCCCGGCCTTACAAAAAGGGGTGGTCTTCGCAACAGGCTTTGAGCTGGATGATGTCCCACGAAAATCAGTTCGACAAAGCCCTCCTATGGCACTTCATCCTCAGTCTCGATCCTGAGATGACGAAAGGCATTCTTTAGATCCGCAGATCACGCCAGACGCGCGCAAAAGACATCAAGCGCATCCAGCTTGGCGACCCCGCCCTCGAAATGAGGCGCAAAACCCGGCATTTGCAAGACTTCACCGACTTTCAGACCACTCGGAACAAGATATTCCATGGGTTCGCGGGTCAGATTGAAGACGAAAAGCAAGGACTGATCGTTCTTGGTTCGGGTGAAGGCAAGCAGGTCCTGCTGGGTTTCCAGAAATGCCATATCGCCATCACGCAACATGGCATGCTGCCCGCGAAATTTCAGAACGGCCCGGTAATGGTTCAGAACCGAGTCCGGCTTTCGTTCCTGCCCGTCTGCAGCCAGCATCGCATGAGCATAGGGAACGGGTAGCCAAGGCTTTTCGGCGGTGGTGAAACCGGCACTTGCCTGCCCGGTTTCCCAAACCATTGGTGTGCGGCACCCGTCGCGGCCCTTGAAGGCAGGCCAGAAGCGGATCCCGTAAGGGTCGCGCAGATCCTCGAATGCCAGATCGGCTTCCGTCAGCGCCAGTTCCTCGCCCTGATAGAGGCAGATGGAACCGCGCAGCGTTGCCAGAACACTGAAGGCCAACTTGGCAACCCGCGCCTGTTCTTCCACGCCCTCTGCAAAACGGGTAAGATGACGCACGACATCATGGTTGGAGAACGCCCAGCATACCCAGCCATCGGTGACCGCCTTGTCGAAACCATCGACAGCATCGCGAATGTGCTTTGCGGTAAACTCCGGCCCCAGGAGGTCGAAGGTGTAGCACATGTTGAGCTTGTCATCATTGGATGTGTAGGCTGCAACGGTTTCGAGCGAACGGGCGCCATCACCCACCTCGCCAACCGTCATGCGCCCCTCATACTCATTGAGCAGTGCCCTGAAGCGCTGGAGAAACGCGATGTTTTCGACCTGCGTCTTGTCGTGAATGTGGCTTTGCATGCCATAGGGGTTCACATCGGGCGCATCGAGACCGGCACTGTCGCTGTCAGGGGCATGTGGCGGATTATCGCGCAGCAGCTTGTCGTGGAAATAGTAGTTCACCGTATCGAGCCGAAAGCCATCTACGCCCCGCTCCAGCCAGAACCTGACCGTTTCTAAAAGCGCGTCCTGAACCTCGGCATTGTGGAAATTGAGATCCGGCTGCGAGGTGAGGAAGTTGTGCATGTAGTATTGCTTGCGAACGCCATCCCACTCCCAGGCAGGCCCCCCGAAAACCGAAAGCCAGTTGTTGGGCGCTGTTCCGTCCGGTTTCGGGTTGGCCCAAACATACCAGTCGGCCTTGGAATTCGTGCGACTTGCACGGCTATCCTTGAACCAGGGATGTTGATCCGACGTGTGGGAAATCACCTGATCGATGATCACCTTCAGTTCCAGCCGATGCGCCTCGGCAATCAAGGCATCGAAATCGGCAAGTGTCCCGAACATGGGGTCAACATTGCAATAGTCGGAGACGTCGTAACCCATATCTGCCATGGGCGAGGTGAAGAACGGCGAAAGCCAGATGCCATCCACACCCAGAGACGCGATATAAGGCAGGCGTTGCGTTACCCCGGAAAGATCACCATAGCCATCCCCGGTCGTATCCTGAAACGAGCGCGGATAGACCTGATAAATCACCGCTCCCCTCCACCAGTCTGCATAATCTGCTGCGGTCGTGGCGGCGGCATCGGGGTGCGGCATGGGCATTCTCCAGTTTCATTCGCCAAAGCATATAAAGCCCGGCTCCGTTCGTAAACGTCAATCATGCAGTGTGGCGTAACATCACAGCGGGGCCGACCTGCCCTTGCCAGTCCGCGCCATGCATCGTAGTTCCGACGGGTCACAAGAGGAGTTTACGCGCAGTGGGTGGACGGTTTCTTTCTATCGGGGAATGCATGGTGGAACTTTCGCAGGCGGGAGACGGCCTGCTGCGAAAAGGGTTCGCCGGAGACACGCTCAATACCGCCTGGTACGCCCGTGCCTGCCTGCCTGCCGAATGGACCGTCGAATACTTTACCGCGCTGGGTGATGATCCGCTTTCGCAGGAAATGCTGGATTTCATTGGCGGGGCAGACATCGCAACCGGCAATGTAACCCGGATCAAGGGCGGTACGCCGGGACTTTACCTCATCAATCTCAAAAACGGCGAGCGCACGTTCAGCTACTGGCGCAGCACGGCTGCAGCCCGCCAATTGGCAACCGATGCCGACCATCTCCGCGGTACGATCGAGGCATCCGACCTCATCTACTTCTCCGGCATAACGCTTGCCATTTTGGCAACACCCTTGGCCGTCGATACATTTCTGGCGGAATTGCGTCGTGCCAAGGCCTTCGGCAAACAGGTGGTGTTCGATCCCAATATTCGCCCACGCCTTTGGAACGACAAGCAGATGATGCTGAAGACCATCACGGACGGCGCGCGAGCGGCAACGATGATAATGCCAAGCTTTGACGACGAGGCGGGCAACTTTGGAGATGCCGACGTTGCCGCGACCATCAAGCGCTATCGAGATCTCGGCGTGGCCAACATCGTCGTCAAAGATGGCGCCAAGGGTGCGACGCTGGACTTTGACGGGCAACAAAGTCATGCACCTGCCGTCCAGGCAGCCGATGTCGTTGATACGACCAGCGCAGGCGATAGTTTCAACGGTGCGTTCCTGGCAAAATGGCTCGGCGGCAGCACGCCGCAGGATGCTGCTATTTTTGCGGCCAAGGCAGCGGCGACGGTGATTGGCCACCACGGTGCACTCATCGATCATGATCTGCTGCCCAAGCGTTGACATGATGCTGTAACACGCCTGCCGCATATAGCCGAAGACCCGGAAAGCCACCGGGATTCGCAAGCGCGGAGGTCGGCCAGGCATGACCAGAATAACCATTGTCACGGATGCATGGCATCCCCAGGTCAACGGCGTCGTTCGCTCCATCGAAAACACCAATGCAGAACTGGAACGCATCGGTGTCGTAGTCTGCATGGTCACGCCACAGAGCTTTCATTCGGTGCCCTGCCCGACCTACCCGGAAATCCGCTTGTCCGTTGCCGGTTACCGCCGCGTGTCGCGCGAAATCGAAAAAGGTCAGCCATCGTACGTGCATATCGCAACCGAAGGACCGCTTGGCTTCATGGCGCGGCGCTGGTGCATCAAGCATGGTATGCGCTTTTCCACCAGCTACCATACGCGCTTTCCAGAATATGTCGCTGCCCGCTTTCCCATCCCCGAAAGCTGGCTCTACGCTTTTGTGCGATGGTTCCACAATGGCGGTAGCACCTGCATGGTCGCAACGCCCAGCCTTCAGAAGGAACTCGACACGCGCGGCGTCAAGAACCTCAAACGCTGGAGCCGTGGCATCGATTCGCGACTGTTCCACCCACGCGAAAAAACCGAGCGTCCTTTCGATCTGCCACGCCCGATCTTCATGACTGTCGGCCGCGTGGCGGTCGAGAAGAACCTTCCGGAATTCCTCGACCTTGATTTGCCGGGCTCAAAAATTGTGGTGGGCGATGGCCCCGCGCGCGCCGAGTTGCAGAACAAATATCCCAATGTTCTCTTCACCGGCGTCAAAACCGGCGAAGACCTCGCACGTGCTTATGCCGAAGCAGACGTCTTCGTTTTCCCGTCCAAGACCGACACCTTCGGCAACACCATACTCGAAGCGCTGGCAAGCGGCGTGCCTGTGGCAGCCTTCCCTGTCATGGGCCCCATCGACATCCTCGGCGATCACCCCAACGCCAGCGCCCTCAACACCGATCTACGCCAAGCCTGCCTCCGCGCTCTCGACTGCTCACCGGAAGCGGCTCGGGCGCTCTCCAACACCTACTCCTGGGAAAAAGCCTCGCGGCAGTTCCTCGACAACGTAACCTCGGCAGCCAACAACGGGCCGCAGAATTTCTACGCGACCTCGACGGCTTGAGGTACTGATCAAAGCACCGACGGCCACCAAGCACTGCACTTAAAAGTAACATATTAGTTTATATACAACTTAAAGATTGAAGAATGATAAAAACTCTTCTAGGTTGCTTAGGCAAATTGATTGCGACCAAACGATGAGGAGAAAAAAATGTCTGCATGTGCAATGCTTACCTTCAACAACGTCACCCCGGCGATTTGGCAGTGCGGTGTCGATTCTGCCAGCAAGCTCGGCGTTACGATTACCGCTAACTCCGGCAGTGCTTCGAAAAGCGGCTTTACGGTTTCCTGGAACTACGATCCCCAGGCGCAGACATGCAAGCTGCAATGCACTGATAGCCCCTGGGTCGTTCCTTGCGCGATCATCAACTCGACGATCACCAGCACGGTCGAGGCGTGTTACACTCAGCACAACGCCGTCATGAAAGAAATGGTTGGAGCATAAAGGCGGCCATGACCGACATTTTGCAAACACCGCAAAAAAGTCAGGCTAAGACTGAGGAGGAAGCGCAAAGCGCTTTCTCCTTCAAGCTGAGCGAGATGCTCGGCTTCCAAACAGCTTTACCGGAAAATGTTGCCCGACGCGCCTCCGTCGATCCGCTGTTCCTGTACCGCCTGTTTGAGGCCCGACATGAACACACGGCCTTGCAAGAGTTGATCGATTCAGTCGCCGAGACAAGCCTCCCCAAATGGGCGCCAATACCCACGACAGAACTTTTGAAACAGGCCAGTCTTGCCCTTGGACGCTGGGCCGCACACGGATTTTCGCAAGTCAGCGACGACGTCAAGGAAAAGCGACGTGCCGCCTGTAAGATTTGCCCTCACCTGCGAGAACCATCGCCCCACCTGCTTTTTCAAATTTTCGCACAGGACAGCAAAACCTGCGGGCTTTGCAGTTGTGCAATCGAGAAGAAAATCATGCTGCCCACAGAAACCTGTCCCGTGGCAGACGCGCCCGGCTCTTTACACAACCGTTGGGGCGAACTGCTCGATCGTTGATCCGCTAGCCTCAAGATATGTCAAAGCGGCCTTTTTCATTCAAACGTCTAGACGAAAAGACTTTGTCCTGTCACAAGGCGAGCGGGATGCGACCGCCGCTATCTATAGAGCGGGGTCGGGCTGCTGATTGACGTCAGGTGGCTGCCGCGAGATTACGCTGGCCGTCCTTTTTTTCACACCATTCTCACCATGCACCAGTTAGCGCATTGCCCGAAAGTGGGATGACGCTGCTCTTGCCGGTGCTGTCGATGGTGGAAATGGATGCCTGCATGTGCTTTGGCGATTTGCGAAACCAGCCAGCGGCAATCGAGGCGAGATCACCGATCATTGCGTGCTTGCGCCAGTCGGCAAATCGCCGGGCAGTAGCTTCGGGCTCCGACTTGTAGAAAAAATCGCCGGATGTTTCCAGATCGTTGACGGAAGGCGCCATAGCCGATAGCGGACGTTGAAACATTTTCGATGGGACCGAAAGCTCTTTGGCCGCCTGCGCAAAAGCAGGAGCCATGAAATCGATGACCCAGCCGTCCGCCTCCACCCAGCAGTGAAAATTCTCGCCTGCTCCGGTCACATGCCCGTCGTCGCGATGATCCGCAAACAGAATGCGTTTGCCGTCGAGATTATAAGCAGCCAAACCGCCCTTCGGCTTGGCCTTGATCTTGTAATGGTGCTCCAGAATGAATGCGCCGAAGGTACTGAAATACATCGAAGCCGTCGCCGGATCGGCATTCTCGTTGATCAGCAAACTGTTGATGACGCGGTAGATGCGATGATAATCGGTCTGCTTGATCAGCATTACTTCTCCTAAAAAACTCTCTACAGCACGATGCGAAGGCGCTGCTCTTACGGCTCCAACGTGGCCAGCCGATTGCTATGTAATCTGGAGATATTTGGGTGGAGTACGGTAGACAAACTCCGCTTCCACATGTCGAAGCACGTTCCTTTGACCTGCAAACGGCACCATGGTAGCAGCTTCAGCGAATGAAACCCAACGAAACTCGCTGTGCTCTCCGTTTATGGTGACGTGTGCGTCACTTTGAACGACACCAACGAAGACCGGTAGCAAGCTGATTGCATTGCGATCTGCCTCGTAGAACTGTTCGCATATGTCCCCCGAGTAGAGGCGCAAGCAGGTCAGTGCAGTTTCTTCCCTGACCTCACGCAAAGCGGCCTGCCAAGCCGTTTCTCCGGCTTCGATACCTCCAGCGATCTGGCACCATTCGCCGATGAGCGTGTGGTTACGACGCAGCAGCAAGACTTCGTGACCACCATCAGCTTCGCGAATGACGACCACCGATACCGCGAAACACTGGATTGGTACGCTGGCCATAGCAGTTGCTCCGCAAAACACTCAACGCTTCTTCTTCGCCTTGCTCTCGAATGGGTTGTCTGAACCGCGATAGTGCACACGGATCGGCACGCCCGGCATGTCGAAGTCCTTGCGCAGATTGTTGACGAGGTAGCGCGTATAGGACTCCGGGATCGCTTCAGGACGTGTGCAGGAAATCATGAAGGCCGGTGGGCGAGCCTTGACCTGCGTCATGTATTTCAGCCGCAGGCGACGACCGGATACCGCTGGTGGCGGATGCTGGGTGACCTGTGCGTCCAGCCATTTATTGAGCTTGGCCGTGGATACGCGACGGTTCCAGATTTTGTCCGTGTCGATGATGTTCTGCATCAAGCGATCAAGGCCGTAACCCGTGTGACCGGACATCGGCACCGCGCGTATACCACGTGCCTGTGGCAAAAGACGCTCCGTCTTTTCGCGTAATTCGGCCAGAAATGCCTGCGGATCTTCCACAAGGTCCCATTTGTTGAATGCGAGCACGGCTGCGCGCCCTTCGCGGATAACCAGATCGACGAGTTGCAAATCCTGTTTTTCAAACGGAATGGTGGAATCGAAGACGATGACGACTGTCTCTGCAAAGCGAATGGAGCGCAGGGAATCGGCAACCGAAAGCTTCTCCAGCTTTTCGATCACGCGTGCCTTGCGGCGCATGCCGGCGGTGTCGAACATCTTGATGGTGCGGCCGCGCCAGTCCCATTCAACCGAGATACTGTCACGGGTAATGCCAGCCTCCGGGCCGGTCAGAAGGCGGTCTTCGCCGAGGAAGCGGTTGATGAGCGTCGACTTGCCGGCATTCGGGCGACCAATGATGGCGACACGGAGTGGCTTGGTCTCATCGTAAACGGGCTCTTCGTCTTCGTCTTCGTCCTCACCCGGCTCGCCTCGTGGCAAAACGATATCGGTTTCAGCTTCGTCGAAATCGTCTTTCGGAAAGGCGACATCTTCGCCAACGGCCGCAACGATCGCATCGCGCAGGTCGATCATACCCTGGCCATGTTCCGCCGATATCGGGCAAGGCTCGCCAAGACCAAGCGTGTAGGCATCGTAAAAGCCGCCGTCTGATCCACGCGCCTCTGACTTGTTGGCCACCAGCACGACCGGCTTTCCCCCACGGCGCAGCATTTCCGCCAGTGTCTTGTCGGCGGGCGTCAGCCCGAACTTGGCATCCACAACAAACAGCGTGATGTCGGCCTCATCGATGGCCTCCTCCGTCTGCGCCCACATCCGGCCTTGAAGCGTTTCCGGCCCGGATTGCTCCAGACCGGCTGTGTCGATGATGGTAAAGCGCAAATCCACCAGTTTCGCGTCGCCGGGGCGGCGGTCGCGGGTCACGCCCGGCGTGTCGTCCACGAGCGCCAGCTTCTTGCCAACCAGTCGGTTGAACAGAGTGGACTTGCCGACATTGGGACGCCCGACTATGGCGACGGTGAAACTCATGGGAAACCCTAACCTGAATTTTGGCGTGGATGCACTGTCTATTCAAGAATTGCTGCTGGTCTGGCGAAAATGGTGATTTCAAGAACCGGCGCGGAGCGTACTCAAAGTACGTGAGCACCGGAAGCGCAGAAAATGCCATTTGCAGCCGGCCAGCGGCGATTATTGAAGAGACTGTTACGCTGCCTTGCCGGAAGCGGCAATATTATCGAGCATGATCTGGGCGCGGCTGGTCACGTTACGCGGTGCCTGCACGTCTGCGGTGATCTGCTCGAACCACTGCTTCGCCTTGACGAAATCGCCAGCCTTGTAGGCCGAAAGACCGAGAGCCTCGCGTGCCGAATTGCGCATGGCCTGCCCCTCACCCGTCAGCACTTCCGCCTGCGCGGAAACCTGCTCATAGGTTCCGGTATCCACCAAAAGCCAGGCCGCACGAACCTTGGCCGTATCGCGGAATACCTGCGGAGCACTGTTATCGTTACCAATTGCAGTAAACGCCGCGATGGCACCGGCCGCATCGCCCTTTTGCGCCAAAAGCGTCGCCGAGCGGAACTTGGCCAGCACGGGATAGGAACCGTGACCGGCAGTCTCCAGATCAGAAAACGCCTTTAGCGCCTCATCGTTCTTGCCTTCGGATGCCAGCTTCAGCGCGCTAGCAAACTGGTCGCCTGACGCAGAAGCGCGGTTCGTGTTCCAGTATTCGTAAATACCGACACCGGCAGCGCTCAGCACGATCAGCACGGCCGCGCCGATAACGACAATTCCATACCGTCCCCAGAAATTGCTCATCTGCTCCGAGCGAATCTGCTCGTTGACTTCGCGGATGAAGGTGTCGTTTTCGTTCGCCATCGAATTCTCCGTTACCCGCACCGAAACCGTTTGCCGTTCTTTCGGTCTGCGGACATGCCAAAGCGCTTTGCCGTGGCATGCAAAAGGCCAACCACGATCATTGGACGGCCTTCTAGCCTATTTTCCCTGATATGTAAGGGGAAAACGTCACTTTCTTACATTGCAAGGGGCTGAACGCCGATCAACCATTCGTGCAGCTTCCAGATGAAGGCGGCCCATAACACGATGCCCAGCACCACCGCCAGAATATCGTAACGCGCAGAAACGAAGGGACGGGTCACGACTTCGCCAGCCCGCGCGCGCCGCTTGAGCGAAATGCGCATGATCACGCCCCACGCAAGAACCGCAACGAAGAGAATGACGGAGGATGTCTCTCCATTGGCCAGAAGGTGCGACAGCGCCCAAATCTTAACCGCAAGCACCAGCGGATGCTTGGTCTTGGCAACGATGTGGCCAGCCGGCAAAAGGCTGGCGGCAAGACAGATCATAGAAAAAAGCATCAAGGTGATGGCGATATGGCTCGTCCAGACGGGTGGAGAATAGAGAATACCCGTGACCTGCCGTGCCTGCCCGAACGCATAGGCGACCAGCGCCAGCGCAGCGATGCTGACGAGGGAATAGAGAGCTTTAAAAGGCCCTTCACCCAGACGCGAAACCATGCGTGCGCGAAAATCAGGTGCAACGACACTCAGAGAATGCGTGACCAAAAGCAACAGAATGGAAAAAACAAGCAGCAGCATGGAAAGCCCCTTAAAGCATGGCGCAGGATCGAGATGAAGTGCGGTCTGCACATGCTTAGAACAAACGGGGCCAAATCCCAACGGCGATTTGCGCTGATGTGGCCCGCCGCTGTGGCCCTGATGTTGAAACCGCCGAAATTACGAACCAAATCAAAGCTTCGCCTTATTACCATCTCAAAAGGCCATGCTTCTTTTCAAAAAATGGTTCTTCATGGTTCGTACTCTTACACTCCTCCTGTCGTTGTCTGCGGCCATTCCGGCGCTTGCACAAACGACAGAACGACCAAAACAGTTGGTGATTGTCTCCTTCGATGGCGCGGGTGACAATTCGCTGTGGGAGCGAAGCCGCGCGACGGCCAAGGAGGTGGGTGCACATTTCACCTATTTTCTTGCCTGCACCTTGGTGATGGACCGCAAGACCAGCGCCAAAAGCTATCGGGGACCCGGCCAGCAAACCGGTCGATCCAATGTCGGCTTCGGACAATCCATCGAGGAGGTGGGGACACGCTTACGCAACATCTGGGCTGCAAAGCAGGAAGGCCACGAGATTGCCAACCATACCTGTGGTCACTTCGATGGTGGAAACTGGACAGCGGAACAATGGGACGCCGAGTTCACGGCTTTTACCAGCACGATGGAAAACGCCTGGCAGATGATTGGCAAGAAAGACGAGGAGCCCACGGGTTGGCGCGATCTCGTCCACGGCATCAAGGGCTTTCGGGCACCCTATCTGTCGCAAAGCGATGCCCTGACGATAGCGCAGAAAAAACATGGTTTTGTCTATGACGCGACCAGCATCACCAAAGGACCAGCATGGCCAATCCAGAAAGATGGCATCGAACATTTCGGTCTTCCGCTCATTCCAGAAGGTCCCAATGACAGACCCATCATCGCCATGGACTACAATCTGTTCGTGCGCCACTCCATGGCTATCGAAAACCGGGCTAAATCAGCCGAGTTCGAAGAACGCGCCTACCGCGCTTTCCGCGCTGCCTTCGATAAGCAGTATGACGGGGAACGGGTGCCTCTACAACTCGGCGTTCACTTCGTGAAAATGAATGGCGGCGCCTATTGGAACGCTTTTGAACGGCTGCTGAGGGAGGTCTGCAAGAAAGACGATGTGGCGTGCATCAGTTACGCGCAGGCCATGCCGATGATCGAGGCGCGGCGTGCGCAGAAGTCTGAGGGATAGGTCCCAATCTCAATCTCGAATAAAAAAAGGGTGGCGCTGGGCCACCCTTTTTTGCTTCACGTCGGCTTGTTCGCCGCCAGCTCGCCATCCTCAGCCTCACGCTTGAGGTAGTGCTGGTCGATCTCTGGCAATGGCTTGTCATCGATGGCCGCTTCGAAGGCTTTCAGACGCTTGTAGATGGATAGGAGCTCAACAATCGTCGTCCAGGAATTGATCAGATACTGGAACGAGCCACGCACTTGATCGAAGACATTTCCAATCTGCGTGAACACACCCAGCGTAATCTTCCCGGCAGCGATAGACGGGATGAGAACAATGAGGCTGTAGAGATTATCGGCCTGAAGATAAAAAATACGCGCCACGTTAAAGTACATGTAGTGGAAATACAGGCGGAAATAATTCTTTCGAACGTTTGAAAAGAGTTCTGCAACGGTCGCAGGACGAGCGCGATCTTCGTGATCCTCGCCATAAACCAGTTCTTTCCGGTAGGCGGCTTCGACGCGCTGATTGCGGAACTCAAGCCCTGGAAGCTTGATGCCGACGAGCGCCAGAAAACCCGTACCGAACAGCGACCAGACAATGGCAGCCCAAACCAAGGCGTGAGGTATCTCGCCAATGATAGGCAGTTCGGTGATCGTTTCCGAAAAGGTGAATAGGACCGGCAGAAATGCAATGAGGGTCATGATAGCCCTCACCAGACCGACGCCCAGACCCTCAACCGTACTGGAAAAGCGCATCGTGTCTTCCTGAACACGCTGGGACGCACCTTCAATGTGCCGCAGACGATCCCAGTTCGCCATGTAGAACTCGTTCATCGCGGTGCGCCAACGGAAGATATAGTGGCTGACGAAAAACAGATTGAGGACACCGATGGTGATGGCGAAAAACAGAATGCCGCTAACACCGACAAGCCCCATATAGAGCTGTTCAGCGGTTACCGGAGCCGTCTTCGCTAATGCCTGCTGGACAAGGTCGTAATAAGGGCCGTACCACGCGTTCATGGCGACGCTGACCTGAACGGAAAAATAGGTCGTGAAAATGATCAACGCAGAGCCCAGAATGGACCAGTTCTGCCACCGGTGCGGGCTGTAGACGAACCAGAAAGCCGAGAAAAATCCGACCGCAACTGCGTAGTAGAGATAGAACCAGAGAAACGGCGTGGACCAGAAAACGGAAACGCCAGTTGGGGGCTGCTGCCCCTCAGGCAAAGCAGGTAGGCCGATGGAATTGCCCCAATCTCTAGCGCCCGCATACCAAAGACCGATCATGAGGAGAGACCAGATCACAGCGGACGTGAAGAAGAGTTTGGGTTTTGGGAAGAAGGAATGAAACACGGTACAAACTCTCGCGAGTTGGGAGGTCAGCCATTATTGGCGAAGCAGTTTGGCGGGAAACTAGGCCAGAATTTTGTGCACAGCAATGCGGCAAGCGCTAACTTACGAAGATGTAAGGCAGATCATCGATTTTGCCGCCATACATGACCAAGCCTTTACTTAACGCCAGCCTGCAAACGCCGAAAATTACTCGGAAAGCGTGAGGATCAACGGGCCGTTTTTGGTCGCGACGACGGTATGCTCGAACTGCACGGTCGGCGCGCTCGGATCGCTGAACAGCGTCCATGGATCGTCGTCGCCGTCTTCCGCCCAATAGGCACCCATGGACAGGAACGGCTCCACTGTAAACACCATGCCTTCGGTCATGATGCGGGTTTCATCCTTGTCGGGCCACGTGGCCAGTTCGGTCGGCTCTTCGTGGAGAGAACGGCCAATACCGTGGCTGGCGAGGTTGGTAATCAGCGTATAGCGATTTTTTTTGGCGAATGCTCCAATCGCGTTGCCGATATCTGCCAGCGGACGACCAGATTTGATCTGCTGCAAGCCCGTCCACATGGCACGCTTGCCGTCGCGGCACAGTCGCTCGATGTCTCGTCTGACGGGGGGCACGGCAAAGGAGGAGCCGGTATCGCCGAAAAATCCGTCTTTCACCGCTGATACGTCGATATTGACGAGATCGCCCGCCTTGATGATGCGAGCGCCGGGAATGCCATGCGCCACCTCTTCATTGACGCTGATGCAGGTGGCACCGGGAAACTGGTAACAGAACTCCGGTGCGGATTGAGCGCCATTGTCTTCCAGAACCTTGCGGCCGATCATATCCATTTCCAGCGTCGTCATGCCCGGCTCCATCGCATCGGCCATGCTCTGCATCGCCAATCCGCAAATGCGGCCGATATCTTTCAGCTTCGCAAGTTCTTCTTCGGTGGAAATAACCATGATCGTTCCGTCGTGTTTTTCAGGCCGTGGCTTTCGCGCTATCGGCTCTGCCAGTCAATTCTTTTCTGACGATCGGGGCGACTTTGGTGCCGTAGAGCTCGATACCGCGCATGATCTGCTGATGTGGCATCAGGCCAATCGCCATCTGCAACAGGAACCGATCGTTTTTGAAAACGCCGTGCGCCTTGATGATTTTTTCCGCCACCAGTTCAGGCTCACCCAGAAACAGATTGCCCTCTGGCCCACGCGCCACATCATACTGTCCTCGATTGGTCGGCCCCCAGCCGCGCTCGCGACCGATGCGGTTCATAACCTCGGCCTGCGGACCGTAGAACTGGTCAGCAGCCTTGTCGGTCGTATCGGCGATGAAGCCATGCACGTTGATGCTGGTTTTCTGTTTCGCGGCATCCTGTCCTGCGCGCCGCGCGGCTTCGCGGTAAAGATCGAACAGCGGCGCATAACGCCTGTATTCGCCACCGATGATCGCCAGAGCAACGGGCAAGCCCATCGCCCCTGCCCGCGCAACCGATTGTGGTGTGCCGCCAACGGCGATCCAGACCGGCAGGTGCTCCTGCAAAGGCCGCGGATAAACGCCACGTCCGTGGATGGGCGGGTGCTTGGTGCCAGACCATGTGACGATTTCTTTTTCCCGAAGCGCCAGAAGCAGATCCAGTTTTTCGCTGAACAGTTCGTCGTAGTCCTCAAGATTATAGCCGAACAAAGGATAGGACTCGATGAAGGAGCCACGACCTGCCATGATTTCGGCGCGACCATTGGACAGAAGATCGACGGTCGCAAATTGCTGAAAGACGCGGATCGGATCATCGGAACTCAGCACGGAAACGGCGCTGGTCAGCCTGATGTTTTTGGTTTTAACAGCAGCAGCGGCCAAGACCGTGGACGGTGAGGAAATCGCGTAATCCGGGCGGTGATGTTCGCCAAGACCGAAGACATCCAGCCCCACCTGATCGGCGAGCTCGATTTCCTCCAGAAGGTCTTTCAACCGGCGCGCACCTTCCGCACCTTTGCCGTCAACGGCGTTCGGATCGACATCCGCAAATGTGTAAAGCCCCAGCTCCATGCGATATTCCTCAATGATGTTTGTTGAGAGATAGGGTCAGAAAAACCCAGAGGCAAATCTAAAATCTGGAACGGACCGTTCGATAAAACCGCTATGCGCAACCTCGAAAGAGAATCAGAAATCAACCGTTTGGCGACAACGGTTGATTTCAATGCGTAGCGACCTGATGGATTTTACGAGCGCTGCAACAGGGCTTCCATTTGATCGGCGGCAGCGTTCCAACCTTCGTTGAAACCCATATCTTCATGCGTTTTCTTGTCTTCCGCTGTCCAGTGCAGTGCGCGCGCCGTGTATTTGGTCGTGCCGCTACCGGCATCCTGGAATGTGATGTGGCCCGTCATGAAGGGACGGTCTCCAGGCACCCAACCCTCGCGAAACGCATCGGTAAAGATCAGCCGCTGGTTGGTGACGACATCCAGAAAAACACCGAAATTATCATACACCTCTCCCGTCGGCGCATGCATGGTGGTGTTGAAGGCGCCGCCTGGGCGCAGGTCTATCACGGCCTGCGACGTGCGGTACGGCACCGGTGCCCACCATTGAACGAGCAAGTCCGGGTCCGTCCATGCCTGAAAAACCCGCTCTGCCGGTGCTTTGATAATGCGGCTCAATGACAATTCATGCTGTGATGTATTTGACATCCGCTGTCCCTATCCCTTGAAACGCGGACACCATAGCGCATTTTAGCAATAACTATAATTGAGATGATCAACCCTGGCTGAGCGTGCGCCGAACGGCATTGCGCCACCCCTTGATCTTACGTTCGCGGGTTTCGTCCTCCATCTGCGGCTCGAAGCGCCTGTCCCGTGACCAGGCGTCCGAAAACGCCTTTATGTCAGGCCATACGCCCGCTTTGCTGCCCGCGAGCCATGCGGCGCCAAGTGCCGTTGTTTCCAGAATAACCGGTCGGTCCACAGGCGCATCGATCAGGTCGGACAAACGCTGCATCGTCCAGTCTGACGCAACCATGCCGCCATCCACACGCAAGACCGTGTCGCCATTGGCGTTCTTCCAGTCCTTGTGCATGGCATCCAGGAGATCGCCAGTCTGATAGCAGACGGCTTCGAGGGCGGCGCGCGCAAATTCGGCAGGACCGGTTCCGCGCGTCAACCCAAACATCGCGCCACGAGCGTCGGCATCCCACCAGGGTGCACCAAGACCAACAAAGGCCGGAACCAGATACACATCTTGCGAGGGATCGGCCTGATCGGCAAGTACACCGGTTTCCGATGCCGAGCCGATAACCTTCAACCCGTCGCGCAGCCATTGCACGGCAGCGCCGGCCACGAAGATCGAGCCTTCCAGCGCATAGGTCGTTTTGCCATCCAGACGATAAGCAATGGTCGTCAACAGTCGGTTCTTGGATCGAACCATATCCTTACCCGTGTTGAGAAGAGCAAAGCAGCCGGTGCCATAGGTGGATTTCAGCATGCCGGGTTCGAAACACGCCTGACCGATAACGGCGGCATGCTGGTCGCCCGCAACGCCGAGGATGGGGATGGGCGCACCGAAGAGCTCTTCATCCGCCACGCCGAATTCGGCAGCACAATCCAGGACCTCTGGCAAAACGGAGGGTGGCACATCGAGAATGTCGAGAAGTTGCTTGTCCCACACATTCTTCTCGATGTTGAACATCAGCGTGCGTGACGCGTTGGTGGCATCCGTCACGAAGGATTTTCCGCCGGTTAGCCGCCAGATGAGGAAGGTGTCGACAGTGCCGAAGCAAAGCTCACCCTTTTCCGCCCGTTTGCGCGCGCCCTTGACCTTGGACAGCAACCACGACAGCTTGGTGCCGGAGAAATATGGATCCAGCAGCAGGCCGGTTTTCTTGACGAAAACCTTCTCGTGCCCTTCTTTTTTCAGCTTTTCGCACAGCTTTGCTGTCCGCCGATCCTGCCAGACGATGGCGTTGTGCAATGGTTTTCCGGTGTCTCGCTCCCACAGCAGCGTGGTTTCGCGCTGATTGGTGATACCGATAGCGGCAATGTCGGAGGCTTTCAGATTGGCTTTTTCGAGCGCCTGTTTGATCGACCAGACAACGCTTTCCCAGATTTCTTCCGGGTCATGTTCCACCCAGCCTGAATCAGGGAATATCTGCCGAAACTCCTTTTGCCCCGTTCCAGCCACCTGCATGGCGCCATCGAAAACGATGGCGCGTGTGGATGTCGTACCTTGGTCGATGGCGAGGATATAACCGCCCATGCATGCCTCCCGGAAATCAATGTGGCGCAACACAATATGCGCAGCCCCCAATGTCAAGCCACGGTCTGTGCATCCTCATGTGAAATCCGATTGCCAGCTCCCCCGCTTTAAGCATAACCTGATGTAAATCGTTGCAACGTTGGATAAAAAGGGGAACGCATGCATCGGACCGTAATTGTAACAGGCTCAACCAGTGGCATTGGTCTGGCCATAGCGCGCGCCTTCGCCAATGATGGCTGCAACATCATGCTGAACGGCTTTGGCCTGGAGCATGAGATTGAAGACACCCGCCTTCTCATGGAGGCCGAGAGCGGTACCCGTGTCCTCTACCACCCGGCCGACATGACCAAGCCGGATGAAATTGCCGATCTGATAAAGACGGCAAATGAGAAGCTCGGCTCCGTGGACATCCTCATCAACAACGCCGGCGTCCAGCACGTCGCGCCGTTAGAGGAGTTTCCGACGGAGAAATGGAACCAGATCATCGCCATCAATCTGACCAGTTCCTTCCACACCATGCACGCGGTCATTCCGCTGATGAAGGCGGCCGGAAAAGGCCGCATCATCAATATTGCCTCAGCCCATGGTCTTGTCGCGTCACCTTATAAATCTGCCTATGTGGCGGCAAAACATGGTATCATCGGCCTGACGAAATCCGCAGCGCTGGAACTTGCGGAGACAGGCATCACCGTCAACGCCATCTGCCCAGGCTATGTCCTGACATCCCTCTTGGAAAAGCAGATACCCGACACGGCCAAGGCACGCGGCATCAGCGAAGACGAGGTCAAGAACGATGTTCTGTTGCGACTGCAAGCGACCAAGGAGTTCGTCAAAGCGGCGGATATCGCCGCAACCGCGATTTTCCTGGCCAGCGATGCAGCCAAGCAGATAACCGGTACGCACATATCCATCGATGGCGGCTGGACCGCCCAATAAATAGAACGCATACGAAGGCATGGCATGAAAGACGCAATCAGCTTCATCCTCAATAACGAGACCGTTTCCATCCGGGATTTTGGCCCGACGGAGACGCTGCTCGATTATCTGAGGCTGCAAAAAAGACTGACTGGCACAAAGGAAGGCTGCGCCGAAGGCGACTGCGGCGCATGCACAGTGCTGGTCGGACGGCTGATGGACGGATCGTTGCGCTATGAAACCGTCAATGCCTGCATTCGCTTCATGGGTTCCCTGCACGGCACCCACATCGTGACCATCGAGCATCTGGCTGGCAGGGATGGCGTTCTGCACCCCGTACAACAAGCAATGGTGGATTACCACGGCTCACAATGCGGCTTTTGCACGCCCGGCTTCGTCATGTCGCTTTATGGCCTCTGGCTGACCAGCGACAAGCCATCGCGCGCAGACATCGAGAAAGCCTTGCAGGGCAATCTCTGTCGCTGCACCGGCTATGAGCCGATCATTCGCGCCGCCGAAAGCGTGACGGCAGCCAGGCCCAGCACGCTGTTCGATCCGATAGAGCGGGACCGGTCCAGCATCATGTCCCGCCTCTGGGCCATCCCGATGAACGAGACGATAACGGTCAGCAAGGGGGACTGTCGCGCGATCATTCCCTCAAACCTCACAGAATTTGCGAGCGCCTATTCTGCCGAACCCAAAGCAACCATCGTGGCGGGTTCGACCGATGTCGGCCTGTGGGTGACGAAGCAGATGCGGTCCCTGACTCCTGTCATCTTCATCAATCACTTGAGCGAGCTGCAATCCATCCAGATCGAGAATGGCGGAATTTCGATAGGCTCTGGCGTCACTTACGCCCATGCCTTCACCGTTCTGGCAAAGCATATTCCGCCCTTCGCCCGCCTGATCGACCGTATCGGCGGCCAGCAGGTGCGCAACATGGGAACGATCGGCGGCAACATCGCCAACGGCTCTCCTATCGGCGACACACCGCCTGCCCTGATTGCGCTGGACGCGACACTCACCCTGCGATCCTCGTCTGGTAGCAGGACGATACCGCTCGAAAAATACTTCATCGACTATGGCAAGCAGGACCGTTTCGCCGGCGAATTCGTGGAGAAAATTTTCGTGCCCATCCCGGCGCCGGATGCACATTATGCGATCTACAAAATTTCCAAGCGCCGCGACGAGGATATCTCGGCACTGTGTGCGGCCTATCATCTGAAGCTTGACCCCGCAGGCGCAGTTGAAGAGATCCGTGTCGCCTTTGGCGGCATGGCGGCAACGCCGAAGCGGGCGGCAAAGCTGGAGGACGTGCTGCGGGGCAAGCCTTGGAACATGGAAACCATAGAGGCGGCGCGTGAAGCGATCGATGAGGATTTCAAACCGCTGACGGACTGGCGCGCGACGGCAGAGTATCGAACACTGACGGCGAAGAACCTGCTGACGCGGTTTTTCCTAGAAACATCCGGCGAGCGCCAGGAATTGCAGCGCTTCGAGCTGGCGGAGGCCTGAGCCATGGACACCAACACGTTCGAACGCACCAAAACCGTCATTGATGGCAAGATGCATGGATCGCTCCGACATGATTCAGCGCACAAGCATGTCACGGGAAGTGCCGAATATATCGATGATATTCCCGAACCAGCGGGCATGATCCATGGCGCCATCGGCATGGCAGACCGCGCCCATGCCGAAATCGTCTCCATGGATCTCTCCGAGGTGGCAGCTACGCCCGGCGTCCTTTGGGTGATGACGGGCAAGGATGTGCCCGGCGAGAACGATGTCTCGTCCGGCGGACGTCACGATGAGCCGTTGCTGACTGAAAAACTAGTGCAATTTCACGGCCAGCCGATCTTTGCCGTCTTTGCCGAAACCCGCGACATCGCCCGCAAGGCAGCGCGCAAGGCGAAAATCACCTACAATGATTTATCGCACTGGAGCGACATAGACGGCGCCATGGAAAACGGTGAGCCGCTGGTGACACCCGGCATGGTTTTGCAGCGTGGCGAAGCCGAACTGGAGATGGACGTCGCACCGCGTCGACTGACCGGAACGATGCGTATCGGTGGACAGGAGCATTTCTATCTGGAAGGCCACATCGCGATGGCCGTACCCGGTGAAGACGATGAAGTAACGGTGTGGAGTTCCACCCAGCATCCCAGCGAAATCCAGCACATTGTCAGTCATATTCTGCAGGTGCCATCCAACGCCGTCACCGTGCAGGTGCGGCGCATGGGAGGCGGATTCGGCGGCAAGGAGACGCAGGGCAACCAGTTTGCAGCACTCTGCGCCATCGCCGCCAAGAGACTGAACCGCGCCGTCAAAATGCGTCCCGACCGCGATGAGGACATGACCGCCACCGGCAAGCGGCACGACTTCCGAGTCGATTACGAACTGGGTTTCGATGAAGAAGGCCGCATTCACGCGGTGGACGCGACCTATGCCGCCCGCTGCGGCTTCTCTTCAGACCTGTCAGGGCCGGTCACGGACCGCGCGCTTTTCCATGCGGATTCCAGCTATTTCTATCCGCACGTAAAACTACAATCCAAGCCTTTGAAAACGCATACGGTTTCCAACACCGCCTTCCGCGGCTTCGGCGGCCCCCAGGGCATGCTGGGTGCAGAACGCTTCATCGAGGAAATCGCCTATGCGGTGGGCAAAGACCCGCTGGAAATCCGCAAGCTCAACTTCTACGGCCAGCAGGCGTCTGGGCGAACGACCACCCCTTATCATCAGGAAGTCGAAGACAACATCGTCGCCCGTGTCGTGGAAGAACTGGAAACCTCCAGCGACTATCAGGCACGGCGACAGGCGATCATCGATTTCAACGAGACCAGCCCGATCATCCGCAAAGGCATTGCGCTGACACCCGTAAAGTTCGGCATCTCCTTCACCATGACAGCCTTCAATCAGGCGGGTGCGCTGGTCCACGTCTACAATGATGGCTCGATCCACCTGAACCATGGCGGCACCGAGATGGGCCAAGGCCTCTACACCAAGGTCGCTCAGGTCGTCGCAGATGCTTTTCAGGTGGATATCGACAGGGTCAAGATCACTGCGACCACAACGGGCAAGGTGCCGAATACATCCGCGACGGCTGCGTCCTCCGGCACAGATCTGAATGGTATGGCCGCTTATGACGCAGCGCGCCAAATCAAGGAACGGCTGATCAAATTTGCGATGGAAAAATGGAATGTGGGCGAAGGCGACGTCATATTTCTCCCAAACCGCATTCGGGTTGGGACGGAAGAACTCGCTTTTAACGACTTCATCAAGCAGGCATATTTTGCCCGCGTTCAATTATCGGCAGCAGGCTTTTACAAGACACCCAAAATCCATTGGGACCGAGCCGCAGGCAAAGGCACGCCCTTCTATTACTTCGCCTATGGTGCAGCGGTCTCGGAAGTCTCCATCGATACGCTGACCGGCGAATATATGATGGAGCGCACCGACATTCTTCACGATGTCGGCAAGTCGCTGAACCCGGCCATCGATATCGGCCAGATCGAAGGTGCCTTCGTGCAAGGCATGGGCTGGCTGACGACAGAGGAATTGTGGTGGGACGCCAAGGGTCGTCTTCGGACCCATGCTCCCTCTACCTACAAGATTCCGCTCGCCTCCGACCGCCCGAAAATCTTCAACGTCAAACTGGCGGAATGGGCCGAAAACGCCGAACCCACTATCGGCCGCTCCAAAGCCGTCGGCGAGCCGCCCTTCATGCTGGCCATCTCCGTTCTCGAAGCGCTGTCGATGGCGGTGGCGAGCGTTGCAGACTATAAGGTCTGCCCACGGCTGGACGCGCCAGCAACGCCGGAGCGGGTGTTGATGGCGGTGGAGCGGTTGAAGAGGGTGTGAGGGCGATCGCATGACCATTGCCTTCCTGACAGACTTCATAGAGCAAGCAGGCGATGCCATCCTCGTCGAAATCACCTCCGTGAAAGGCTCGTCTCCGCGTGAGGCGGGCACCTTCATGCTGGTCTCCCAACACGGCATCTGGGAAACCATTGGCGGTGGGCAGTTCGAATATATGGCGATCGATCATGCCCGCGCGATGCTGCAGGGAAAGACCCGGCAGCAGACACTGGATATTCCGCTTGGCCCCGAAATCGGCCAGTGCTGCGGCGGGCGCACATTGCTGACATTCACCGCGGTGACACCTGCGATATCGGGCGAACTGAAGGACCGGTTGGCGCGGGAGCATCAGTCACAGCCCGCCGTCTTCATCTTTGGCGCAGGCCATGTGGGCAAGGCCCTGGCGCAGGTGCTGGTTCTGCTTCCGCTGTCCATCACCGTCATCGAGACGCGGCGCGAAGAGCTTGACGGGTTGCCGTCATCGATCTCGGCACATCTGACACCCATGCCGGAGGCCAGGGTCAAGGACATTCCGCGCGGTGGTGCGGTCCTCATCGTCACCCATGACCACGCGCTGGATTTTCTGATCGCGAAAGAAGCCCTCGCCCGCTCCGATCTTTCCTATGTCGGCATGATCGGCTCCAAGACCAAGCGTGCCACCTTCGCGCATTGGCTGGAACGCGAAGGTGGACAAGCTTCGATGCCTGGGCGACTGGTCCTGCCCATCGGTGGGCAAGCGGTCAGGGACAAACGCCCCGCCGTCATAGCGGCCTTGGCATCTGCCGAAGTGCTTCACGCAATTCATCGCTTTGCCGCACCCGCCCCGGCCCTATCTGATCGCGACCGTCCAGCAGGCCAAGATCACGCTTGAGATGATCTTGCAGTTCATCTTCCTGAAGGCCATCCTGTTGTATCGTGCTGGGGGAAAACCAGTCTGCACCCCATAACCACGCGAAAGGCCGCAGCCAGACGCTGAACGCGACTGAACCCATATCATTTCTCCAAAGCTCTATTGATGCTATGAGAGAGAAATGCTCCTGTTTTTATGGAAAAACCAATGAAACTTCCGACCGAATGGATAAAGAGAACTTATCCATGAAGCTGTCTCGCAACGTCCCCTTGAATGCCATGCGCGTGTTGGAAAGTGCTGCCCGTCACTTAAGCTTCACCAAGGCTGGCGATGAGCTTGGCATGACGCAGACGGCGGTGAGTTACCAGATCAAACTGCTGGAAGACTTCATCGGTGCGCCGCTGTTCCTGCGCAAGCCACGGCAGGTGGCCCTGACCCAGACGGGCGAGTTGCTGGCGGGCCGGGCCTCACAGGCCTTTGCCATCTTGGCGACAGCGCTTGACGAGGCACGCACCAGAACGGCGGATGTGCTCATCATTTCCTGCACCACGACATTTGCGCATCAATGGCTGGCCCGACGGCTGGGCGTCTTTCAAGCCAGACATCCCAAGATTTCCGTGCAACTGGCATTGACGAACGAGATCGTGGATTTCTCGCGCACCAATGTCGATATCGGCATTCGCTGGGGAAAAGGTGATTGGCCGGGGCTCACCGGACGCCGCATCATGCGGCTGGATTTTGCACCCGTCGTCAGCCCGAAGCTCGCGGCGACCATCGGCGGGCTCAAGGACCCGAGTGACATTCTCAAACTGCCAATCATCAGCCCGAACGACCGCTGGTGGAAACACTGGTTCGCCGAAGCGGGTGTGACAGAAACGGATCTCGACAAGCGCACCGGCAGCGACTTCGGCATCCAGAACCTGGAAGCGCAAGCCGCAATTGCAGGTCACGGCGTAGCCATCGTCAATCCCGTTCATTTTGCGGACGACATTGCGTCCGGTCGCCTGCTCCAGCCCTTCGACCTCGTTTGCAATGATGGCCATGATTATTGGATCGTTCACAGTGAGGCAAGCCGCAACGTGACCAAAATCAAGGCCTTCACGGAGTGGATGCAGGAGGAGTTTCCAACAGAAGCCTGACTTAAGGCAAGAATATCTGCGCGTTTCGCACATCGCCCCTTTTCTGATCGGTAAATATTTCGCACAGTGCGATGCAAAGCAGGGGAACAGAATGTACGAATACGCCATTGCGTGGGAATGGATGGCTTTTGCCGTCCGCTGGTTGCACGTTATTACCGCCATCGCCTGGATCGGCTCGTCCTTCTATTTCATCGCGCTCGATCTGGGTTTGGTAAAACGAGCGCATTTGCCGCCCGGCGCCTATGGCGAAGAGTGGCAGGTGCATGGCGGCGGTTTCTATCACATCCAGAAATATCTGGTGGCGCCCGCGCAGATGCCGGAACACCTGACATGGTTCAAATGGGAAAGTTACGCCACATGGCTCTCCGGCTTTGCCATGCTGTGCATCGTCTATTATGGTGGCGCAGACCTGTTTCTCATCGACCATTCCGTGCTCGCACTGACGCAGTTTCAGGCGATCGGCCTGTCTCTGGCATCGCTCGCCATCGGCTGGGTGTTTTACGACCTGCTGTGCAAATCGCCCATCGGCAACAATACCTGGGGCCTGATGGCAGTCTTGTATATTGCGTTGGTTGGCATGGCCTGGGGCTACACGCAGATATTCACGGGTCGCGCGGCCTTCCTGCATCTTGGCGCGTTCACCGCCACCATCATGTCGGCCAACGTCTTCATGATCATCATTCCCAACCAGAAGATTGTCGTGGCCGACCTGATTGCGGGTCGTACGCCGGACCCGAAATATGGCCGCATCGCCAAGCAGCGCTCGCTGCACAACAACTATCTGACGCTACCCGTTATCTTCTTCATGCTGTCGAACCATTATCCGCTGGCCTTCGCCACGCAGTTCAACTGGGTCATAGCAGCCCTCGTGTTCCTGATGGGCGTCACCATCCGCCACTGGTTCAACACGACCCATGCCCGCACGGGCAGGCCAACATGGACGTGGCTGGTGACTGCGCTGATCTTCATCGTCATCATGTGGCTCTCCACCGTGCCGAAAATCCTGACCGGCGAACAGGAGCAGAAAGCGGCCATGCTTTCTCCAACACAGCAGCTTTTTGCGGCCAATGTCCATTTTGCTTCGGCACGCGACGTCGTCCAAAGCCGCTGTTCCATGTGCCATGCGGCAGAGC
Organism: Rhizobium skierniewicense Ch11; assembly: GCF_023757665.1. Classification (NCBI taxonomy): domain Bacteria; kingdom Pseudomonadati; phylum Pseudomonadota; class Alphaproteobacteria; order Hyphomicrobiales; family Rhizobiaceae; genus Rhizobium; species Rhizobium skierniewicense. The sequence goes on from NZ_RXPG01000021.1 coordinate 386,450, forward strand.
CCGTGTGGGAGGGCGTGACGTTCACGCCGAAATCGGTAAAACTCGAAACCGATGCGCAAATTGCAGCCCATGCGCGGGAAATCTATTTACAGGCGGGCCGCAGCCATGCCATGCCGCCCGGCAACATCACGGCGATCACGCCGCAAGAGCGCAAGGTGCTGACCGCTTGGTATGAAAGCGCCGTGTCCCAAGGAAAAACGGAATGAGCATGCTTCTGCTGCGCGGACGACTTCTCAGCTTCAACCGCGCACCAAACGCCATCGATGATACGGAAAGCTATCTCTATATCGAAGACGGTGGTCTTTTGATCGAGGATGGCAAGATCAGCGCCATCGGCGAGTATAGAGATATTCTAGCTCGGGCACCCGAGGGTGTGGAAGAAACAGATCATCGCCCTCACCTCATCGTACCGGGTCTGATCGATATGCACATGCATTTTCCGCAGATGCAGGTCATCGGATCCTACGCCGCCAATCTGCTGGAATGGCTGGACACCTACACATTTCCCGAGGAATGCCGTTTTGTGGAAAGCGCGCACGCAACGCGCATCGCCACGCATTTCTACGATGAACTGATCCGCCACGGCACCACCACGGCGGTTGCTTATTGCTCCGTGCACAAGGCCTCGGCAGACGCCTTTTTCGCGGAGGCCATGAAGCGTAACATGCTGATGGTCGGCGGCAAGGTCATGATGGACCGTAACGCGCCGCAGGGTCTCCTAGACACGCCGGAGCTTGGTTATGACGAAACCCGTCAGGTGATTGCCGACTGGCATGGCAGGGGCCGCAACCATGTGGCCATCACACCGCGCTTTGCCATCACCTCCACGCCCAAACAGATGGAGGCAGCGCAGGCACTGGCGCAGGAATTCCCCGACCTGTTCATTCAAACACACCTCTCCGAGAATCTGGATGAGATCAAATACACCTGCGAACTCTATCCTGACGCCATCGATTACACAGATATCTACGTTCGTTACGGCCTGATGGGAAACAAGACCCTGCTGGGTCATGCCATTCACCTATCAGATCGCGAGGCCGACGTACTCTCTGAAACGGGTGCCGTCGCGGTTCATTGCCCGACATCAAACCTGTTCATCGGCTCTGGACTGTTTCCGATGAAGAAACTCCAACGCCGCGAAAAGCCCGTGCGCATTGCCGTGGCAACCGATATTGGCGGCGGATCGAGCTATTCCATGCTGCGGACCATGGATGAGGCCTACAAAATTCAGCAACTGCTTGGAGAACGACTGAATCCGCTGGAAAGCTGGTATCTGATGACGCGGGGAAATGCCGAAGCGCTGTCCATGGTCGACAAGATCGGCACTCTCGACGTGGGCACAGATGCGGATATCGCCGTGATGAACGCATCTTCAACACCAGCAATGGCGTTGAAGATGGAAGTCGTTAGAAGCCTCCCGGAAGAGCTGTTTCTTATACTGACCATGGGAGATGACCGCACGGTGATCGAAACTTATATTTCAGGTATAGCGGCAAAAGGCTTCCTTTGATTTTAGGAAAACCGTAAAATAGCACAACCGGTCAATCGAGATTTACTTATATTTAAACCATAATAATCTAATATCCGCATCACAGACATCCCCCAGCGGCCATGACGGCACGCCCTTTCTGTGATGAAGCTCCAATACCGAATGAACGTTCTTCTGAAACCGCTTGGTGGACGGCGTCCCATGTCGCGCCCTTCAGATGCACCGTGTTCGCCGCCCTACATCAATCGTGAGGAAATATGTCATTTCTGAAAAACGCGAGCATCCGCACAAAAATACTTTCTCTTGTTCTTCCCTTATGTGTTGTCGGGCTGAGCGCAACCGCCTTCATGTCACACAGCTTTAAAGATGCCGACGCCAGCTACAGTGATTTTATTGCCAACGACACGACTGGTGCAACGGCAATGGCGCGCGCCAATAGAAATCTGGCTGCTACAGCCTACGCCGCTTATCAGACGCTAGTGTATGCCAGCGAAGATCCCGGCACGAAGAGGGCATTGGCTCTTTACATTGATAGCAAGACCAAGCTTTTTGACCGGCTGCAGACCACCGCTCAGCTCCTTCCTGACCAAAAGCCCGCGATCGACGACTTTATTTCATTTCCCGGTCAAAAGTTGTCATTGGCTTGACGGATGAGGCTGTGAGGCTTGGCCAGCTTGATCAGGATGAGCCTGCGAAGGCTTTGCTGGCAAAGGCTGACGATTTGATCGTCCCGCTGGCAGCAGATGCGGCACAATTCCTCGACACAGTTCTGAAAAATGTCACTGCTGGAAGCGACGCACTTTCAGACCAGACGAACACAACGATTCTGTGGTCTCTGACAATTGTCGGTGTCACATTCGCACTTGGCATCATCGCCTCATTGGTTGTTGCCGCCAAGGGCATTACCACACCGATCGCGAACCTGCGCGAACGCATGATGACGCTTGCAGAAGGGCAGACGGCTGAAGCCGTCGAAGGCCAGGATCGCAACGATGAAGTGGGCCAGATGGCGAAAGCGGTTTCCGTGTTCCGTGAGAACGCGATGGAACGCATCCGCATGGAAGCCGAGGCCGATGCAAATCGAAGCATGTCCGAAAAGGAACGCATCGAACGCGAAGCCCAAAAGGCACAGGAAGCAGCCGATACAGCATTTGCCGTCGATCAACTGGCCAAAGGTCTTGGTCGTCTGGCGGATGGCGACGTCGCATACCGCATCGATACGCCCTTCGTGGCACATCTCGATACTTTGCGTTCGAACTTCAATGGATCTGTCAATAACCTCAACGACGCCCTGCGCGCGGTTGGCGAAAACGCTCGGGGTATCGATGCCGGTGCCAATGAAATCCGCTCAGCTGCCGACGATCTGTCCAAGCGCACCGAACAGCAGGCAGCGTCCGTCGAAGAAACGGCCGCCGCTCTGGAGGAAATCACAACGACGGTGAAGGATAGCAGCAGCCGCGCCGAAGAAGTCGGACATCTCGTAGCGAAAGCCCGCGATGGTGCCGAAAAGTCAGGCAACGTCGTGCGTCAGGCCGTGACCGCCATGAACGAGATCGAACGCTCATCTGGCGAGATCACCAGCATCATCTCCGTTATCGATGAAATTGCGTTCCAGACCAACCTTCTGGCCCTGAACGCAGGTGTGGAAGCCGCACGTGCCGGTGAAGCCGGTAAGGGTTTTGCCGTCGTCGCGCAGGAAGTGCGTGAATTGGCGCAACGGTCTGCAAAGGCCGCGAAGGAAATCAAGGCCCTGATCACGACATCTGGCGAGCATGTTCGTTCTGGCGTTACCCTCGTGGGTGAAACCGGCAAGGCACTCGAAGTCATCGTTACCGAAGTTCAGGAAATCAACCGTCACATCACCGCCATCGTCGAATCGTCGCGTGAACAGTCGGTCGGACTTCAGGAGATCAACACGGCCGTCAACACCATGGACCAGGGCACACAGCAGAACGCCGCCATGGTCGAACAATCGACAGCAGCCAGCCACAGCCTTGCCAAGGAAGCGGCCTCACTCAACCAGTTGCTATCCCGCTTCAATCTCGGAAATGGTGAGGGCGCTAGTCGGGCAATGCCGTCGGCGGCACCTGTCCGGGCTGCATCCAACGCCTCCAGGCCAGCACCGTCTCCAGCACGCGCGCTGGGTCGCAAGATCGCAGGCGCCTTCGGTGGCGGTTCGTCCGCGGCCGTCGCGCAGGATACCTGGGAAGAGTTTTGAGCTTAAAACTCAGAGCGACCAAAATGGGCGGCTTTGGCCGCCCATTTTTTATTTAAGACAGTCTAAAAATAGGCGGGAGACGCTAGCTGATCCGCAGATTGTAAGCATCATTCGTCGCGTTTTCGAACTTCCTGGCCTTGCTGTCATAGCGACTTTTCAGCAGCCTGGCATACTCGAACACCGTTCTTGGCGTCCACACACCACCAGACACCCGCAAATTGATAAAATCGGAAGCGGCGGCACCAAGATCGTAACCCGTCCCGACGTCTAGGATACTTTTGACAGTCCAAGCACAGTTTTTTCGGTACACTAAATAGCGTGGGTTATTGGCGAGCATGTTATCCCACGCACGCTTCATCTGCGCTTCATCGAGGCCGGAGATTGACAACGTGGCAGTGGGAGAACCTCCCTCAGCTGTTACATCGCCGTCATATGTTCGCGAGGATATCGGCTTACCCACAAACGTCTCTTTGTCACCGGCACCGGGCCACCAGCTCACATATCGCTCAAGACCCTTGCCTTGCCCTGCACCAATAGAAAGTGAGATATGACCAATGTTATTGCGAGACATATCTGGTGCCCAAAAATAAACTGTAATCATCAACAGCTCCAGTCGATCTTGTTAAAATCTACTCTCGATAGAATTACCGGCACTTATCAATCGGAAAACGTAAAATAAATTTTGTGGCAAAAGTTTGCTTTTAACGACGTTTCCTCGATGCACACAACCGAAGAGCGACGAGGTCTCTGCTGAGCGAATATTTGACGCGTTTTGAAGACACAATGTGACAATTCCGATGTCCCCAATCACACTCCCATGGTAGTTGAAGATGTTATTCAGATTTGAAGGCTTCATCCATGAGCAAACCACTGACCATTGCTGACTTGAAGAAACAGGCACGGCGCCGCGTGCCAAAAATGTTCTTCGATTATGCAGACAGTGGCGCATGGACCGAAAGCACGTACCGCGCAAATGAAGATGATTTTGCCAAGATCAAGCTGCGCCAGCGTGTCCTGGTCGATATGACGGACCGGTCGCTGGCAACGAAGATGATCGGTGAAAACGTGTCTATGCCGGTCGCGCTTTCTCCAACGGGTCTCACGGGCATGCAGCATGCCGATGGCGAAATGCTCGCCGCCAAAGCTGCGGAAGAATTTGGTGTCCCCTTCACGCTCTCTACGATGAGCATCTGCTCTATCGAAGACGTCGCCTCCGTCACCGCGCGGCCCTTCTGGTTCCAGCTCTACGTCATGAAGGACCGCGATTTCATCAACAACCTGATCGACCGTGCAAAGGCGGCGAAATGTTCCGCACTGATGCTGACGCTCGATCTGCAAATTCTTGGCCAACGGCACAAAGATCTCCGCAACGGTCTCTCCGCCCCGCCGAAATTTACGCCCAAGCACATTTGGCAGATGGCAACGCGCCCACAATGGTGCCTTGATATGGCGCGCACCAAGCGCCGCAGTTTTGGAAACATCGTGGGCCACGCCAAAAACGTGTCCGATCTGTCTTCACTGTCTTCCTGGACGGCAGAGCAGTTCGACCCGCGCCTGTCTTGGAAGGACGTGGAATGGATCAAGGAACGCTGGGGCGGAAAACTCATCCTCAAAGGCATTCTGGATGAAGACGACGCCCGGGCTGCGGCCGATACGGGCGCCGACGCCATCATCGTTTCCAATCATGGTGGAAGACAGCTCGACGGCGCTTTGTCTTCCATCGCAATGCTGCCGAAAATCGTCGATGCGGTCGGCGACAGGATCGAGATCCATATGGATGGCGGCATTCGTTCCGGCCAGGACGTTTTGAAGGCCATCGCGCTCGGCGCCAAAGGGACATATATCGGCCGTCCCTTCCTCTACGGCCTAGGTGCAGGCGGCAAACTTGGCGTCACGACGGCGCTGGAAATCATTCGCAAGGAAATGGATATCACCATGGCGCTCTGCGGTAAGCGGCTGCTGAGCGATGTCAACGGCGACATTCTGGTCAAATATGGGACAGCCGCCTCCTAGAACATAGCCATCAGAATGGTCGGCACCCATCACGTCAGCTGGTGTGACTGCTGCAAGAACAACATGCCGGTGATTTCGCGGATGATGCCTGCGATCAGTGCTCCATAGATCATGACTGTTCGGTTTATCCCGAATTTGCCTTTCGTGCCGCGCGGATGAGCCGCTTTCGAAGGGCATCTCTGTCATCATCGGATTGACCCTTCCCGCTCATTAAATCAGCAAGCCAGATGCCGTCGATCGCGAGCCTGACGAGCTGCAGCCCAACACCATCGTCAGTTTTCTTGTGCCGCGCCAATCGTCCACCCAACCAGCTATCCCACCTTTGCCTTAACGACGGCTCGCCGATCAGGGCGACGGCGAGTGCCGACCACTTATCGTCGGTCTCTTGTCCCCGATCAGCAAAAAATGCGTTCACGTAAGCCCGTGTGAAGCAACCATAGTCCTCACGATCCCGTGAGATCAAAGCGTCAATGTCAGAATCAAGCTGATCCAGAAGATCGATAATTAGAGCTTCCACCAGCGCCTGCTTGGACGCGAAGTGGTGAAACAGGCCGCCCTTCGTCACCCCTGCGGCCGAGGCAACAGCCTGCACGGAGACGGCCGCAAGGCCCTGTTTGGCAGCGATTCTTGCGGCACAATCAATTAGATTTCTCCGCACCACGTCGGGCTGTTTCTTGCGTTCACTCAAGATTTGCATGAAAAAAACATACCGGACGGTTGGTTTCCTATCAAGGAAATTACCCGCCACCAGTGAGGATCGATTTTCATACTTAATTAGGGATGAAAGCGGTCTTTAAAGTTTGAACGGTTTCGTTGCCTCAAACTATCGGTAGGCTGAACGAGCGACGAGTGCATGGATCAAGGGGTGAGTGGATGTTGAGAATGATCAGGCGAGGAATGGTCAACGCATGGATGTTTGCATTGGCCTTCCTGTGTGCGGTCATCTCGTTACAGGCGTCTGAGGCGCAGGCGGGTTACGCCCATTTCGTGATGGATGCCAGGACGGGCAAGGTCCTTGCCGCTCAAAGCGCGGATACTAAGAACTATCCAGCTTCCCTTACGAAAATGATGACGCTCTACATGGTGTTCGAAGCCCTGAATGAGGGTCGACTGCGGTGGGACCAACGCATCACCATGTCGAGACACGCGGCGTCCGTCATACCCTCGAAGCTGTGGGTCAAGGCGGGTACGACGTTTACCGTTCGCGAGGCAGTCTATGGCATGATCGTGAAGTCCGCCAACGACATGGCAGAAGGCATGGGTGACCACATCGGCGGCTCAGAATCGAAGTTCGCGCAGATGATGACCCGCAAGGCACGCCAGCTGGGCATGACGAAAACGGTGTTCCGCAATGCGTCCGGCCTGCCCAACAAGGCTCAGGTCACCACCGCGCGTGACATGGCAAAGCTGGGCCTTGCGCTCCAGCGTGATTTCCCGAAAGAATACAAACTCTTCGCCATGCAATCCTTCAAGTTTCGCGGCAAGACGATCCGAGGACATAACCGCCTGATGGCGCGTTATACTGGCGTCGACGGTATCAAGACCGGCTACACCAACGCATCCGGTTTCAATCTGGTCAGCGCGGTCAACCACAACGGCCGCAGCGTCGTCGGCGTTGTGCTGGGTGGAAAGACGGCCCGCAGCCGTGACAACCAGATGGCATCGCTGTTGGACCGGACAGTGCCCAAAGCGTCGAGAGGCGCGAGCAGCCAGCAGCTGATCGCCAGCGCCAGCACGAGCCGCACTTTCGATGTCGCGCCCGCCGCAATTCCACTGCCCATGTTCCGAGAGCGCCGTGACCCCATCGCGATGCAGATCGCCACGGCAAACAACGTGATCCCGGATATGATGCAGACCTCGGCTGTGCGCGCGACGGTGTCCGAGCGGAGTGACTGGGAGGTGCAGATTGCAGCGGCGGATTCACAAGGGGCAGCGCTTTCCCTGCTGCGCCATGCCCGCCCGGCCATCTCATCCAGCTATTCGGGAATAGCACCCTACACGGAAGCGGTTCGAAGCGGCGCGGCAACGCTCTATCGCGCACGTTTTACCGGCTTCGATAGTCAGGCGGCGGCCCTATCGGCCTGCAAGGATCTCAAAGCTCAGAGCTATTCCTGCGTCGTCATGGCAAATGAAAGCTGAGACGGATCAGTCAAGCCAGCCGGTGGCAATGGCCTTGCCGAGACGCGGCATGCCGTTTGTGCTGGCGAGTTCACCCATCGCCGTGCTGTCATAACGGACCTGCCGCAAGTAGACCTGCCATCCTCTCGATGTTTCCTCCAGCACCGCGTAGCTGGCGAGAGGGTGGCCCGCTTCCACCTGGTGGTAGAAAGGCTCATCGTCTCTCCAGCCGGGACAGCCGACACTGCCGGGATTGACGATCAGGCGACCATCCGAAAGCTGAACGGTACGTGCGATATGGGTGTGTCCACACAGCATCAGCGGTTGCGTGATCCCATCCGCCAATGCTTCGATTTCAGAAAGCGAACGCTGGTAGAGAAAACCCTCCGGCGCAAGCTGCTCCAGCCAATAACCCAGATCATCCCTAGGCGAGCCGTGGCAGCAATAGGCGACGTCCTTGAAAACCAAGTGAAACGGCAAAGCCTGCAACCAATCGAAATGCTCTGAAGAAAGCTGCATATGGGCAGGCTTCTCCCAATCGCCCATGAGCTCGAAGGGACGATCGATCAAGGCGCGATCATGATTGCCACGAACCGTCGGCATGTTCCGGCCCACCAGAATATCGGCTGTACGGCCAGCTTCCAGCGGACCGCTGAAGCAATCACCAAGATTGACAATATCGGCAATCCCAAGCGTTTCGATGTCTTCAAGCACGGCTTCCAGTGCCGCACAGTTCCCATGGATATCGGCAATAGCGGCAAAAATCATAAAGGTCAGCTTCCACGATATGTTGAATAGCTATAAGGCGAAAGCAGCAGCGGCACATGATAATGCCCGCTTTCATCCGCTATGCCGAAGCGAATGGGTATAATGTCGAGAAAGGCAGGCTCCGCTAGCACCAGACCTTTGGTGCGAAGGTAATCGCCAGCGTGGAACACCAATTCATACTGTCCTGCCCGAAAGTCCTCACCGATCAGCAGAGGGCCACCGTCGACACGGCCATCACTGTTGGTTTCAACCGTTTTCAGCTTGTCTCTGCTCTCGCCATCCAGCCGGTAAAGGTCGATCTTCAAACCCTGCGCAGGTGTGCCGTGTGCCGCATCGAGGACGTGGGTGGTAAGGCCGGTCATGGCTTTGGCTCCGCAATAAAATAGGGCTGATCGAAAAAGAACTCTTCCAGATTGTGACCGGGGCCATCCCGGTCCACGACAAGAAAATCACTGACAGAGCCAAGCGTCATCAACGGATGGTGCCAGACATTGCGATGATAGTTCACGCCCTGGTCGGGTCGCGCGAGAAACACTTTGGGAGTTTCCGGCCTGCCCTCCTCATCCTCAGCCACCACCACCAGAAACGGATGGCCCGAGAGAGGCGTAAAACTCTGGCTTCCAAGCGGGTGCCGCTCCATCATATCGATGGCATAGGGAAAAACGCGTGGCCTGCCACGAAAAATATTCAGAACAATACGAGCGCCCTCACCCACGATCTCAGGTGCAGCCAACGCATGATGCCGCTCGGTATTACCACCATTGATGAGCTTGATGCTGGCAGGATCCGTCTCAATCAAATCGCCAAACGGCGCAAATGCCTCTCTCGTGAGAGGCAGGATTTCAAGATAGTCACTCAATGCCTATTCACCTTGTGCGCGCCAGTTCTGGCAAAGCGCCAGTTTTTCCAGAAGCTCGGCTCGGACCATCGCATCATCACTCCGGCAAAAGCGCAGACAGACGCAGCAGCGCGATTTTCTCAACCTGCGCCGTAGCCGTTGCGAACTCCTGTTCCGCATCATCTTTGATGCGCGTCTCAAAGGCGCGCAGAATGTCTGTCTTGTTCAGGCCCTTCACCGCAATGATAAAGGGAAAGCCGTTGCTCTCCACATAGGTGGCGTTCAGTTCGGTGAAGCGCGTATGTTCCTGTGGTGACAACTGATCAAGACCTGCGCCCGCCTGTTCATTGCGGCTGTCTGCGGTCAGCTGCCCTGCAATCGCGAGCTTTCCGGCAAGATCTGGATGGGCACGCAAGACGCCAAGCCTTTCCTCATGAGACGCCGCACGAAATTGACTGCACAGTGCCTCGTGAATGCCCATTGCTGTCAGAGGTTCAGTCACCTTGCCAGCATCATAAGCACGCTCTGCGATAAACGGAGAATGCTCGAAGACGCCACCAAAACGACGGATAAACTCGCCCCGATCCACCATCAGAGCGCCCCCGGCTTATGATGCGCATGCCAGTGACGCGCGATGTCGACACGCTGCGGTATCCAGACTTTTTCGTGGCCAAGCACGTATTCGATAAAGCGTCGCAGTGCTGCCGCCCTTCCCGGCCGTCCAACAAGACGACAATGAAGGCCGACACTCATCATCTTGGCAGCACCTTCTGCACCTTCCTGATAAAGCACATCAAAGCTGTCCTTCAGATAGGTGAAGAATTGATCGCCGGAATTGAAACCCTGCGGCGTCGCGAAACGCATGTCGTTGGCGTCGAGCGTGTAGGGAATGATCAAGAAAGGGTCGTTTTTCAGACCCTTTACCCAATAGGGAAGATCGTCGGCGTAGCTGTCGGAGGAATATAGAAACCCACCCTCTTCCATGACGAGCCGCAATGTGTTGTCGGAAGGCTTACCCTGATACATTCCGTACGGGCGCTCGCCAGTCAGCTCCGTATGCAGACGAACGGCTTCCAGCACATGCTTGCGCTCGTCCTCTTCCGAAAAATCCTTATATTCCAGCCAGCGATAACCGTGGCTGGCGATTTCCCATCCCGCCTCCTTCATGGCGGCCACCGCTTCGGGGTTCCTCGCCATGGCGGCAGTAACGCCATAGACCGTGGTCGTGACGCCCAGATCCGTGAACATGCGCCACAGTCGCCAGAAACCGGCGCGCGAACCATATTCGTAGATCGACTCCATATTGAGATTGCGCTGACCGGGCCATGGTTGCGCACCCACGATTTCCGACAACAGAGATTCCGACGATTTGTCATTGTCGAGAATGCTGCTTTCACCGCCCTCTTCGTAGTTGATGACAAATTGCACGGCGATTCTCGCCTCACCGGGCCATTTTGGATCAGGAGTGTTACGGCCGTAACCAGCAAGATTACGGGGATAGTCAGCGGAAATCATCAAATCACCTTCACGCAAATTTCGTGAACGGTACCATCGCAAACCGGAAAGTCGAGAGCAATGTCGTCAGGAGACTAAGCAATCTTGCGGGCAGACACACGCCCCATCGGGTGCAGCGAATGCACACGGAATGGCGCGCCAGGCTCGTCTTCCACGAAAAGCGCCAGATTGGAAAATTCGATCTGCCGTTCCAGGACAGGGGCGAACACCGCACGCACGGCTCTTTCGACCCTTGCGCAGTCTCCCGGCACCACTCCGCCCGTCAACATCATCTGGAAGCGAAACTCGTCCATCACATAAGGGTGGCCCCAGCGGTGCAAATTGGTCAGTTGGGTAGCGGAGAGACGATCCGGGTCGGCGCGCTCGATATCGGCATCGGACAAGGGTGCACGGTAGTGGTCAAATTCCTGTACGACGCTCGCGGCTAGAAAATTCAATGTTTCCGATGGCCAGGAGGGTACCAGTCCGTAAACATTTCCGAGCTTCGCGATCTCGAGCGGTGGCAAACGAAAGGGTTGGTGCGTGCCGGCAAAATGCATCAGCGCCCGCAGCAAGGTTGCTTCGCCAATGTCTTCCATCAGGCGAAAGGGCGCCTTGATGGTGCCGTGGAAACCGTAACGCCTGGGCAGCGCCGTGTGGTAGGAAATTTCCTGCATCCCGAGGCTCGAAACCGCAGGTGGCTCTACGGTTTGGTCGGAATAGATATCACGTCCCAGCCAGGCCGCAGCCACGTGGGTGAGCGGATCGTTCGGAGAGGGCGTAAAATGAATGGCGTACCGCATGCGTCGTCACCTCGCCGTCCGAAACGGTTTTCTTCAGCTCTATTGCATGAGCTAAGCTGTTAGGTGATTTGCGTGACAGATTAACGACTGGAAACGCTGCTTCATAACATCTTCGCGTTGAGCACGCGGAGGTGATCTTCCAGTGTAAAACTCTTGGGCACATCCATGGCTCTCCCCATCAAAGCATCCAGCGCAGCGTCCGCCAGACGATGCGCCAGACCGAAACTGACCTTGAAACCACCCGTCAGCGCGATGATCCGGGAATGATCGGGATGACGCCCAACCATCGGGTCCCGTCCAATCGCCTTGGGACGCAAACCAGCCCAGCGTTCGATGATGGGGGCATCCGCCAGCAGCGGAACGATCTGGCGCGCCTGCGCAATCAGGGCATCAAGCTTCTCATCCGTCGCAAGCGCGTCCTCGAATTCTTCCTCACTGGTGCTACCAATAGCGACCGTTCCGTCTTCGTGCGGCACCACATAGAGACCGTTGAGAAACACAACAGGCATCGACGGATCGACATCGGCGCGCAGCAGCGCCGCCTGCCCCTTCACCGGCTGACCGAACCTTGGAACGGAGGGCAAACCAAACGTCTGGCTGAGCAGGGGGAAAGAGTGATGACCCGCCGACACCATGGCATGACCGAACCGAATGTTTTCCCCGCTTGCCAATGCGACCGTGCCGCTGGGTTGCAGCGTGGATACGCTGCATTTCTCCATCACCTGCACATGCCTGGCGTGCCGCAAATATGCTTGGAGCGTGGCAATGAAGGCTCGCGGAGAAACTTTGGCCGCAAAGGTGTCGTGAACGAAACCGGCCCCGCCCGCTGCCGCGTTTACCCACCCATCGATGGGAGGTCGATCAAGAAGATGCCAGTGAAACGTCGTCCCCCCTGCCGTCCAGTTGGAGAGTGCGTCGCGTCGATGGCGCTCTGCAATGGGCCGCAGATGCGGCTTGGGGAGCGGAATAATTCGTCCGCACCGGCGGTAACCTGCTGAAAACCCTGTCTCCGCTTCCACCGCTGCGATTTCCGCTTCGAGGCCAAGCAAGGCATCGAACTGAAACTGCTTCTTGTCGGACCAGCGATCCGGAACGTGCGACATCAACGCGCCCAGAAGACCACCGCTGGAACCGCTTCCAATCGTGTCGGCATCGACAAGAAGCGTGTCGATGCCCAGCCGCTCCGCTTTCACAGCCGCCCATAGCCCCATGATGCCGCCGCCGACGATCAGCAACGAGACGCTGGATGGCAAAGGTGATTGACCTGTTTGCCGGGGAAGACTATCGGCTTGAACCATGACACATCCCGACGAAAACATGCCGGTAAGAGCCGGCTCAAATATGCTGGATTGGCGAGAGGGCGATATGCCCTATTCGCTGGCCTTTGGCGACCATTTTTATTGCCAGACGGATGGACGGCAGGAATGTAGCCACGTCTCGCTCGCCGGAAATGGCCTGCCGCAGCGCTGGGAAACGGCGGAAGGAACCTTCCGCATCGGTGAACTCGGGTTCGGCACCGCATTGAACCTGTGTGAGACCTGGCGACAGTGGAAACTGCACCGCCCAGCCCAGGCGATGCTGCATTTTGTCTCTTTCGAACTATACCCGATGACGGCGCATGAACTGGACCGCGCATTGTCCCACTGGCCTCAACTGGAGGCCGAGCGCACAGCGTTTGTCGCGCAGTGGCCCTCAGATCCAGAAGGCTGGATTGACATAACTCTGGATGAGCAGACACGCCTGACGGTCTTCTGCGGCGACGCCATGCAGGGAATAATCCAGAGCAACGACACGTTCGATGCCTGGTACCTGGACGGTTTTGCCCCTTCAAAGAACCCGGACATGTGGTCGCTGGACCTCATGTCGGCGCTGTTTGAAAAAACCGCTCCCGGCGGAACCTTCGCGACATTTGCGGCCGCCGGTTTCGTGCGCCGCAATCTGGGTTCGGCTGGTTTTGCGGTTGAACGCCGGCCAGGCTTTGCGGGAAAACGGGAAATGCTCTGCGGCGTAAAGCCTGCACAATAAGCACAAACGAAAAACGCCCGGACACAGGTACGGGCGTTTCTCAGGTTAGATCAGATCTGATCAGCCGCGCTTGCGACCACGACCGGCGTTGCCAGCTGGACGACCCTGACCGGCTGGCGCAAACGAACCAGCCTTGCGAGCAGGGCGCCCTTGGCCACCACGGTGGTTGCGGCTGGCAGCGGGCTTGCCCGCACCCTCGACGCCACCGCGCTTGAAGTCAGACGTTGTTTCCAGATCGTTGTCACGTTCAACAGGCGCAAATTCACCGGCGCGCTGACCACGGAACTCACCGTTGCGGCGTCCAGCATCGCGTGGCGCACCGTCGCGTGGCCCACGCTGTGGGCGATCACCATGTGCACGTTCGCCACGTTCTCCGCCCTGACGGCGAGGACCGTTGCTGTTGCCACGATTACCGGCGCCACGGTTGTTGTTGTTGCCGCGAGACGGGCTGGCAAGACCAGCGGGACGTTCGCCGGACAGAACCGGAATTTCGATCTTCATCAGCTTTTCGATGTCATGCAGCAAACGGGTTTCATCCGGTGCGCAGAAAGCGATTGCGATACCATCGAGACCCGCGCGGGCCGTACGACCGATACGGTGAACGTAAGCATCGGCAACTTCAGGCAGATCGTAGTTGAAGACGTGCGTTACGGCTGGAATGTCGATACCGCGCGCGGCAACGTCAGTGGCAACCAGAACCTTGAATTCACCATCCTTGAAGCCCTTCAACGCGCGCTCGCGCTGACCCTGGCTCTTATTGCCATGGATCGAGGCCACCTTGAAACCGATGTGTTCGAGATACTTGGACAGCTTTTCGGCACCATGCTTGGTGCGCAGGAACACGATAGAACGGCTATCGGGGTTTTCGTTGAGCGTCTTCTTGAGGAGTTCGGTCTTGTCATTCTTGCCGACGACGAAGTGAACATACTGTTCGACCTTGTCTGCGGCCTTGCCGGGAGGCGTGACCTGAACGGTGACAGGATTGGTCAGATAGCTGCTGGCCAGATCAGCAATCGAGTTCGGCATGGTCGCCGAAAACAAAAGCGTCTGACGGTTGGCAGGCACCATTCTGGAAATCTTGCGCAGGTCATGGATAAAACCAAGGTCCAGCATCTGGTCGGCTTCATCGAGCACAAGGAAAGTCACCTTGGACAAGGAGATTGCGTTGCGCGAGATAAGGTCGAGCAGGCGGCCTGGTGTGGCAACGAGAATGTCGGTGCCCTTTTCCAGCTGAAGCTGCTGCTTGTTGATGGACGCGCCACCAACGACCTGGTTGATCTTCAAATGCGTCTTGCGCACGAAACCGCGCAGACTTTCACCGATCTGGTTCACCAACTCGCGGGTTGGCGCCAGAATAAGAGTGCGGGTGGTGCGGTTTGCGGGACGATCCGGCTGCTTCAGCAGCATTTCGATAATCGGCAGGCCGAAAGCGGCCGTTTTGCCGGTGCCGGTCTGCGCAAGACCGATCATATCGCGACCTTCCAGAAGAAGCGGAATCGCTTTTGCCTGGATAGGGGTCGGTGTGGTGTAACCGAGCTGGGTGACGCCGGCCACGATTTTTTCAGAGAGGCCGAGTTCGCTAAAACTGGTCAATAGTATACCTTTCGGGGCGCCAAAACGCTTGAACCCGGATCAGCCCTGCTGTCCGGTTGTCTTGGCGTCAAGAACCCCGCGTGAATTGGGAACTTGTGGGTTGGAATGACTTTCTGCGCTTCAGTGCGGCTGTAATCGCCGTCTCCTGCATTTATGCGCTTTTCCTTCATGCGTCGTATTGTGTCGATGACGCTGCAGCTCACGCGGCCGCCAAAGGTGAAAGCTTGGACGGGATTTCGTCCTTTTGGACAGCAAAGTCAAGTGAATGTTTTGAAATAGCGGGTTTGCACCCGAGGCATATCCGCCCGCGACGACGTCTCGACGAACTGAAAAAACGTGAAAACGGAGGGCAATCATGGTTAAAAAACTGTTATAACCCTGTGTTGTGGATAGCCAATGCCATGCCGCTACAATATTGTCCGTTCGCAAGAATATTCTTAAGTAATTTGATTCTATTATGGGCGCTACATTACTACGGAGAATGTCTTGAACACAGAAGGCGGCTTGCTTGAAAAAGCATGTGAAGGCGTCCTGACGCTGGAACGTCCTGCCTGCGTCAAGGACAGCCAGTTGCGTTATGTTTGCGCCAATGCCGCCTATGCGCGTTTTGCCGGCCGCGACCCCGACGATTTCCGAGACAAAACAAGCCATGAGTTGTTTGGCACGACCGAGGATTTGGAACGTGCTGACAAGGAAAAGCGGTGTCTTGTCTTTGCGGCCGATGAAACAACAATCTGGAAAAGCCCTGTTTCCGGTGCAACGCATGTCATAAAATGCGAACGCTTTGAAACCGAAGACGGCCGCATGTTCCTCTACGAAGTGTTCGAAACCATGCCATCCCATGCGGCAAATGGCGGCGCGGCGCCGGTTGAAAAGACCATTTCCATCCCCTCGGCCACACTGGATCTTCTTGATGTCGCTATCGGCATCTATGGTCCAGATAATAGGCTGGTCTATGCAAATGCCAGACTTGAAAGTCTGTGCGGTGACCTCTCCGTTGTCTGGAGGCCCGGCCTTGAACTTAAAACAGTCATTGCCGCCTTTCACGACTACTGTTTCGCGCCCGCCCAAGACAGCCCTGAATCGGCTGGGGCCGATAGGCAGGCGTGGATCGACGGCATGTTTGCCGATGCCCAGAAGCCGTTTGCCGAATTTACCCAGCAAACGGTTGACGGACACTGGATCCGTGGCATCTCGCGACGGCTTGAAGGCGGCATGCTCGTTGCGCTTCTTCTTGACGTGACCGATGCCAGAACACAGGAAATATTGCTCGAAAAACACACCAGGGAAAACTGGCTTTTTCGCGAGGCGCTGGAGCAATTGCCGGTCGCCGTTTTCATGCTGGATGGCCAACGCCGCCTGACCTATGCAAACGCCTCTTACGAAGCCTTGTGGGGAGAGCCCCGCGAGAAAAATTACGGACGAACGGAGGAGGAAATCTTCGTTCATGAGGGCAAGGCATTCAGGCAGGAAAACATCCATGTCCTGAAAACCGGAGAGGAACTGCACAAGACGGAACAGATCGTCTTGAACAATGGCGCCATCATTCCGACCATCATTCGGGTCGGTCGCATCATCACGCCGGCGCACGAGCCCTATCTCGTTGGTTCCGTTACGGACGCGACACCGCTGATGAAGCGCAAGGAAGAATTGAAGGCCGCCCGTAATGAAGCGGAACGGCTCCATGCGGAGGTCCAGTCGATCCTCCAGTCCTTGCCTGTCGGCGTCATGCTGCTGGGGTCGGACTACACGATCGAATACGCCAACAATTACTTTTACGAATTGTGGGAGGTGAAAGAGCAGGTCGATCTCATCGGCCTGCCCTATCGCCGTTATCTGGAACTGGGATACCAGAGCGGCAAATACCACCTCGGCGAACAGGACATCGAGAGCGCTATCCGGGCGCGCAAAGCACATCTCGACCAGATCGATGGCTACTCATCGCGCGAGGTCGAAAGCAAGGCGGGCCGGTGCACGATCATTTCCGAATGTCGCATCGCTGGCAACAAGATTCTGCTGACCTTTTCCGACAGCACCGACGTCCGCTCCCGCGACAGGGAAATCAGCCATGCGCGGCAGGAATTGCAACGCGTTGGCGAGCATATGCGCGATGCGACTCGTGTCATGGCACAAGGCCTTGCGCTGGTGGAAAAAGGCCGCATCATCATGTCGAACGACGCCATGGTGCGCCTGTTTGAGGTGCCGGAGGCGTTGCTTGCCGCAGGCGAAAGCTGGATACCGTTTTTCTCGTATTGTGCCGCACGCGGCGATTTCGGGAGCGAGGAACAGATTGCGAAGACCAAGAAACTGTGGACTGAAAATGTAGCGGCGATCAAACCCTTTTCCTGGCTCATCCATCTCGCCAATCAACGTTGGCTCAATCTGGAAGCGACGATTGGCGCAGGCGATTACTGGCTTGTTATCGTCACCGACGTAACGGATATGAAGCAGCGCGAGGTCGAGCTTGAAGGCCTGTTGGCGCGCGCCAAGGCCGCCGACCGGGCAAAATCCGAATTCCTTGCCAATATGAGCCACGAAATTCGCACCCCCATGAACGGCGTCCTGGGCATGGCGGAGTTGCTGGCCAAATCCAATCTCGATACACGCCAGAGAACCTTCACCGACGTAATCGTGAAGTCAGGCAATGCCCTGTTGACCATCATCAACGACATACTCGACTTCTCAAAGATCGATGCAGGCCAGATGACACTCCGCTCTACACCCTTTGACGCGGTTGAAGCCGTTGAGGATGTGGCGTCGCTTTTGTCTTCGCAAGCGCAGAACAAAAACATCGAGCTTATCGTGCGCATCGATCCATCATTCAACACCATGGTGAGTGGTGACGCCGGTCGTTTTCGTCAGATCGTCACGAACCTGACCGGCAACGCAATCAAATTTACCGAAAAAGGCCATGTGCTCATCGAGCTATCCGCCGAACTGGTGGACGAGAGCGAAGTGATTCTGGTTTTGCGGGTGAAAGACACCGGCGTTGGCATACCGTCCCATCAACTCGACCATATCTTCGAAAAGTTCAATCAGGCAGATTCGTCCTCCACCCGCCGCCATGAAGGCACAGGCCTCGGTCTTGCGATAACCGTGGGTTTGGTCGGCATTTTCGGTGGCAAAGTCGATGTCGAAAGTACGGTCGGCGAAGGCTCAACCTTCACCGTGGCCCTTCCCCTTCGTGTCGTGGCGAAAACCAGCGAACATACCAGTGGCGCCATCGACCGTAAAAAAGTCAGCGTCCTCATCATCGACGATAACAGTGCAAACCGCCAGATCCTCAGCGAACAGTTGTCCAGTTGGGACATCGACGCCTACGCCGCAGAAAGCGGCCCCGCAGGATTGGCTATTCTCGAAGAGGCGGCTCGTTTAGGCTTTGAAATCGATGCTGTCATCCTCGATGACGATATGCCCGGCATGAATGGGCTGGAGGTTGCGCGCCGTGTGAGGCAAAATCCGAGCTTCAACGAAACGGCGATGATCTTCTTGACATCAATGGATGCCATTCACCAGGACAGTGAACCTTCCGACATCAGCTTCGACGCACATCTGATGAAGCCAGTTCGCGCCCGGCTTTTGCGCAAGACGCTGACGGATGTCGTGCGGACATCACGCTCAAAGCGAGCTCTGCGCAAAACATCGGACACGCCGGACCGGGCAGCTGACATGACAAGGAAAACCAAGCCCCTTACAGAACCAGAACATACATCCAAAACAGCGTTGATCGACGTCCTGATCGCAGAGGACAACGACGTCAACCAGATCGTCTTCACGCAAATCCTTCAGGAAACCGGCTTGCGCTTCCACATCGCCAGCAACGGCAAAAGAGCGGTAGAAGCGTGGAGAGACTATCATCCATCCATCATCCTCATGGACGTTTCCATGCCGGTCATGAACGGACTTCAGGCGACGCAGGCCATCCGCGCCGAGGAAAAAAGTACCGCTCGCACTCCCATCATTGGCGTTACCGCACATGCGCAGGACAGCGACCGCGAGCTGTGTCTGGCCTCCGGGATGGATGATTACTTATCCAAGCCGATCAGCCCGGAACTGCTTCGTGCAAAAATTGACAAGTGGTTGTTGCGGGGAACCGATGACGCGACGAAATTGAACTCGAATTGAAAACGCCGCGAGGACAAGGTCACACGCGGCGTTTGCCATGGTCGAAAAGGCCCAGAATTAACGGCGACGCGCCGAATCTACCGACAAAGCACCCGGGCCTGCCGTGACGAGGTAGAGGAAGACGAAGCAGAACAGAATTGCTGCGTCGCCGCCATTCAGGACCGGGAAAAAGCTCTTCGGCGCATGCGCCATGAAATAGGCGAAAGCCATCAGACCCGAAAGAACGAATGCGACCGGACGCGTGAAAAGACCGATGAGGATGAGAAGTCCGCCGATCGTCTCAAGAAGCGCGGCAACCAGTAGCATTGGTGGAAGCGAACCCTCCATCGTTGATGCAGGAAATCCGAACAGCTTCTGCGTTCCGTGTTCGATGAACAAAAGGGCCGTGATGATGCGCAACGCTGCAAGAGCGTAAGGCTGGTACCGCGACAGTTTGTCAAAAAATGCCATATGCTTAGTCCCCGTAAAAATAGGTTCGACTCGATGGTCAAAACCTGACTGAAAAACCCCATATTTCGTAGTCAAAATCACATTTCACCATCGAAAACAATATCCAGACTCCAAGATCACTGATCTGTGCGTAAACTCGGAAGTGCTTATATTCAAACGAGTTGCAAGCGACATCAGGATCTTTTCATGACACGGCGGGACACAGGCAGAAGCACTGTGAAAATCAGAAGGCAATAGAGACCCATGGCGAAAATCTGGGATGTGAAGGCCACGCCGTTATCGATCAACAAACCGCCGAGGCCCGGCCCGAGCGCCGAGGCAAACACCATGATGGCGACGATAACAGCGCGAATGGCGCCCAGGAAACGCACACCGTAAACCTCAGGCCAGAGGCTGCCGAACAGTGTGAGCGAAAAACCATCCGAAATGCCGTAGAGAACCATGAAGGCAAAAACGACCCAAGGCGCATCAACCACCGCCAGCAAAACACATCCGACGCCGAACGGAATGAGATAAAAGGGCAGTAATCTCAAAGCGGAAAATCGATCAACCAGATACCCCGACACGATCGAGTTTGCGACCGCCACAGCGGCATAAGGAAAAAATGACGACGCCAGCAGCTCAACGGGCCAGCTCTTCGATTGCGCCAGATGCACCTGGTGGAAAAAGATCGTGTTGCTGATGAAGGCGGGTGGCAACATTCCGAGCATCAGAAGGTAAAAACACGGATCGCGAATGACCTGCTGCCGCGTCCAGTTGCGCTTATTGTTGGAAACCCTTGTCGTGGATGCGGTCGTAGGAACCCGCTCGATCTTCACCAGCGTCAGAACCATGGGAAGAATGAGTGCAACCAAAAAAATGGCCGCGAGTAGCCAGATGCTCCGCCAACCAAACGCCGCCATTCCTGCCACGGCGAGCATTGGCAGCACCGCTTGCCCGGCATTGAGGCCCAGCGCGGAAAGCGACACAGCGCGCCCACGTTCCGCAGCGAACCAACGACCCAGGCTGGTATAGGCAACATGCACCATCATTCCCTGACCGAACAGCCTTAGAAGATAAAGTCCGCCAATCAGCGTCGCGATCGTAAATGCGTGCGCCAGGCAAAGAGCGCCGAGCGCCAGAACGGGCACTGCCAAGCCTATTATTTGGCGGAAAGACCAGCGATCCGCAAGCTTGCCGAGCCAGACCAGGCTGAGGGCGGAGGCAAGTGTCACACCCATGTAGAGCAGGCCGAAGTCGCCGTCGCTCAGTCCAAAGTCGCGACGAATCTCTCCACCCGATAGCGAAATGAAAAATGTCTGGCCGAACGAAGACGCAAATAGCACCGCAAAGCCCGCACCGAGCCAACGGCTGTTTCCGCGAAAAAAAGAAAGCAAGTGCCTGTCCCGAAGTGATCTTTGGCGGATATCAGGCAGATATCCGAACTGATGTCTGACTTTGTGGGTTGAACGGCTGGAAGGCAATGTCCACACCCACAATGGTCGCGACTGTGTTGGCCGGTATGGTCTCCCATTTTTCCGCACCCGTACCGAAGGGCTCGGACGCCACGGCAATGCCCAAGCCGACATTGCGCCAGTAGAGCGTCGGCGGGCGCTCGTCGCTGGACCAGCGGAAGGCGTGCAGCTTTTCGCCATCGGAGTGGATGGCGCTGAAACGAATGGGTTGATCCACGCCGGAGTGCTCGACAACATCGAGGCACGTCTGCAACGTTTTCTTCAACGCACCGATGGGGTCGCGATTTAGTCCGAAACCCGCAGCGATCAGGAAGATCGCTTCGCTATCTCCATTTCCTGCGCGGGAACAATAAACCTCATCGGGAATATGCGTCTCAATCGCGCGCTTCACCTTCTCATATCCGCCAATCTGACCATTGTGCATGAAAAGGTGACGCCCGAAGCCAAACGGGTGGCAATTGGCCATGGAAACGCCGCCGGTCGTTGCCGAGCGGACATGGGCCAGAAACATGCCGGAGCGCAACTGATGACACAGGGATGTGAGGTTTCTATCCGACCATGCGGGAAGAATGCCACGGTAGATGCCCGGCTCGCCCCTCTCCCCGTACCAGCCGATACCGCACCCGTCACCATTCACCACCGTCTTCGCCTCCCGCGCCGCAAGCGACTGGGTGATGAGTGAACTTTCCGGCTCGATCAAAAGCGAATCGAGCCAGACGGGAGCACCGGAATAGGCGAGAAAACGACACATGCGGACACCGTTGAAGCGGGTTGTGATCCGGCACGAAAGCGCCGGATCTGGGCATTTGTAAGATCGTCAGGCCTGCAGAACAACGACACGCGCGCCGACCGGCACACGCTCATAGAGATCGATAATGTCGTGGTTGAGCATGCGAATGCAGCCGCTCGACATGGCGTGACCGATGGACTGCGGCTGGTTTGTGCCATGCAGACGGAACATCGTGTCGTTGCCTTCGCGGTAGAGATAAAGCGCGCGCGCGCCGAGCGGATTGTTCGGACCACCTGGCATGCCACCGGCATATTTAAGGTTCTTGTGCGGTTCGCGACGGATCATGTTCGGTGTCGGCGTCCAGCTCGGCCATTCCGACTTTCGACCGATATAGGCGTTGCCCCGCAAGGCGAGACCCTGGCGTCCGACGCCAACGCCGTAGCGCATCGCCCGACCGTTGCCCATTACATAATACAAACGCCGTGCTGGGGTATCGACAACCACAGTACCTGCCGGATGTGTGGTCTCATAGGCCACTTCCTGACGTCGCAGTTCCGGCTTTATCTTTTCCAGTTCCATCGCCTTGAGCGGGAATTTCTCATCAGGCACGGCTGCGTAATTCTGTTTTTGCTGGACGAAATTGGTACTGGCGCAGCCAGCGAGGAAGAGTGGCATTCCGAAAAGCACGCCACGACGCGAAATAGACATATTACCCCCGGTCGAAAATCCTTAGATTAACAACAGGTATAATTTTATGGTTAACAAACCCTAAATTGCGCAGTGCGACTATTAACCCAAGGCACACTCCAGTTGAATAAAGACGTAGGTCTGGCCTGCCTCAAAAAACGGCGCAATTGGCCAGAGGCTGAATTCAAAAGAAAGAAAAACACTGTTTCAAAACCCGTCAGCAATGAAACCATTCCGGCTCTGGCGCATTTTTACTCATGAATACGGAAAACTGCTTATTTTATTGATATTTAGCAACGTCATACGTTCAAAAAATCTGCCGCGAGGTGACGCATGGTTCTTGCATTGCTGTCGCCATTGTATTCAAATGGGCAAAAATGGGGAACCACAAGTTGGCATTTGACGAAATGATAGATGCGGACTCAACGCCGCGAAGCCCATATGAGAAATACAACGACTGGTATAGTCGTCAGGACAGGGCGCACCTGATCCAGAAATCCAGAGACGCTGAGAATATCTTCAGAAAAACGGGTATTACCTTTGCCGTCTACGGCCACGCCGACAGCGCAGAAAAGCTCATCCCCTTCGATATCATTCCCCGCATCATCTCCGGTCGCGAATGGCGCAAACTGGCGCAAGGTATCGAACAGCGTGTCCTGGCTCTCAACGCGTTTCTCGACGACATCTATCACAAGCAGGAAATCATCCGTGCGGGGCGCATTCCGCGTGAACTCATTGAGCGCAACGAGGCGTTTCTTCCGGAGATGATCGGCTTCAAACCTCCTGGCGGCGTCTACACGCACATTGTGGGCACAGATATAGTACGAACCGGTGAAGACCAGTTCTACGTTCTGGAAGACAACGCCCGTACCCCATCCGGTGTCAGCTACATGCTGGAAAACCGTGAAACGATGATGCAGATGTTTCCGGAATTGTTTCACGAAAACAAGGTGCAGAGGGTCGAGGATTACCCCTATCAACTTCGTCAATCGCTGGCGTCGCTCGCACCGCCAGGCTGCAAAGGCAAGCCGCGCGTTGCGGTCCTCACCCCCGGCATACACAATTCCGCTTATTACGAGCATTCCTTCCTCGCCGATATGATGGGCGTGGAACTGGTAGAGGGTTCCGACCTGCGCGTCATGGATGGCAAGGTCAAGATGCGCACGACCCGCGGCTATGAGGCTATCGACGTTCTCTACCGCCGCGTCGATGACGATTTCCTCGATCCCCTCACCTTCCGCCCGGATTCCGCTCTTGGTGTTCCCGGCATCATGGATGTCTACCGTGCTGGCAACATCACCATTGCCAATGCGCCGGGAACTGGAATTTCAGACGATAAGGCGATCTATTCCTACATGCCCGAGATCGTCGAGTTCTATACGGGCCGCAAGCCGCTACTTGAAAACGTGCCTACGTGGCGGTGTTCCGAGCCGGACAGCCTGAAATATGTGTTGGACAATCTGGCCGAACTGGTCGTGAAGGAGGTTCACGGCTCCGGTGGCTATGGAATGCTCGTCGGCCCTACGGCATCGAAGAAGGAGCGCACATTGTTTGCGGAGAAACTACGCGCCCGGCCTTCGAACTACATCGCACAACCCACACTTTCCCTGTCCACGGTGCCGATCATGGTGAAAAATGGAATTGCGCCGCGCCACGTCGATCTTCGCCCCTACGTTCTGGTGTCGGATAAGGTAAAGATCATCCCAGGCGGGCTGACCCGCGTTGCCCTCAAACAGGGATCGCTGGTGGTGAACTCCAGCCAGGGCGGCGGCACCAAGGATACGTGGGTACTGGAGGACTAAGCCATGCTGGGAAGAACGGCGAACGGACTCTACTGGATGTTCCGATACATCGAACGTGCCGAAAACATTGCCCGGCTGGTGGATGCCGGAATGCGGGTGTCGCTGACCCGCAGCGGAAGCGCTGACGAAGACTGGGATGGTGTGCTGCAGAGCGCAGGCGCGCGCGAAGAATTTCTTGAACGGCACGAAAAGGTCACGACGGCGGATGCGATCGACTACATGCTGCGTGACAAGACCAATCCATCAAGCGTCATGTCCTGCATTGAGTTCGGCCGGAACAACGCCCGTATGGTGCGCACGGCGCTCACCCGCGAGACGTGGGAAGCGACAAATGAGTTCTGGATGGAACTCAAGACGATCTTCAGTCGAAAGCAAAAAGCCGCTGAATTGCCTCAGGTCATCGATGCGATCAAACACAGAGCCGGGCTGGTACGCGGTGCGTTTCATGGTTCGATGCTCCGCAACGATCTCTACAATTTCTCCCGCATCGGTACCTTTATCGAGCGCGCGGATAACACGGCCCGCATTCTGGATGTGAAGTATTACGTGCTGTTGCCGGCGGCAGTACAAGTGGGCTCGTCGCTCGACAACGCGCAGTGGGAATCGATCCTGCGCTCTGTTTCCGCTCACAGATCCTATGGCTGGGTCTATGACGCAGAGTACAAACCAGCCAACATCGCAGATTTCCTCATTCTCAACGGCCGCATGCCCCGCTCGCTCGCTTACTGCTATCACAAGATCGTCAGTAACCTCGGCTATCTGGCGCATGAATATGAAGACCGCCACAAGGCGCATGAAACGGCTGAGGCCATCAGGGCGACGCTTGAGAAAACGACGATAAGCCGCGTCATGGATCAGGGCCTGCACGAATTCCTCGAACTGTTCATTCACAAGAACGGACAGTTGGGGCAGGAAATAACGGAAGGCTACCGCTTTTACCAATAAGCGGTGAGACGAGGATACGGGTATGCGTCTGAACATCAACCACACGACCGAGTATCTCTACGACGAGCCGGTGCCCTACTCCCTGCAACGGTTGAGACTGACGCCAGCCAACGGTCCCACGCAGACGGTGATCGACTGGGACGTGACCGTCGATGGTGCCAAGCTCGAAGTGCGCTACGACGACCATTTCGGCAACCGCGTCGAGTTGGTCGAGACCGAGGGACCGCGCAGCGCGGTTAAGGTCGTCGCCCGCGGTGAAGTGGAAACCGTAGACAAAGCGGGGGTTTTTGGCCCCCACATCGGCAATGCTCCGCTGTGGCTCTTCATGCGTGAAACACCTCTGACAAAGCCGGGAAAACTCATTCGTGACCTGGCACGACAGTCGACGGGTGACACACCGCTCGAGCGCCTGCATGAATTGATGGCCCTTGTTCACCTTGAAGTCGAATACGTAACTGGATCAACAGGAACTGCCACCACGGCTGAACAGGCTTTGGAAGCAGGCAAGGGAGTGTGCCAGGACCACAGCCACATTCTCATCTCAGCCGCGCGGCAGATGGGGCTTCCGGCGCGTTATATTTCCGGTTATCTGATGATGGAAGATGTTGCCGAACAGGTCGCCACCCATGCTTGGGCGGAAGTCCATGTTCCAGGGCTTGGCTGGGTTGGCTTTGATGCGGCCAACAAACTTTGCCCGGATGAACGCTACGTGCGTATCGCCAGCGGTCTGTGCTATCGAGACTGCGCTCCCGTCTCAGGCATGCGCGTTGGCCTTTCCGGCGAAAGCCTCACCGTTTCAGTAACGGTCCAAGAAACGCAAAGCCAGTCTCAATCCCAAAGCTGATACCGTCGCCAGTATAAATAGAACGGTTAGAGAGCGCGGATTTTATATCGCGCGATCAAAGCACACAGGCCGCTCTGTTCAGAATTCGGCGGCACGATGGGTGG
This sequence comes from Rhizobium skierniewicense Ch11, assembly GCF_023757665.1. NCBI lineage: Bacteria > Pseudomonadati > Pseudomonadota > Alphaproteobacteria > Hyphomicrobiales > Rhizobiaceae > Rhizobium > Rhizobium skierniewicense. The sequence goes on from NZ_RXPG01000021.1 coordinate 412,950, forward strand.
CTGTACTTGTAAATTCCTAGAAGAACTTACAACATCAAGTTCATATCATTGCGAGACTTAACTCACAGCGATATGGATGTAAAAAAAACGTGCAGCTGCTGGTGATGCTTGCCCTTCCGACTATTAATCGCCTTGCTTCGGCTCCTAAATCCATTGAAAACCAAAAAAAGTCGCGAGCAGCGATCCGTCGCGGTTTCTTTTCTTAGAGGACAAATAAAAATCTCGAGTCTTGCCCATACATCAAGAAAGTCATCCGAAACGATGCATTACAACCAGTAGCTAGTTTCCATATTAAGAATATGTGACGGATTTAGACTCCGTCCTAACTTCAACAAGACATAGGCCCGCGACTACCATTAATCAAAATTTTACACTTCGTGGATGATAGTGACGCAGGTCATGTGAGGTGTTCGTGATGTGCCTTCCCGGTGCGTCGCTTTTACCAAAAGTCTCGTGCTAAAAACGAAGCTCTAATGTCCAATGGCGTGGGGATCAGAACTGTCCAAGGTTCTGTACGCATGATGCCCTTCCGGTGCGCCGGCTCTCTCGAGCCATGTCCTGCTTAAATATTGCTATTGTCCAGAACGGACGCTCAACCGGTCGATGCATGCATCGAACGGACGAGACACTGCGTCAATGCGCACAAAAGCGTATCCGGGGGGATCGGATGCGGCCTTCGGGCTGTGCTGCGCATTTGCAGCGGTGAATGGCTCTTTGGCCAGTTATCAACGGGGGCACGTGTCCATGACTTCTATTATCTCTTCGCTATCTGTAAAACAAATCGCGTCACTTTCGACCGCCTCCATTGCCAGTCTGAAATCCACGGACGTGGATGCTCTCAAGAGCAACCAGATCGCCGCACTCTCGTCAGCGCAACTCAACGCGTTCTCGACAAGCGCGATCAACTCCTTCGACAGCGGACAGATCAGCGCCATTACTGCCAAAGCAGTCATCGGCTTGACCGTCGGACAGCTTCAAGCCATCGAGTCCTCGCAAATGACTGGCCTTACAGCAGGCCAGATTTCCGTATTGAGCACGGACCAGTTCAGCGCCCTGTCGTCTGATGAAATCGAAATTTTGAACACCAAACAAGTTGCTGCCCTGACCGCCGCACAGGTCGCAACCCTCAGCTCAGCCGAACTCAACAGCTTCGAAACAGCCGAGATTGCAGCCCTCAGCGTCGCGTCCCTCTCCGGTATCGACTCCTCGACACTGGCTTCGCTCTCGACAGCAAACTTTGCAGCCCTCAGCGCCGC
>NZ_RXPG01000022.1:0-1168 GCF_023757665.1 Rhizobium skierniewicense Ch11
AACAGCCGAGATTGCAGCCCTCAACGTCGCGTCCCTCTCCGGTATCGACTCCTCGACACTGGCTTCGCTCTCGACAGCTAACTTTGCAGCCCTCAGCGCCGCGCAGGTCGCAAAGCTCTCGACAGCACAGATCGGTGCCGTCACATCCGCACAGCTTGACGTTCTGACCACAGGCCAGATCGCCGGACTGTCGGCCGCACAGATCAAGACCATCACGACATCGGCCCTTTCGGCTCTCGACAGCACACAGGTTGCAGCATTCGCTCCAACCCAGATCGCTGCCATGACAACCGACCAGCTTCAGTCCTTCAGCTCCGACAACATCGCCGCGCTGACGACAAAGCAGGCCGCTGCCCTGACCGCCGCACAGGTCGCAACCCTCAGCTCTGCAGAACTCAACAGCTTCGAAACAGCCGAGATCAAGGCTCTGACTGCAAGCGCTCTGTCCGGCATGACAACCGATGCCGTCGCAGGCCTCACCACGGCGGCCCTCACGGCCTTCAGTGCAACACAGGTCGCAACACTGAGCACAGCACAGATCGCATCGCTCAAGTCCGACCAGATCCAGGAACTCACAACCGACCAGATCAAGGCCCTGACGGCCAATCAGGTCGCGGCTATCACGACATCCTCGATCGCAACCTTGAAGACGGAGCAGGTCGCCGCACTCTCCAACAAGCAACTGGTCGCATTGTCCACCGATCAACTGCAGGCCTTCACCTCAGGCAACATCGCAGCCCTCACCACCTCACAGGCTGGTGCCCTGACCGCTGCACAGGTCGCAACCCTCAGCTCTGCCGAGCTCAACAGCTTCGAAACAGCCGAAATTGCAGCCCTCAGCGTCGCCTCCCTCTCCGGTATCGACTCCTCGACACTGGCTTCGCTCTCGACAGCCAACTTTGCAGCCCTCAGCGCCGCGCAGGTCGCAAAGCTCTCGACAGCACAGATCGGGGCCGTCACATCCGCACAGCTTGACGTTCTGACCACAGGCCAGATCGCAGGACTGTCTGCAGCACAGATCAAGACCATCACGACATCGGCCCTGGCGGCTCTCGACAGCACCCAGGTTGCAGCATTCGCTCCAACCCAAATCGCTGCCATGACAACCGACCAGCTTCAGTCCTTCAGCTCCGACAACATCGCTGCGCTGACGACAAAGCAGGCCGCT
>NZ_RXPG01000023.1:0-41438 GCF_023757665.1 Rhizobium skierniewicense Ch11
GACTTATAGAGGACACCAATCAAACAAGTCAACACACCCAATTCATAAAAATAAAGAAAATGTATAAGATGTTGATTTTGTTAGGTAATTTTGGGGTTTTAATGGAAAGACCCATCCGGCGCACCAAATCAGACCCTATCACTGGGTCTTGGACCGGACACGGCCCGGCCAGATTACCCCCCCCTTTTAACAGATACCTCCTGAGTTCGATCCTGCTGGCTGGGTCAGCTCTTGCCCCTACCCGTCAAAAGACTGACTCGATCCATGATCTTCATCATTTAAAAGGATCGACATCATCTTGAAATCTGATATATCAGTAGAATGATAGATCAGGAAGAGTGTGGCGCCGTGAAAGGCAATGAAGGCTTGGACGACAAGGCGGACCGGATATCGCGGCTAGACCCGCAACTGTTGACGAGTTTGCGGGACCACGTGCACCGCGCACTGCGAACAGCGATTTTGTCTGGTCGCTTTGCACCGGACGAGCGACTGAACGAGCGCCAGCTTGCCGAGCAAATGGGCGTGAGTACGACACCTGTTAAAGAAGCCTTGCGACAGCTGGAGGCTGAAGGTCTTGTGGAAACGCTGTCCCGCCGCGGCGTTATTGTTCGTTTTAACGTCGACTGGGCCGAAGAGACGATCTTGGCGCGTGCTGCTCTTGAATCGATGATCGCGCATCTTGCCGCGAAGCGCCTGGACCCAGATACGCGTAAGGTACTCGAACAGACCATCGAGCGAATGCAGGTAGCAACCGATGGCGGTGGTGTTGATGATCTTATTGGCCTCAATGAAACTTTTCACGACCAAATCCACCTCGCATCCCAATGCCGTTACCTCGCAAAAATGATTGAGCGCCAGCGTTTTTACGACGCAAGCATCCGCCGGATCATTCACTTGGATCCCGACGAATGCGCAAAGGCGCTTGAAGAACACAAAACCATCGCACAGGCCATTATAGACGGCGAAACTGAGCGCGCGGAAAAAGCGATGCGGGATCACGTCATGCGCTCGGGCGCGACTTATCTGAAAATGGTTTTCGACAAAAAGGGAGGAGATTAAAGATGAACGAAGGAATGGAAAAAGTTCGAACCGCACTCAAGGGCATATCTGGCGTACCGGTGACACCTTACGCTGCCGACGGTCGTATCGACATGGCCAAGCTGTCTGTGCTTATAAAAAAAATGGCCGATGCACGCGTGCACAATCTTATGGTGGCGGGTAACACGGGTGAATTTTTTACGTTAACTCTTGATGAGGTTCGTGACGTTCACCGAACGGCGATAGAGGCGGCTGACGGCAAATCTCTTGTGAGTGCAGCGGTTGGCCGTTCCTTGACTGAAGCAAAAGCGCTTGCGCGCGACGCGATCGCCGCGGGGGCCGATGCCATTATGGGGCATCACCCAATGGATCCTTTTGCCGGACCCAGTTATCAGGCGAAATACTTCCTTGAACTGGCAGATGCCTCAACAGTGCCTGTTATCGCCTATGTGCGTAGTGACGGCTTCTCTGTTCAGGATTTTCGGGATTTGGCCCTGCACCCCAACATCGCCGGAATCAAATTCGCCTCCGGCAATCTGATGTTGCTGGCCGAGGTCATCAGAGCGACAAAAGATGCGCCAGCCATATGGGTTTGCGGACTGGCCGAAGGCTGGGCGCCGGCGTTTTATGCTATGGGTGCGCGCGGCTTTACGTCAGGCCTCGTCAACGTCTTTCCAGACCGCTCCCATGCCATTCATCAAGCCTTGGAAAAGGCTGACTATGCGAGGGCGCGTGAGCTGATCGATGGCATTGCTAGTTTTGAAGCCATGCGCACGAAGTATAATAATGGCGCCAACGTAACTGTCGTCAAGGAAGCAATCGGGATGTTGGGCACGGATGTGGGACCTGTTCGTACCCCCGGCGTCGAGACATTGAATGAAGCGGAACGCTCCGAGCTTAGAAACATCGTCGAGCGTGTGAAGCGCGAGATGGCAGAGGGCATTTGAGACTTAGAATGCAAGCAGGATCAGAGATTACATCCGAGCGCGAAAAACGGCTTCAGATTTTGACATGGGAGCGACAACCCGACGACATCAACACTCCAGAACAAATCGCGCTCAAAAAACGGCTAACCGAAATCGCCGGTGCTGACCTCGCTGATACCTCTTACATCGCCCGACACGCCAATGTGTTCACCTCGCGTTTGAAACTGGGGCAATATTCGTGGGTGGCGGGGCATGCCATCGTGCGCGGGGACGTGGAGTTCGGTGACAACTGTACGGTCAATCCCTATTCCTGCATTTCTGGAAAGGTGCGATGTGGCAATGGTGTGCGGATTGCGTCCTTGGTTTCCATCGTCGGCTTCAACCACGGCTTCGATGATCCGACCATTCCGATATACCAGCAGAAGCACGAGACACTCGGCATCACCATCGGCGACGATGTGTGGATTGGGGCAAACGCAGTCGTGCTTGATGGCGTGACGATTGGCAAAGGTGCCGTCATTGCTGCCGGTTCTGTCGTCGTGAGGGACATTCCGGAGATGGCGATTGCGGGAGGTGTGCCAGCCAAAGTGATCCGCCGGCGTGGCGAAAAGATCGCCACCGTCAGATCACGTCGTGGCGAGATTTTGCAAGCTTTGCAACAGATCGGCAAGGCAGGAGCCGCGCAATGGCCCCGCATTCTCGAGCGGGCGAAACAGGATGGCCGCTATGTATCGGCAGGAGCGGATGGAGTGCAGCATGAAAGCATCAGACATGAATGCGATGCCATAGAAATCGCAGCCGGATTTGGGAGCGCGCCCGAGGGGATAGAAGCTCGCGAATTGGCCACGAGGCTGCGAGCGTATCAGGACCCTGCAACCGGTTTCTTCCCAGATCCGTTCAGCCCCCCCCTGCCCGGCTTAGACATTCGCGAGGATTATGCCGCGCTTTATAACGTACTGGCCATCGGTTATGCGCTCGAAATATTGGGGTCCCATCCACCACATCCGGTAGCAGGTGCGCAAATGGACACACCGCATCTAAGCGCCTGGCTTGATCGTCTGCCCTGGAGCGACCGTGCGTGGCGATGCGGCGACCGGATCGATGCAATCGCCACGGCGCATTATTTCAACGCACGATATTTCGGACTGGGTTCTGAAACAGAGACCTTGTTTGGCTGGCTGACAATGCATGCCGATCGCGCAACCGGGCTTTGGGGCAAGCCGACAGCAAAAGAAGGTCTGTTGCAACCGGTTAACGGCTTTTATCGCCTGACACGCGGTACCTACGCTCAATTTGGCCTGCCGGTTCCCTTTCCAGAGGCTACCATCAATTCCGTCATTACCAACTACCGGACCTACGATGGATTTTCAGGCACGACCTACACCGCTTGCAATCTGCTCGATACAATCCATCCGCTCTGGCTGTGCCTGAAACAGACGGATGCAAGGCGTGCAGACGCAGAGGCGATTGCCGAAACCGTTATTATGCGATGTGCCGAGCAGTGGCAGAGCAACGAGGGCTTTGCCTTCGCTGCTGGTCAGCAACCGAGCCTGCAAGGTACAGAGATGTGGCTTTCGACCTTACACATTGCCGCAGACCTGCTGGATGTCGCCGACGCGTTTGCTTTCGTACCCAAAGGAGTTCACCGGACCAAGCCTGTGGGTATGGGACTGTAACACCGCGTCACTCGAGCATGGACTGAATGTGAAGCCGTATATTACCTGTCAGGCTCTCGCCCGGTTGAAGAATCGTCAGGCCAAGATTGGTGCGCTGGTGTTCAGGCTGGCACAATGTGCCGGCAGCCATCGAAACTGGCTCCAGGCACATATAGTATTCCGTGCGATGCGCTGCGAGATGATGGAACACCGGGTCTGCGCCTAAGACAAGCTGGTAGCCTACGTCCAAGTCAAAGCGTGCCGTGGACCAGTTCATCAAATGTTGCGTATAGCCTGATTTTGCCGGTAACGATGCCTCTGGCCGGGGGAGAGGCGGATTGCCGGTCGGTACGTGAAACGGATCCAGCGCATAGGCAAGAGATGCATCTGTCCGTACGTCACGATCCAGCCCGGCAACAAAATAAGGATGCCAGCCGAGAGCAAATGGCGCGGGAACGCCTGCCCGGTTGGTGATGGAGAGTTCCACGGTCAGCCCGTGGTCATTCAAGAAAAACGACTGGCTTGCCTCGAAAGCAAAAGGCCACTCGGCATCGGCCTCATAGTCAAGTAGCAGCGTGACCTGATCATTGGCCTGACGTGCGACGCGCCATGGGCGACGGTGCGCAGGTCCGTGCATCGCATCCCCAGCAAGCAGAGGGTGTGGCAAAACATCGTGCGATACGCCCGCATGCGTGAAGCATGCTCCGTAGAGCCTGTTGTGATAGGGAAACAGCGGATACGCCCCAGCCTTTGGCCAATTCCAGGGCTCAAAGACATCTGCCTTTGTCGGCACCAGAATATTGCCGAACTCCGCATGGGTGAGATGCGTCATTCGTCCGCCCCACGCGGGTCGGAGGCGGGCCGAAAACGGCCCGCTGACAATGGAGACCGTTTCAGGCAAAAGCATAGGAACCATCTGGCCGCTTGGGAACACGACGCTGCCAGTGGATATAACCGTCTTCCTGCATGGCCTTTTCATCCATCTCGACGCCCCAGCCCGGACGGTCAGGCCGTAGTTCCAGATGCCCATCCTTCGGCAGATAGGGATCGATGACGTAGCGGGTCTCATCTTCACGGGTTTCAATATTCGTGCCGCCATAGACGTAACACTGGCCCTTTGGAAGACGGTATTCCAGAATTCGGAAATTCTGCTGTGCGGCGGAGAAGTGAACGTTAACGGCGGTGGCGAGTGGACCCATCGGGTTGTGTGGCGCAATACTGACGAAATGCGCTTCCGCAAGGGCTGCGATCCGGCGCATTTCGGAGATGCCACCGACGACGCAAATATCCGGCTGAATGATATCGGCACCCTTGACCTGCAAAAGCCGCAGAAATTCATTGCGGTTATAAAGGCTTTCGCCAGTGGCCAGCGTGCAATTGAGACCCTGTTTCAGATCGCCCCACATCTCGATGTTTTCAGGACGCAACGGCTCTTCGAAAAACAGGGGATCGTAAGGGGCAAGCGCGTTGCCGAGCTGGCGTGCGGCTGCGGGTTCGAAAATCTTGGCATGGGCATCGAAGGCAATATCGTAATCGGTTCGCACGGTCTCGCGAAGAGAGCGGAAATACTCCGCGGAACTGCGGACCACTTCGCCCCAACGATGGGCATGAATATCGAGGCGCCAAGGGCTGAGCTTGAAGGCCTTAAAACCCCAATCCTCATTCAGGCGATCGAACTCTTCCTTCGCGGCTGGTGCATCCGGTGCCGTGTAAACCCCTGCATAAACCTTGATACGGTCGCGCACATTGCCGCCGAGCAGCTTGTAGACCGGGACACCCGCTGCTTTGGCAGCGAGATCCCACAGGCAATGGTCGATTGCGGAAATGGCCGACAGGCCAAGCGCACCGGGAGGAAAGCGGTTCTGCTGAAGCAGCAGATTATAAAGATACTCGACCCGTGTCGGGTCTTGCCCGGCGATGAAGTTATAGAGGTAATCGAGGATGGGCGGCAGCGCGAGATCAGGGCCGTGATTGTAGCACTCGCCCCAACCGGTCAGCCCGTCATCGGTGTCCAGCGCTACGACAACGCGCGGACGGTCCTTGTCGCGGGTGACGAATACCCGCATGCGATCGATTTTCATGCTCTAGTGTTCCTCATGGATGTAACGAAGCGCAGACGGACGTCACACACTTATCCGGCCTTGCTTTCAGTCTTGACGGCGGACGGCTCGATATAACGGAACCGTCGCGTGCGATCCCTATCGCGCGGATCGGGTCGCGGAATGGCGGAAAGCAGCGCTTGCGTGTAGGGATGGTCAGGCGAATTGCAGACCTTTTCAGCGTCGCCAAACTCCACCAGCTTGCCGCGATACATCACGCCGACGCGGTCGCACATGTATCTGATAACGCCGATGTCGTGGCTGATGAAGATATAGGCGAGGCCCAGTTCGTCCTGCAGGCGCATTAACAGATCCAGGACCTGAAAACGAACGGATACATCGAGCGCAGATGTCGCCTCGTCGGCCACGATGATCCGTGGCCTCAACGTAATGGCGCGTGCAATGCCGATGCGCTGGCGCTGGCCGCCGGAAAAGGCATGCGGATAACGCTCACGTCCCGCAGGGTCCAGCCCGACCTGATCCATCAGTGCGCAGACGCGCTCGTCCAGTTCCTTGCCCTTGGCGATGCCATTGACCAAGAGCGGTTCACCAATGACCTGCGCCACGGTCATGCGCGGATTGAGAGAACCGAAAGGGTCCTGAAATACCATGCGTAGCTCGCGCCGCGCCGCCTTTAGCTCTGCGCCTTCGATCTTGGCCAGATCGACCACGCTGCCATCTGCCTTGCGGTACAGCATTTCGCCGGAGTTCGGATCATAGAGCCGCATGATGGCGCGGCCCATGGTCGTTTTACCGGAACCGCTTTCTCCGACGATACCCAGCGTTTCGCCCGGCAGCAGCTTGATGGATACGCCATCCAGCGCCTTCATCTCGCCAAAGTGCATGGACAGGTCATTGACCTCCAGAATGGGTGCGGCAGTCATATCAAGCGGCGGACGGGCCAGACGTATCTCCGCCTTCTGCTCCAGCTTCAGCACGGAGCCGATCAGCATGCGGGTGTAAGGATCTTGCGGGCTGTGGAAAATCTGCTCCACCGGACCGTATTCCTTGGCAACGCCGTGGTGCATGACGAGAACGTCATCGGCAATCTGCGCCACCACGCCCATATCGTGGGTGATGAACAGGACCGCCATACCATGCGCCTTTTGCAGCCGCGCGATGAGATCGAGAATTTCCGCCTGCGTTGTTACATCCAGCGCTGTCGTCGGTTCATCGGCGATCAGCAATTGCGGTTTGCAGGCCAGCGCCATGGCAATCATGGCGCGCTGGCGCATGCCACCAGAATACTGGAACGCATATTTATCAAGCGCGGTTTCCGGGTTGGGGATTTCGACCTGCCGCAGCAGTTCGATGGCCTCGGCGCGGGCCTGCGCCTTGTTCATTTTCAGGTGCAGCCGCAGCACCTCTGTGATCTGGTCACCGACCGTGTGAACCGGAGACAGCGACGACATCGGCTCCTGAAAAATCATTGCGATATCTGCACCGCGCACAGAGCGAATGACGCGGCCACGCGGATCGAGCTTTGCCAAATCCAGCGACGTGCCGTCCGCCCGGTTTAGAATTATGGAACCGGAGGCGATTTCGCCGGGGCTGTCTATGATTTGCAGGATGGAGCGGGCCGTAACGGATTTGCCGGAGCCGCTTTCACCGACGACGCAGAGCGTCTTGCCTGGATCGATTGAGAACGACAGGTCGTTGACGGCACGGAACACGCCGTTACGAACGGCAAATTCCGTGACCAGATTGCGGACTTCGAGAAGCGGCTTGGCAGGTTTGATCGAGAGGATATCGCTCATCGTCGGCCTCACTTGTTGTAGGGATCGGCTGCGTCACGCAGACCATCACCGAGCAGGTTAAGCGCCATGACGGCGACGACCACGGCAACACCCGGCAGGAACAGCCAGGGTGCGGTTGCGATGGAGCGAATGTTCTGGGCCTCGCGCAGCAGCACACCCCAGGAAATGGTGGGCGGTTGAAGACCAAGGCCGAGGAAGGAGAGCGACGTTTCCGCAAGGATCATCGCGGGAACGGCCAGCGTGACCGAGGCGATGATGTGGCTTGAGAAACTGGGCAGCATGTGGCGGAAAATGATGCGCCCCTCTGGCACGCCATCCAGCCTTGCGGCAGCCACGAACTCTTCCGTTCTGAGCGACAGGAAGCGGCCGCGAACCACACGGGCAAGCTGCGCCCAACCGGTGAGCGAAAGGATGATCGTGATCATCATATACTGAAGGGTGGCTGGCCAGCCTTGTGGTAGCGCTGCCGCCATGGCGAGCCATATGGGAATGGTGGGCAACGACAGGACGAAATCGATCACGCGCTGCATGACGAAATCGATGCGCCCGCCATAATAGCCGGAAATACCACCCAAGACGACGCCGAGCAGAAGCGAAAAGAATACGCCGACAAGACCGATGGACAAGGAAATCTGCGAACCCTGCACCACACGGCTGAAAACATCGCGGCCAAGCCGGTCTGCCCCGAAGAGAAACAGTGGCCGTGTCTTATCGGTGGATGCCAGAAGATGGATGTTGGTGTTGAACAGGCCGAGCACGGAATATTCGTAACCGCGACCGAAAAGCTGGATCGGGATTTTCTTCCCCGTATCCTCCACGAAGACGGCGGCCAGCGTTTCAGGATCACGCGTCAACTTGAGCGGGTAGTAATGCAGGCCGACGGAGAAACCATCCGTCGTGTCGATCAGATGAACCCGTTGCGGCGGATAAAACGTCGCACGGGCATTTTGGAGCACGGGATCGTTGATCGCAAAGAAGCCCGGCACGAGGGCCACTATATACATGGCAATGGTCACGACGAGAGCCGCCATGGCCAGACGATGGCGTTTAAATGCCCACCAGATGAGTTGCCACTGCGATGCGACGGCGGCACGGTCGGGGCGGATGGTGGTGGCTACAGCAATATCGGCCATGACGCCCTCCTATTCGAGACGGATTCGGGGATCGACCAGCGCCAGCAGAATGTCGCTGATCAGCGATCCAATCAGCGTCAGCGCGCAGATCAGGAGCACGAAGGCTCCGGCGAGATACATATCCTGCGCCATCAACGACTGGAGAAGCAGGGGTGCGGCAGTCGGCAGGTTGAGCACGATGGCAACGACCACGGAGCCCGAGATGAGGTTAGGCAGCAGCCATGCGATGGTGGAAATGAACGGGTTGAGGGCAATTCTCAAAGGATATTTCGTCAGCAGACGAAATTCCGACAGGCCCTTGGCGCGAGCGGTGGTGACGTAAGGCTTCGGCAACTCGTCCAGCATATTGGCGCGCATGACGCGGATGAGGCTGGCGGTGGAGGAAATGGCGAGGATGGCAACCGGCAACCAGATATGCGCCATGAGATCGACCATCTTTGCTATGCTCCACGACGCCGTCTCATATTCCGGCGAGAACAGCCCGCCGACATCAGCCCCGAACTCGACCGCAGCGACATACATCAGAACCAGAGCCAGCAGGAACGACGGAATAGAGAGGCCGAAGAAGGAGAAGGCAGTGAAGAGATAATCGCCAATCGAATATTTGCGAACGGCGGAGAACACGCCGATGGGAAGTGCGATGGCCCATGTGGCCAAAAGGCTTGCGACAGCCAGAACCAGCGTCAGTGCCATGCGTTCCCAAATGAGTCCCGACACCGGCTGTTGCCACTCGAACGAGATGCCGAAATCACCGCGCGAGATGATGCCCCATATCCATTTCAGATATTGAATGATCATCGGGTCATCGAGGCCGAACCGCTCGCGCAGTTGCGCTGCCGTGTTGTGGTCGATGACCTCGTTGGATGCGGCAAGCGTGGCGATATAGGTCGTGACGTAGTCACCAGGTGGCAACTGAATAAGGACGAAGGCCAGAAAACTGACGGCAAACAAGGACGGGATCATCCACAGCAGGCGTTTCACGATAAAAATCAGCATGTCGCTCTCGCAATCACATTTTACCGCACACGCCACCGTCACTGAAACGACGGATTGCGCGCGGTCGACACAGTCTGAAAAGCGTCGCCGCCTGGAAACGGCGACGCCTGTGTGGCGTTGTTAGCTTGTGAAGGTAAACTGTTGCGGCAGGGCCGGACCGGGGTTTGGCCACGACCAGCTATCCGGCTCTTTCTCCGGCACGTTGCGAAGATTGTTGCGGATGATACCGAAACCACCGACTGCGAGGCAAAGACCGATCGTCTCGAACTCTTCCGCCGCGATATCGAAGATCTGCTTCATCTTTTCGCCGCGCTTGGCAAGGTCAGCCGTCGAGCGTGCCTCATCGAAGAGCTTGAAGCGCTGCTTCTGGCTTTCTGGTGGTTCTTCGCCCTTCTGACCGTTGGATGTGTACCAGAGTGCCCATGGAATGGCATAACGCGATCCCTGCGGGTGAAAAGCAAAAAAGTCACGTGGATCGAGCATCGGGTCGAGACCGCCGGGTCCCGGCCAAACCGCCGCATCATGGGCATTGTCATCGCCGCGCGTGTAGTACAGCGCACGTTCAATGGTGTTGACCTTGATATCGACACCGATCTGCGCCCACTGCGCCTTGACCAGTTCCAGCGCATCGACCAAATCGGGATAAAGCGTCGGGATAACGTCAATGGAAAAGAAGACGGGCTGGCCATCGGGCCGCAGGCGCATGCCATTACCGTTTTTCTTGTCATAACCGGCCTTGTCGAGAAGCTCGTTGGCCTTGTCGGCATCATAGTCCGTGTTCTGGCGTGCCAGCTTTTCGTGATACCAGGGATGGGTCGGACGCGGTCCTGCCTGATATCCCTCGCTCTGGCCGAAATAGACAATGTCGATGATTTCCTGCCGGTTGAGAGCAATCGACAGCGCTTGACGGAAGGATTTGTCGGCGAACATCTTGCGCATCGCCGGGTCTTTATGGGTGATATTCAGGTAAATCTGGCACTGTTGCGAAGCTGATGGCACCAGCGTCAACAGTCGGTAATCGCCCTTTTTCATGTTTTGCGACAGGGTCGGCTTGTTGGCGAGAACGCTGATGTGACGTTCCTGAATATCGATCTTGCCGGAGATGACGTTCAGCATGAGCGATTCCACATCCTGCGAAATGCCGAAGTTGACTTCATCGATGTAAGGCAACTGGTTGCCTTCGGTATCGACCTGCCAGAAATACGGGTTCCGCGTCATCACAACGCGGGTAGCACCGCCGGAATAGGGCTCCTTGACCACCCATGGGTCCAGTGTCGGCTTCTCGACATTCGACCAGCGCGATGGGATTTCGATGTCACCGCATTTGGCGCGGAAAAGCTCGGTCCAGCTGGAGACGCCTGCGGCCTTTACCTCGGCATCCAGCGCCGTGTTGTATTTTGGCAGGAACTTGCTGCAATAATGCTTGGCGAACATCGTCGGATGCTGGCCGAGCGGTGTTGCAAGGTTTTCGAGATAGAGCGCGTTGGGTGCGGCAAAGGTGAACTTTACCGTGAAATCATCGATCTTCTCCACGGTGACTGCTTTACCGGCAACCGCGAGCTGGGCTGGCGTTGCGCTGTAAAGCTCCTTGTTCTTGATGCAGTCTTCGATGGCGAACACGACGTCATCGGCCGTGAATGGATGGCCGTCAGACCATTTTGCGCCCTGGAGCAGATGGAATGTGAACTGCGACGCGTCGGGGCTGACTTCCCATTTCTCGGCAAGGTTTGGCAAAACTTCGGTGAAGTCCATGTTCCAGCGTACCAGGCCCTGATTGCCGACCATGCGCAGAATGCCGTTGTGGTCAGACGAACCGCGAAGGCCCCGGCGCAACGTGCCACCATAGGTGCCGATCTTTTCCAGTGGCGTCACTATCATTGGATTCTTTGGCAGACGGTCGGCAAGCGGCGGCAGCTTGCCATCCTTCACCAATGCCGCCAATGATGGCGCCTCTTTACCGACAGCGGCTTTGGCAGACGTCCCAATGAGGGACATGGCGGCAACACCTCCAAGACCGGCCACAAAGGTACGGCGCGTCACGCCCAGCGAAAATGCATCACCAACGCTCATAGACTATCCTCCCAAAAATCTCCCCGGCAGCGACGAGGGCTCACGCCCCGCCGCTATGGCCCTCCTGGCCCGCCAGCGCACCGATCCTCCACCGGCACGCAGACCATATGAGCGTTTTCAGATGATTACAAGTATTGACAGATTTTTACAGATTTTTTATTGAGATGAGTGAAGCAAGGCCATTTATATGGCAAATGGCCATATGCGTTTAACGGATAAAAGGGCGCTGATGAAGAATCTGGCCACACACGCCCCACTGAAAAGCGAAACGCGTTTTAGCGATATTATTTACGGAAAGATCGTCGGGATGATTTCGGACGGTCGCTTCCTCATCAACGAACGTTTGCCGTCCGAACAGAATTTGGCGACTATGTTGGGCGCTTCCCGTCCTGTTGTGCGTGAAGCACTGGAAAGGCTGCGTAATGACGATCTGATCGTGTCTCGAAAGGGTTCCGGGTCTTACGTGCGCCAGCAGCCGGACTTGTCCGTTCTGCAGCAGGTGCCCGTCGGCTCGCTGGCGGACGTTCAACGATTTTTCGAATTCCGATCCGGTCTGGAATCCTCCGCTGCGGAACTGGCCGCACGCAACTGGCAAGCCGCTGACCGTGCCCGGATAGAGCAGGCGATTGCGGCGCTGGAACAGTGTCTCGAGCATGGTGATCTTGGCGCGGAAGAAGACTTCGCGCTTCACGAAGCCATCGCGATTGCCAGTCAGAACCAGTTTCACACGACCGTTCGGACGTGGTTCAAACCGCATTTTTCGATCGGCCAGTCTGTCACCCGCAGTCTCAGCCTCAAACGTACGCCGCAACATGTGCGCGATGTGCAGAATGAGCATACTGCAATTGTTGAAGCCATCTTTGCGCGGCAAGAGCAGGCTGCTCATGATGCGATGAAGGACCACATCCTCAAGGCCAGAGCCCGGATGTTCCAAGGCGTTGGAGGTTGATCATGACAACACCGAAGATATTTGAACCGAAAGTTCGCCAACTCATCGACGTGCCATTGCATGTGGGCGAATCCCCGGTGTGGAATCCGAAAACGGGGGAGCTATGGTTCGTCGATATTCTCGCTCCGGCCGTCTTTCGTCTGAAACTCGACGGAACGCTGGATCGCTTTGATATGCCGGCACCGGTTGGGTGCCTTGGACTTTGCGAAAGTGATACAATCATTGTAGGCCTTCAGACAGGTGTGCACATTCTCGATCCCGCATCCGGCAAGTTGGAGCGGCTGTGCAATCCAGACAACGGGCGCGCAGACAGCCGGTTGAATGACGGCAAGGTGGGGCCGGATGGTCACTTCTGGGTTGGGACCCGGGATGAGGCCCTGCCGCCAACCGGCAACGCTCGCCTCTATCGAATCTCGCCCGACGGGCAGGTTGAATGCGTCATCGATGGCGGAATGTTCACCTCAAACGGGCTGGCATGGAGCCCAGATGGTCGAAAGATGTACCACTCCGACAGTAGCGGCCTGATGTACCAGACGTTCGACTTCGATCCAGCCACGGGCAGACTTGGCAAGGCCCAACGTATGCACGATTTTGGACAGGGCGAAGGCAGGCCCGACGGGGCCACAATAGATCGCGACGGGTTTTACTGGAGCGCCGGCGTGAGCGCGGGGCGATTGAATCGCTTTTCGCCCGACGGGGACTTGGTCGAGGTGTATCGTTTACCCTTCGATGGGCCAACGATGCCTTGCTTTGGTGGAGCTGACTTCAAGACGCTTTATGTCACGAGTTTGAGGACGCATCGGGGAGATGCGTCTGTTCAGGGAACGGTGGTGGCGTTCGAAACGCCCGTCGCCGGAATTGCGCCTTATCGTTTCAAGGCGTGACAGCTCCTCTGGGAGAGAGCTCAAGGCCGCCAGCCGCTAAAGCACGTTCGGCGGCTTATCATTCTCGTCAGGGTTTGGAACGGGAGCCTCATCCGGCAGATGTTCCGGTTCCGGTTCCTTCACGGGCGGCATATCCTGCCCCGGTGGCATTGGCGGCATTTCGCCAGGAATGGGTTCGACGGGTAGCATGCTCATTCACTTCCGTTGAAACTGTGCGGGCGGGCAACGCATTGCTGGAAATTGCCTATTGGTCCACGTATCGTTCGCCAAGTCGGTCCATTCGAGCCATGCGCTGCCCGCCTGATAATCAGACACCAGTAAACACGTTTGCTCAGTCGAAGTTCCACTATGGATTTCGGCTAGGCGAAACCGACGACGTTTCGAGCAACGATGCGCTGATCACCGTAATCGCGCATGTGTGCCTCGTGGCCAAACTCTCGACTGACGGGTTGATCTGTCTGCGTATCATGCATTTGAAGGAAAGCGTCGGCGTATGTGCCCGTCTCTTCTTCCTGGGTGATGATGTGCTGAGCTTTCAGAAAATCGAACATGGCTTCCTCCCATTCGACGTTGATAACGCATCGATCGGCGCTAGCGTTCCCTCCACACTAACGCAAACATTGATAGGTTATAAATAAAACATCTAGCACGATATTTTTGATAATTTGTTACATCACACGGTAAAAACATTATCCACTCAAGAGACCCGATGATTGCCGCAGCACCAGATCGACGGGCCAGAGCTCCTGACACTCTTGTACCGGACGGCCCGCGATGATCTGCAACCGCAAATCCGTCACCCGCTCGCCCGCCATACGCTGGGGTGAGCGGGTTGTGGAGAGCGATGGCAACATGCTTTCAGGCGTCAGATACGGAAACACGTCATCATGGGCGATGACGGAAATATCCTTGCCGATAACAAGACCCAACTGGCTGGCGGCGCGATAAACGCCCTGCGCGGTCATCATGGCTCCGGCGACGAATGCGGTAGGACGGGACGCTTTCTCCAGCAATGACCGTGCGAATTGAAACGCGGTTTCTTCGCTGAACGGCGCCGACAGCATCATACGCGGATCAGGCGTTATTCCCATCGTCTCCAGCGCATCGCGATAACCTTGTTCACGATCAATGGCGAATGTACGGCCTTCCGGACCGTTGATGAACGCGATGTTGCGGTGCCCACGCTCCAGCAAATGCACCGTCGAGAGATAGGCGACAGCGTGGTTGTCGATATCAAGCCAGGCATGCTCGAATTTGGTGGCCGAGCGCCCATGCACGATGAAAGGCACACCCAGCCTGTGCAGCAGCGCAATCCGCTCATCATCTGGCCGCGGCGAGTGAATGATGATGCCATCCACACGACCGCTGGCCGCCAATCGACTGAATATCTTCAGTTCTTCATGAAGGTCGTTATCGGTTGTGACACTGACGATGATATCGGTGTCTTCGCCGAGAAGACGGCTGGCCATGCCGCCCATGAACTCGGAGAAAAAGTGCCCGCCGCCGCTCCGGCCCATAACGACCCCAATGGCTCCCGCCTTGCCCGTGACGAGACGTACGGCGTTGGCATTTGGCCGATACCCCAACCTGCGGGCGGCTTCCATGACCCGCTCACGGGTTTCCTGTCGCACTTCTGGATAGCCGCCAAGCGCCCTGCTGACCGTGGTGGGCGATAATCCCACTTGCTCTGCAAATTCCTTGAGTTTCATGTGCCCCGCCATTTTCCCTTGCATGCGTGGATCAGAACAAAGTTTCAAGTCTCCAAAAATTGAAATCGATTTCAAATTTCCTCGATGAGAACGCATCGATTTTTAGCGAATAATATAATTTTACCCTTCTAACCCCTCATTATTTTCCACAGATAGCCAAATCGATATCCGTTGACAGCCAGAATATAATTTGAGAGCTTGGCGAAAGTCGAAAGCGTTTTCAATTCGGAGGAGAATTGAAAAGCGCCATGGAGGAGTTTGACGATGAATATTTCAACGAAAATCTTGATTTTATGCAGCAGCAGCGTTGTGTTGACGGGAGTGGGTGCTCAGGCCGCAGAGATCTCGATGGCTGCGAATTCCACGGGCAAAAACCTGAACTTCATCCGGGAACAACTGGTGGAATTTGAAAAGCAGAGCGGCCACAAGGTCAAGCTGGTCACCATGCCGCCGTCGTCCAGCGAGCAATTCAGCCAGTATCGATTGTGGCTGGCCGCTGGAAACACGGATGTCGACGTCTACCAGACAGACGTTGTCTGGGCTCCACAGTTGGCAGAACAGTTCGTAGACCTGACCGATGCGGCAAAGGATGTCGTTGCCAAGCACTTCCCATCGGTGATCGCGTCACAGACGGTCGATGGCAAGCTGGTTGCCATGCCGATGTACACCGATGCGCCGGCTTTGTTCTACCGCAAGGACCTGTTGGAAAAATATGGCAAGCAGCCACCCAAGACGTGGCAGGAACTGGCCGTGACAGCCAAGGATGTTCAGGACAAGGAGCGGGCGGCCGGACAGAAGGACATGTGGGGCTTCGTGTTTCAGGGAAGCGCTTACGAGGGTCTGACGTGCAACGCTTTGGAATGGATCGCATCCGCTGGCGGTGGGCATATCGTCGAGGCGAATGGCGACATCAGCATCAACAATGAAAAGGCGGCCGCCGCCCTTGAAACGGCCAAGAGCTGGATCGGCACGATTTCTCCGCCAGGTGCTCTCGCTTACAAGGAAGAGGAAGCGCGCGGAGTCTGGCAAACTGGTAATTCGGTCTTCATGCGCAACTGGACCTATGTTTATGCGCTGGGTAATGGTGGCGACAGTGCCATCAAGGGCAAGTTTGGCGTCGTTCCTTTGCCCGCGGGCACGGAAGGCGAGGCCGCAGCCTCTACGTTGGGCGGCTGGAACGCCGCAGTTTCCAAATATTCCAAAAACCAGGAGGCCGCGATTGCGCTCGTAAAATTCCTCGGCTCCGAGGAAACGCAGAAAAAGCGCGCTGTGGAGCTTTCCAACATGCCGACCATTTCATCCCTTTACGACGATAAGGATGTTGCGGCGGCACAACCTTTCATGCCGCTTTGGAAGCCGATCTTCGAGACGGCCGTACCGCGCCCGTCTGCGGCGACCAAGGTGAAATATAACGAGGTTTCCGCAAAATTCTGGGGTGCTGTTCACAACACGCTGTCCGGCACCGGTACCGCTGCCGAAAATCTCGAACTTCTCGAAGTCGAACTCACTGATCTCAAGGGTGACAGCTGGTAACGCGGCTTTACACGTCAAGCGGTCTTCACCGGCCGCTTGACCGCTGTTAACGGTGGGAATTCCTATGACAAAAATCACCTCTGTCCGGTCACTCCCGGCAGCAAAGGGCTCCGATCTTCAATCGGAACGTTTGCGCTCCGCATGGATCTTCCTGGCCCCGACATTTTTAACGCTTGCGCTGGTGGCCGGTTGGCCATTGATGAGAACCGTCTGGTTCAGCCTGACTGATGCTTCGCTGACCAGCCTTTCCGATGCCCATTTCGTCGGTCTGAAGAACTATCTCTCATGGATTACCCTAAGCAGTGGCCGCACGGTCTATCGCGGACTTCTGGCAGATCCTGCGTGGTGGGGTGCGGTGTGGAACACGCTGAAATTCACAGTGGTCTCTGTTTCCGTCGAGACTGCTCTCGGTTTGGTCGTGGCCCTGGTTCTGAATGCGGAGTTCAAAGGTCGCGGCATCGTTCGCGCTGCCATTCTCATCCCCTGGGCCATTCCGACCATCGTGTCCGCTCGCATGTGGGCGTGGATGCTGAACGACCAGTTCGGTATTCTCAACGACATGATGATGAGCCTCGGCCTCATCTCGCAAAAGATCGCATGGACGGCCAATCCCGAGACGGCCATGACTGCGGTCCTGATCGTGGATGTCTGGAAGACGACGCCGTTCATGGCACTGCTGATCCTCGCTGGCCTGCAGATGGTGCCGAAGGATATGTACGAGGCCGCCAGGGTGGATGGTATCCATCCGATCAAGGTCTTCTGGCGCGTCACTCTGCCGATGATCCGCCCTGCCCTGATGGTCGCGGTTATCTTCCGCATGCTGGATGCCATGCGGGTTTTCGATCTCATCTATATTCTGACACCGAACAATTCCCAGACGAGGACCATGTCTGTGCTGGCCCGTGAAAACCTGTTCGACTTCGACAAGTTCGCTTACGGGGCGGCGGCCTCAACGATGCTGTTTCTGATTATCGCGTCAATAACCATCATCTACATGTGGCTTGGCCGGGTTAACACCGATGGAGGAGACCGATGACAGCGTCCAGCTTCATCAAGAACACGGCGTTTTACGCGCTCGTCGCCATCATCGTCATCGTCGCGGTGTTTCCTTTCTACTACGCGATCCTGACGAGCTTCAAAACCGGAACGGCGCTGTTCGAAATCAACTATGTGCCGCGCAATATTTCCCTCAGCAACTATCGTGATGTGCTCGGCAATGACAGCTTCCTGCGCAATCTCGGCAACTCCCTGTTGGTCGCGACATGCGTCGTGGCTTTGTCGCTATTTCTGGCCGTCACTGCGGCTTATGCCTTGGCACGAGTGCGCTTCAAGGGACGGTCTCTTCTCCTCTTGACCATTCTTTCGGTTTCCATGTTTCCGCAGATTGCAGTTCTCGCAGGCCTTTTCGAACTCATCCGCTGGGCCGGTGTTTTCAACACGCCGTTTGCGTTGATCTTCTCCTACATGATCTTCACCCTGCCCTTTACCGTCTGGGTTCTGACCACATTCATGCGGGATCTGCCGGTGGAAATCGAAGAAGCCGCGATCGTGGACGGAGCTTCGCCTTGGGTCATCATCACGCAGGTCTTTCTGCCCCTGATGTGGCCAGCGCTGGTGACCACAGGCCTGCTTGCCTTCATAGCAGCCTGGAACGAGTTTCTCTTCGCCTTGACCTTCACATCGTCCAACGAGCAGCGCACAGTGCCCGTCGCCATCGCGCTTTTATCCGGTAGTTCCCAATTTGAAATTCCGTGGGGAACGATCATGGCGGCCTCCGTCATCGTGACCGTGCCCCTCATCATCCTCGTTCTGATCTTCCAGCGGCGCATCATTTCCGGCCTGACGGCTGGTGGCGTCAAGGGTTAGGAGATACATTCATGACCAGTATAAGACTGCGCGATGTCAGAAAATCATTCGGTGCGTTCGACGTCATCAAGGGCATCGACATGGATATCCATTCCGGTGAGTTCATGGTGTTCGTCGGCCCGTCCGGCTGCGGAAAATCAACCCTGCTCCGGCTGATCTGCGGGCTGGAAGAAATCACTGGCGGCGAACTTTCTTTTGAAGGAAAGGTCGTCAACCGGCTGACACCCGCCGACCGTGGGGTTGCGATGGTGTTCCAGTCGTATGCGCTCTATCCGCATATGACCGTTTTTGACAATATGGCCTTTGGTCTGAAGCTTGCCGGATCGACGAAAGAGGATAGACGAAAGCGCGTCGAGGCCGCAGCGGAGATGCTGCAACTGACGCCCTATCTTCAACGTCTGCCCAAGCAGCTTTCCGGTGGCCAGCGCCAGCGTGTGGCCATCGGTCGCGCCATTGTTCGTGATCCCAAAGTATTCCTCTTCGATGAGCCCCTCTCCAACCTCGACGCGGCTCTGCGCGTTGCAACCCGTCTCGAAATCGCCAAATTAAACCGCAGTATGCCTGATACGACAATGATTTACGTCACACATGATCAGGTAGAAGCCATGACGCTTGCGGACAGAATTTGCGTTTTGCGCGACGGCCGGGTCGAACAGATCGGCACACCGCTCGAATTATATGAAACGCCGGTTAACACCTTCGTCGCAAGCTTTATCGGCTCGCCCAAGATGAACTTCCTGGCCGGAAAGCTAGCTGAAGCCTATGGCGCTCATACCGTCGGCATCAGGCCGGAACACATTACCGCAACGGCGGACGCAGGCGGGTGGACGGGTGAAATCGTGCATTCGGAAATGCTGGGCTCAGACAGCTACATTTATGTGAACATGGGTACCGAAGAGCCAATCGTGGTGCGCGAGGAAGGCGTTTCTGCCCGGAAGCCCGGACAGACGCTTACCCTCTCGCCGTTGCCTGATCATATCCACCGCTTCGACGCACAGGGCAATGCATTGCCTAAAGCCCACACGCGCGCCGCCTGAACTCATCGAGACCCTCTTAACCGGCCGCTCCTCCCAGCGCGCCGGATCACCAAGGAGCATAACCATGACTATCAATACCGTCGTCTGGGGCGAAAATATTCACGAACACATCAACGAGACGGTGCGTTCGCTCTATCCAAATGGCATGCATACGACAATTGCAGACGCACTGAACAAGACGCCCGATATTCACGCCACAACCGCCACTCTTCAAGAACCGGAACACGGTCTTTCGCAGGAACGACTGGACAAGACTGACGTGCTGGTTTGGTGGGGTCACAAGGACCATGGCGCGGTGGCGGACGAGATTGTCGAACGTGTCGCCAAGCGGGTCTGGGAAGGCATGGGATTAATCGTGCTTCACTCCGGCCACTTCTCCAAACCGTTCAAGCGACTGATGGGAACACCCTGCGCGCTGAAATGGCGCGAGGCGGGCGAGCGCGAGCGGGTCTGGACGATCAATCCGCGCCATCCGATTGCGGCAGGTCTGCCGGAGTATTTCGAATTGGAAAACGAGGAGATGTACGGCGAGCAATTCTCAGTTCCGGAACCGCTGGAGACCGTCTTCATCTCATGGTTCCAAGGCGGCGAAGTGTTTCGTTCAGGCCTCACATGGCGTCGTGGCGCGGGCAATATCTTCTATTTCCGGCCGGGCCACGAGACATATCCAACCTATCATGATGCCAACATTCAAAAGGTCATCAGCAACTCGGTCCAATGGGCTTACAACCCCGCCGCCGCTTTGACTGGCATCCACGACGCACCAAATGTGCCCTTCGATCAAGCTCCCGAGAAGATCGAGGAACGCGGTCCCAAATTGCACGCTGCTGGCGAAGCAGGTTACAGGTAAGCCATCATGAAACTTCTTATTCTCGGAACGGGTGGCATGGCCAATAGCCATGTCATGCATTTCTCTCAAATCTCGGGCGTCGAACTTGTGGCGGCTGTCGATGTGGATGACGTGGTCGTCCGCGCGTTCGCCTTGCGCCACAGTATTCCCCTCACCTTCACATCGCTGGATGATGCAATTGCATGGGGCGAATTCGATGCGGTTGCCAATGTGACTCCAGATGCGATCCACCATCCGACGACACTAAAACTGCTGGCTGCTGGCAAGCACGTATTTTGTGAAAAACCGTTGGCGGAAACCTATGCCAAGGCAGCCGAAATGGCAGATGCAGCGGAAAAAGCCGGGCTCGTCGCCATGGTCAATCTCACCTACCGCAATGTCGCACCGCTTCAGGCGGCGCGGCAGATGGTGAAGGACGGCGTTATCGGCAAACTGCGCCACCTCGAAGCGTCCTACCTGCAAAGCTGGCTTGTTTCCAAGGCTTGGGGCGACTGGATGACGGAAAGCAAATGGCTCTGGCGCTTGTCCACCAAGCACGGATCCAACGGCGTGTTGGGTGATGTGGGCATTCACATCCTCGACTTTGCGTCCTATGGCGCCGGCAGCGATGTGGAGCGTATTTTCACGCGGCTGAAGACCTTCGACAAATACGAAGGCAACAAAATCGATGTCTATGATCTCGATGCCAACGACAGCTTCACCATGACGGCCGAATTTGATAACGGCGCGATGGGTGTGATCCACGCCACACGCTGGGCAACCGGCCATCTGAACGAGCTTCGCCTTCGCCTTCACGGCGACAAGGGAGCGCTGGAAGTCATCCATACGCCAGATTACTCCAAGCTTCGCGGCTGCCTGGGCGAAGACGTGGAAAAGGCAATCTGGAGAGACATCGAGGTTGAGCCGGTTTTGACGAACTACGAGAAATTCGCAAACATCGTCATGGAAGGCGGGAAAGCTGACCCTGATTTCCGCCATGCCGCAAATCTCCAGAAGGTACTCGATCTGTCGATCGTGACGGATCGCGAGCGGCGCGAGATCGCTGTTTCCGGTTGAGTTTGAACATGACGTGACCAGTTGCAAAGGGCGGTCCATGTGGCCGCCTTTTCTGTTTTGTTACCTTCTTCGTCGCTCCACGTTATCTCCAATCAGTGCGTTGCAGCATGGGAAATCCGCTTGCGTTAAAATCATAATATGACTTAATGCTTAGGTAATATCAGTTTCTCGCGAAGCCATGCGCGCCCACCGCCGATAAAAATCTGCATCCAGCAAAGGGAAAAGAAATGAAAATCGCCATTGTAGGATGTGGGTCACGTCACAAGATGTTTCGCGATTCCATCACGCAGAATTATTCTGACCAGCACCAGATCGTCGCGATGTGCGACAGCAACGCACATCGGCTAAGCGAAGCGGCGCAGGCCATATCCAAACCCGGCACCAATGGCGTTCCCACCTATCTGGCCGAAAATTTCGACCAGTTGATTGCAGAACAGAAACCAGACACAATCGTCATCGCGACGCCCGATTTTTTGCACTCAGATTACATCGTCAAGGCGTTCGAGGCAGGGTGCGACGTCATCTGCGAAAAGCCACTGACAATCGATTTGTCGCGGCTGAAGCAGATCATAGATGCGCAGAAGCGCACAGGCCGCAAGGTTATGGTGACATTCAACTACCGGTATTCCCCCGCACGAACGCAGATCAAGGAGATGCTGGCCTCCGGCGTGATCGGCAAGGTCACGGCGGTCGACTTCCGCTGGCACCTCGACCGGGTCCACGGCGCGGATTATTTCCGCAGGTGGCACCGGCACAAGGAAAACTCCGGCGGGCTTCTGGTCCACAAATCCACCCACCATTTCGACCTTCTCAACTGGTGGCTGGCATCTGCGCCAACGGAAGTGTTCGCATCGGGCCAGCGTGCCTTTTATCGCCCGGAGACCGCAGTCGCGTTGGGATTGCAGGACCATGGCCCACGCTGCGCGGACTGTTCCGTGGCGGAGAGATGCGATTTTTGCCTCGATCTTTCCGCCGACGACCAGTTACGAGCGCTTTATCTCGATGCCGAAGACGAGGATGGCTACTTTCGTGACCGGTGCGTGTTCGACGCGGATATTGGCATCGAAGATACGATGCAGGCCCATATTCGCTATGCGTCTGGTACCACTGCCAACTACACGCTCACGGCTTACTCTCCGTGGGAAGGGCTGGAAATACGCTTCCAGGGCACGAAGGGCGAGCTCGTCCACAAGCACGTTGAGGTGCATGGCGTTTTCGGAGGCGTCAGAGACCATGCCGACGACGAAGCGGTGACGACGCAGTTGCATCTCGCTGGACAAGCGCCGCGAATGATAGAGGTTACGAAGGGCAAGGGCGATCATGGTGGCGCAGATCCCGTGATGCTCGGCTATATCTTCGATCCGCAATCCATGGAGCCAGATCGCTTTAACCGTGCATCGGATCATGTCTCCGGTGCATGGTCGATTCTGACAGGCATCGCGGCCAACGCATCGATAGAGACAGGATCAGCTGTTAACATTCAGACGATGCTGACTTCGCGTGGTATTCATATCTGAAGTGGCGAAAACGTCGTCCTCGCATCAGATCGATGTCTGGTACGCAAAATCTGGAAGGTGATTGACCCAGAAAAGGAAAAGCCTGCCGCGGGAGGAGGTGCGGCAGGCTTTAAACTTGATCGACAACTGGGAGGAGGAGTGTTGTCGATCCACATCTTGCGACGCTGGGAGGAGGAGTGCGTCGCTTCGATGATTTGAATATAGAGCAGCCAACGAATTTTAACAGAGCAACTATCGCAATGCAGCGATGCATTTTTTGCATAGCTAAGATGACGGTGCCCGATTTTTCATCATCATTTGCTTATGTGTGGCCATCATTGATCGCGATGAACCTGAAACCCGGCAAAGGACTGATTGACCGGCATCATCTCTATGCTGTTGATATTGATGTGCTTTGGCTGAGACGCGACCCAGTGGATGGTGTTGGCGATATCCTCGGGAACAATTGGGTTGACGCCCTTGTAGAGCTTGTCAGAGGCCTCCTGATTGCCACCAGTGCGCACCACGGTGAATTCCGTTTCGCACATGCCAGGCTCGATGGATGTGACGCGCACACCTTTTCCGTGCATGTCAGACCGCAACCCTAAAGAAAACTGGCGCAAAAATGCTTTTGACGCCGCATAGACGTTGCCGCCTGCATAGGGCCAGTGTGCGGCCACCGACGACAAATTGATGATCATGCCACGGCGCTCTATGAGCGTTGGCAGCAAATGGTGGGTAATATTAAGGAGCCCGGTGATGTTGGTGTTCACCATCGTATGCCAGTCCTTTAACGGCACATCCGGCGCAGATGCCGTTCCGAGCGCCAAACCGGCATTGTTGACCAGAACGTCAATCTTCTGGAACGCGGCAGGCAATGTCTTGAAACCCGAAGCCATGGCCTCTTCGTCTGTAATATCGAACGCCATGCCATGGAACGACGAGCCAAGCTCGGCACCCAACTCGTTGAGACGCTCTGCGCGACGGCCGGTGCCGATAACCTTCCAGCCGTCCTTGGCAAAAAGTCTGGCCGTCGCCAGCCCGAAGCCCGAGGTGGCACCGGTAATCAGAATTGTTCCGCTCATCTTCCTATCTCCATTCTATCAGTCTTTCTTGAACGCCAGTTTCTGGACGGCGAGCGCCAGGCACTGCTTGAAGGCCGTGAGGTCGGTATAGAGCGCATCGGCTGGCGCATCGCCCACAACAACCGCCCCGCCCCGTCTGATGATCCCACCGTGCAGCATGAGGTTGTCCGCCATGTCGAAGTTCTCGATAGACACCCCGTCCGCACCTCGGTAACGCCCGGTCTCATCCTGGGTTGCGACACCGTCATAATAGTTCATGATGCGGCTGAAGTGATTGGCAGCAACATTGGTATAGGCAAAGACCGGCTTCTCCAGCGCGCACATAAAGCCGAGCTCATAGCTCGTGCCGGTATCGGCCGCGATACCCCGAAACGGCGTCAGATTGGCGATGATGGCATCCGCCTCCTGCATCATCTGTTCGTCGATTGCGTTGATGTTGCAGCCATGGCCCCGCTTTGTGTCGGCTGGCGGTATCTGCAGATCGCCCGGCGAGAGAGGGATGTGTCCTGCTTGGCGAACAAGCTCTGCTTTTTCGTCGAGCATGTCACGGGCGTTGGGCAGAAAGACCTCCGGCCCGGCAAGATATATTTTGATCGGCATGGATATGAACGCTTTTCGTTGCTGGAAATATCGGCTCAAACTATCGCGCGACACCTCAACGATGCAAGGGCAGTACAAGGTCAGAAAAGCGGCGTGCCCGGTATCGCGGCCGGACGGTTTCCGTTATAGCGGCTCGACAATCCAGCAGTGGAGAAAAAAATGGCCGCGAAAATTCGTTATCATGAAGGCGATATCTCCTTCGACGATGCCGCTCGATACACCGGCGCGATCGCCATCGATACTGAAACGCTTGGCCTCGTCCCCCGTCGCGACCGGCTCTGTGTGGTTCAGCTTTCACCCGGCGATGGAACTGCGGATGTTATTCGCATTGCCTCCGGTCAGACGGAAGCGCCGAACCTCACCGCCATGCTGGCAGACCCAAGCCGCCAGAAGATATTCCATTATGGCCGGTTCGACATTGCCGTGCTTTTCCATACGTTCGGCGTTACATCTTCACCTGTGTTCTGCACCAAGATCGCCTCACGCCTGTGCCGCACCTACACCGACCGCCATGGTTTGAAGGACAATCTCAAGGAAATGCTTGAGGTGGATATTTCAAAGGCGCAACAGTCATCCGACTGGGCAGCGGAAAAACTGTCGCCGGCTCAACTCGAATATGCAGCCTCCGATGTGCTCTACCTGCATGCGCTGCGCGAAAAACTGACGGGACGCCTTTTGCGGGATGGGCGCTACGAACACGCCGAGGCGTGCTTTGCTTTTCTGCCCATGCGCGCCAAGCTCGACCTGCTGGGTTGGGACGACACGGACATCTTCGCACATAGCTGATCGACCAAGGATGAACATTGCGCATTTGAGGCCGTCATCCCGTTCACCGTGGTTAGCAAATCCTTAATGCGTTTTCGTCATTCTAGGGAATGTCGATTCGGACAGCGTTCATACGGCTTGTCCTGGAAGACATCTCGAATCCACAGTGGCCCGCATGAGCGGTCGGTACTAACACCTGCGTCGTCGCAAAGGTTCGTTGCAATCATGGACCGCTCACGTTGACACTTGACGGCCAGACGCCAGGCCTGTGTCACCAGGAAGGAGGCGCACCATGCTGCCGCCCGTCAGTGCCGTATCCTTGGCCAATCTCTCGTCTTCGACGTCCGCTCCGCGTTCGGAGACGCCACAGCCTGCCAAAGTCGCACCTGTTATCCCTCCAGAGCCGGCCGATATTCCGCCAATCGATACCGATGCCAATATACGCGCTGTTTCGGGCGAGCTGCGTTTAAGCCAGAATGTCAGCGTGCTGGCCGAAACCTTGGGCAAGCTGATGAACATTGCCCGCATGGATGGGGAAACCGCGGAAACCTACGTCAACAGGCTTGTGGCAAGTCTTCAGACGATTCCGGCAGACCAGAAGGCAATGCTCGAGAAAGCATTGGGCAGCATCCTGCGCGGTATCAGCATTGATATGCTGGCAAATATTCTCAAAAGTTCATCCGGCCCCGAAGCGGCCCGGCTTGCTATTATGTTCGAACTGTCCCGTTCAAGCCCAAGCCAAAACGCGCCTAAACCGACCATCACACCCTACCTTCAGGACATGGTGCCGGAAAGCCGTATCATCCTTCCGCAAATCAAAAGCGCCGGGACGCTTCCACCTGCAACATCCGCCACGACACTCGCGCCGCAAAGCGAACTCGATGTGGTTTTGGGCATGCCCGTGAAGACCGATCCGGCAATCGTAAACCAGCCAGGCTCGCCATCCCTTGGCGCAAGCGATAAAACTATGCCGATACCAGCGCCGAACCCCAATTCTTCGGGAAAGGCCGATCCTCTTCCATCCAACGCAGGAACGGCGCAGATCAGGCCGCCGTCGCCTAGCCAGATGGGAATGGCAGATCTCCCACCAGCGACAACGGATGGGGAGATCACAACGCAGCTTCCGGCGCCGCTCAAGACACAAAGTCAAACGGCAGCGACCCTTCCCCTGCACGCAAACCTGGACGCCGAAGAGGGCAATACGAACGCGCGGGCTCCGCAACCCCCGATACCGCAAATGTCCGAACGGGCGACCATGTCATCTGTGACCACCGCGTTTGCAGGTGCGACGGCAAAGGACTTGGAAAGACTGCTTTTGGCCTTGGCGGCCAGAAAGCTTCCTGCTCAGGCAGATATAATGGCACCGCTGGCGCCGCTTTTGGCCAGTTTGAATATAGACAGCGATCAAACAGAAAAACTGCCCCTGCGAAGTGCGATGGCTTCTAACACTCATCCAGATGCAGTTAAGTCTGACGCCGCCCTAACCGACATTCGCGCAGAGACTGCCGTCATGCAGAGAGCCGCCATCGCGCATGACGTCAAAGCGGCGATGCTCGACCAACCCATGTTGCAAGGCGCGGCAGCTGCGATGGTGGCAAAGGACGGTATCCCTCTTCCTTTCGTGAATTATCCGGCAGCCGGAGACGAGCCGGAATCCGACGCCCCTCCGCGTGGACGATGGCCCTCCTCCGAAGAACAGGCCAGCGAAGGCGATGACCACCAGGACCCTCGGGAGCAAGGCACTGATCAGGAACAGCAGCCTCCCGCCAATGATGAAGTGGTCGACCATTCGGTGTCGGAAGGTGCAAATGACGATGGATCGACCCGCAACGCTGAATCCTACTACCTGCGGATGAGCGGTATCTCTTGATATACATTTCTGTTTTAGACACAAAAAACCCGCCGGATCGCTCCGGCGGGTTCATTATTTCAGACTGTTCGACCGATTACTCGGTACGACCCTTGAGGGCCGCGCCAAGGATGTCGCCGAGCGAAGCGCCGCTGTCGGACGAACCGAACTGAGCAACAGCTTCCTTCTCTTCTGCGATTTCCAGAGCCTTGATCGAAAGCATGACCTTGCGATCCTTCTTGGAGAAGTTGACGACGCGGGCGTCGAGAACCTGGCCAACCGAGAAGCGCTCAGGACGCTGATCATCGCGATCACGTGCCAAGTCGTTGCGGCGAATGAAGGATGTGATGTCTTCATGAGCCACCAGCTTCACTTCGATGCCACCTTCGTTCACCGCGATAACTTCAGCGGAAACAACGGCGTTCTTGCGAAGTTCGCCGGATGTTGCGGCTTCGCCGACAGCATCCTTGCCAAGCTGCTTGATGCCGAGCGAGATGCGTTCCTTCTCGACGTCTACGTCAAGAACAACAGCCTTTACGGTGTCACCCTTGTTGTATTCCTCGATGACCTGCTCGCCTGGACGGTTCCAGTCGAGGTCGGACAGGTGAACCATACCGTCAACGTCGCCTTCGAGGCCGATGAACAGACCGAATTCAGTCTTGTTCTTGACTTCGCCTTCAACTTCAGTGCCGGCCGGATGGCTGAAGGCAAATGCCTGCCATGGGTTTTCAAGCGTCTGCTTGAGGCCCAGCGAAATACGACGCTTGGAAGGATCGACTTCGAGAACAACAACGTCGACGTCCTGTGTTGTGGACAGGATCTTGCCGGGGTGTACGTTCTTCTTGGTCCAGGACATTTCCGAGATGTGAATCAGGCCTTCGATGCCTGGCTCCAGCTCTACGAATGCGCCGTAGTCGGTGATGTTGGTAACGGTACCAGAAATCTTCTTGCCAACTGGATACTTGGCAGAAATGCCATCCCAAGGATCAGACTCGAGCTGCTTCATGCCGAGCGAGATACGGTGGGTTTCCTGGTTGATACGGATGATCTGAACTTTGACCGACTGGCCAATGTTGAGAATTTCCGAAGGATGGTTGACACGGCGCCAAGCCATATCCGTGACGTGCAGCAGGCCATCGATGCCGCCGAGGTCAACAAACGCACCGTAGTCGGTGATGTTCTTGACAACGCCGTCAACGACCTGGCCTTCTTCGAGGTTCTGAACGATTTCAGAACGCTGTTCGGCGCGGGACTCTTCGAGAACCGTACGACGCGAGACAACGATGTTGCCACGGCGCTTGTCCATCTTGAGGATTTCGAACGGCTGCGCGTTGTGCATCAACGGTGTCACGTCGCGGATCGGACGAATGTCGACCTGCGAACGTGGAAGGAACGCGACAGCGCCGTCCAGATCGACGGTGAATCCACCCTTGACCTGGTTGAAAATAACGCCTTCGACGCGTTCGCCAGCTTCGAACTTGGCTTCGAGCTTGACCCAGCTCTCTTCGCGGCGAGCCTTTTCGCGCGATAGAACGGCTTCGCCCAGAGCGTTTTCAATCCGCTCAACGTAAACTTCAACTTCGTCGCCGACCTTCAGGCCGCCGTCTTTCGAACGTGCACCGAATTCCTTGAGCGCGATGCGGCCTTCAACCTTGAGGCCGACGTCAACGATCGCAACGTCCTTTTCGATCGCCGTGACGATACCTTTGGCAACATAGCCTTCAGCAAGGTCGTTAGACGCAAAGGACTCTTCCAGCAGGGCTGCGAAATCGTCGCGCGTGGGTGTAGCTACTGACATTCAATCTCCTGAGAGTATCCACAAAGGGATACAAAGCACCGGGGGTTCGTGTTGATCATTCCCAAAATCCATACCCGCCTCTTTGATGAGACTTTCCGGCGCAGGGCATGCTTTCGGGATATTCCAGTCTAAACGGGGGCCAGATGTTCCGGTTCCCCGCACATATTATCTCTTCAAGGCAGCGTCGATGATTGACTTTGCCGCTTGAAACGCCGCCTCTATACCCATTTTAGACGTATCAAGCAAGTGCGCGTCTTGCGCTGGCTTCAAAGGACTATCGCTTCTGCCCATATCGCGTTCGTCGCGCTTCTTGACGTCTGAAAACACCGTATCGAAATCGGCTTCGGCACCTGCGCTGACAATCTCGTCATAACGCCGCCGCGCGCGCACCTCCGGTGAGGCGGTCACGTAGAGTTTTACCTGCGCCTCGGGGCAAACCACAGTTCCGATGTCACGACCGTCCAAAACGGCTCCCGGCTCCGTTATTGCGAATGCGCGTTGCGCCTCCACCAACGCACGGCGAACCGCAGGCATGACGGCAACCCTGGAGGCCGCTTCTCCGATCTCGTGCTTTGCCAGTTCGCCCCGATCCAGCCGTGCCAAATCCAGAGCCGCCGCCGCTCTTTGTGCAGCACTCTCGTCATCCAGAGGCAACCCTGCGTCGAGCAACGCCTTTGCGGTCGCGCGGTAGGTCAGGCCCGTGTCCAGATGGTGGAAGCCATAGACTTCGGCTATTTTTCTGGACAACGTACCCTTCCCGGCAGCAGCTGGTCCATCTATGGCGATCGTGAATGTCATTATAAATATATCCCGCTACGATTTGAACACGGTGGCGAACGGATCGTTCTTATAATCACCGTGATGCATCATCAATGCCTTCCTAACCGCTGATGTATATCCCCTTTGCAAAGTTTATCTTTGACACGAAAGACATCAACGATTAATGGGACCGGCTAGAATTTTACCGTCTACTGCCGGAAACTACGGCGTACACACCGAAACCATCTCAAAATTTGAGGCTTAGACAGTGGCAAAAGCGGACCTTGGAACCAAGCGGACAGACCCGGATACCGGCAAGAAGTTCTACGACCTGAATCGCGACCCGATCGTTTCTCCTTATTCCGGCAAGTCCTGGCCGCTTTCCTTCTTCGAGGAAACGACTGCAGCCAAGAAGATGGAACAGCAGGCTGAAGAAGAAGAAGTTGCCGAAGTCGACATCGAGAACACGGAAGTCGAACTCGTTCCTTCGGAAGACGCCGACAGCGATGCGAGCGGTGATGACATTCCTGATATCGAAGGTGACGATGACGTCGAGCTTGACGACGACGACGACACGTTCCTGGAAGCCGATGAAGATGAAGATGACGACGATGTCTCAGGCATCATCGGCGTGAACGGTGATGACGACGAAACCTGATTGACACAGGAATTACCGCCCGACGTCAAAAAAATGTCGTCGGGCGAACTTTTCGGCTTGCCATCTTCCAGAAGCAGAAGTATCAAGCGCCACCGACGCAGATAATGCGTTGGTTCCCGGAACCGGAGAAACACACCGGAACCCTTATGGGGCTATAGCTCAGCTGGGAGAGCGCTTGCATGGCATGCAAGAGGTCAGCGGTTCGATCCCGCTTAGCTCCACCAAATTTCCAGAATTTGTTATTTTACATTAATATCAAGCCACTAGGCAAAACTCTAACTTCATGCTCCGGCTGAGTTATGGATGAAGCTGTTTGCAGATAAAATTCTGCATCGAAACGGTAGGACCCGCTCATTCGCACCGCCAAACAACGCGACGCCGGTAGCTGCCGCTTCCATTCCAATGCGCAGTACCGCAAATCGACTGCCCCACCTATGTATCTTGGACTGCATCGCAACAATCTTTAGCCCTGTAGGTCGACTTCGCTGGAAGCCGTCAGGCTAACGGCTTGCTACGCCTTTGGCTAAGAATACCGATCGCTTCTTCGGATGCGCAACGCCCCGCGGGCGTGCCGGAAGGCGCATGCTGACTTGTCCGCGATGTTCTGAGTAGCCTCTTCATGATCGGCGCCCAGCGCGTGGCGGTGGCCTCATGCGGCACGCGAACAGAGGCGTCCAATACGTGCCCTTTCGGCTTTCCGAGCGGCCGGCAGAAGCTGAAATCGAGCCCTACGTCGCAGGCGTCGGCGACAGTAGCGGTAACGCACTCACCGACACGATCAACGGTTTCTTTAACGCCAAGGTCATCCATCTTCTCGAGCCCCTAGGCAACATAGCGCCAGTCGAAGCCGAGGGGCAGTCTTACGCCAAGCTCGACGCAACAGCCATGGCCGCATAACTTATACGAAATGGCCAGCGCCAAACCAGACGCGGTTCAAACCGTAGACGATATTTTCATCGCCGCAGCATGCCATTGTACCGGCCGCGAATTAGAGGTTCATGAAGTCTCTTGGTCCAAGCAATCCTTTCCTGACATGATTGGCGATGTTGTGTGGCGTTATGCTGGTGCCGAAGCAACTTTAACCTCAGGACTGAATTCCTCACGGTTGGAGAGACGTGTTCAAAACGACACGACCAGTCACCTTCTATCGCCGCCTCCGGATCAATCCGTCTCAGAATGGCTGGACTGCAGCGTCCTCACAAGCTCGTGATGATGCACAATTGGCATGAAGTGTGGCGTGTGGAAATGGCGACCACCTGGGGGGGTCAGCCTTTTGATTTACTCTGTCGAAATTCTTCCGTACGCGTGGGAACGACACTGCTTGCCAGACACATAGATTTTTGGAGCATTTGCGGCCCGGCAGTCTCGGTAAAACCAGATTTTACGACTCTCGCCCTTCATGTTTTGGCAGTCACGCAACTACGATACCCTTACTTTTGAGGGAGAAAAATTGATTTTTGATTATTTTATGCAATTTTCAGTTGACATTATATCCATTAACCATATCGTCAGACCTGTAAAACGGTTAATTAATTTCATCTTGCAAAACGCGTCGATAGATATCCACGCCAATATGAGGCTTTTAATTTTTGCAAGAACCGTAAGATTTGTTTGCTGGTTCGAACATGGAAAATTAAATATATAGAAGCTATCATCGCCTCAACAAAGCGATGCGATATTTGGTTGGCTATCATGGCGCTTGTTAGAAATTTGACGTCCCGAAACGGTACCGCCATCGCGATATCGATGGTCATTGGCTCGGGCTTATTTGGTTTGCCCGGGCTCGTCATCAGTGAAACGGACCCCGTAACGGCTCTTTTTTCATGGGTCGTCGTAGCCCTTTGCATAGCACCGACAATCCACATTTTTTCGGAGCTGGGTTACCGACTCGCTTCTTCAGAAGGGGTAGCAGGTTTTGCTACCTATGCCATTGGCAATTGGAGCCGAGGCGGATTTACGCTCATCGCCTGCGGCGCATTGGCGGTTGGCATGCCCGCGTTCTTTCTGGTCATCGGCGCCTACGCCTCAGAACTTCTCAATTTGGATCCGACCACTTGGCGCGGCCCAATTGCCATCGCTGTTGCATGGTTCGCAACACTGATGAATCTCCGTGGCGTGCATAACCTCGCTGTCGTCAACCAGCTTATTGTAATCTCCGTCCTGATTATCATGACCGGAATCGTGGTCCTTTCCCTGAGCAATCTCGGGATTGCTAGTCAAACTTTGACCCGTGACGTGATGAATTACACGCCAAACATCAATGCGCTCTGGGCCGGTTGTGTTATCGTCTTCTGGGCATTCCAGGGCTGGGAAAATCTATCTTTCGGACTGGAAGAAGTGCGAGATCCCGAAAAAACTATTCCTCGTATCTACTGGTTTAGTTTTATGATCGTCGTCATCCTGTATCTCGCCTTTGCATGGGTTGTATCCGCATCCGCTTACGCTGGCGTGGATGTAACAGGCGTTTCCGGTCTCTCGGCCCTTCTCGGTACTGGACCCGTCAGAACCGTGCTCTTGTTCACCATGGTCGTTGTTCTGGTTGCCAACGCCAATTCCTGGGTGTTCGGTGCCAGTCGGGCCTTTTATGCTGCGGGAAGTCTTGCCCTGCTGCCGAAATCACTCGGTCGCACGGACGACAAGGGAACCCCGGTTATATCTTTGTTGTCCGCCGCAACGATTTACACCGTTTTTATAGGACTGATCGAGATTTCAGGGACATCTCCATCGACCGCATTCATGCTGACAACACAAGGTTTTATCATTCTTCTTGGCTTCTCCATTCTGGCGTATCTAAAGTTTAAGCGCCGTGTACCGGCGGCGTGGTTCATCGGTGCCGTGGCGATGATTGGCTGGATTTTTCTTGTCCATGGGTTTAGTTTTCTACTGCTGTATCCCATTTCACTTTTCGCCATCGGCTGTATTAGGCAATCAATGACCAAGTTGAAAAGCGCTCGATCGGCAGAACTATAAATCGGTTTTGAAACCGCATTATTCGAGACCGCCTGTCAATCCGACAGTCAAAATGGAATTAATACATCTTTCGATTAAATTTATTAAAAAAATAATTGAATAAACGTTCATCTTAAAAAAATAATAATAACACAATATAAAATTATATTTCGAGAAGAATTTTTAATTTGCAAACTGGTCGAATTGATATCGTCCAAATGCATATTGCCTTAATATTATATTTAAAGGAGGAATTTTTCATGATCGATATGTATAGATGGTTGCTAATTGACACATTTATCATGCTTGTCTACGGATTACAGCATAGCTTGCTGACAACCAAGACAGCCGTGGCCGCATTTGAGAAAGTGCTTCCCTTGCAGCTTTGGAATATTTGTTACAGTCTTATGTCTATTATACTT
This sequence comes from Rhizobium skierniewicense Ch11, assembly GCF_023757665.1. Classification (NCBI taxonomy): domain Bacteria; kingdom Pseudomonadati; phylum Pseudomonadota; class Alphaproteobacteria; order Hyphomicrobiales; family Rhizobiaceae; genus Rhizobium; species Rhizobium skierniewicense. The sequence goes on from NZ_RXPG01000023.1 coordinate 33,940, forward strand.
CTTGTAGTCGCGTTTTCATTCTGGCAGAGCTCGGGTGTCGTGATTTACAGACTCGAAGGCATGTCTTACTACGCCGCTATTGGCGGCATGGGAGCGGCACTTTTCGGTTTCTTTTACTGTTTCAAGTACACCACATCATTTGCACAATGGATCGGCGTTGCCCAGGTCAAGTCCATGCTCACAAAAAGCAAACCGGCGGAATACTACCGCGTCCGCAAAAATGGGCCTAAAAAATATGTCCGCTTTCCACATCATACCTGTCTTGCACTCATTTTCTGGTCTCAGCCGGTAATGACACTTGATACACTGTGGCTCGCTATTTTCGCCACCCTTTATACTTACCTCGGAACAGTTCATCAGGATAGCCGTGGCCGCCGCATTCTCGGCGACGAATGGATTAACTATTCTAAAACGACAAATTTGATGTTTCCCAATCCCATCAGAATTTTGCGTGACATATTCAACGGCAGCTTCGGAAAAGAAATGACCTCTTCTTGAAATGAGAAATATATAAATATTCGATAAACTTTATATATAGCGGCTATTCAGAGAAAAATGACGCCGCTCATATGAATGGAATTTCTTAAAATTAATTTTCCGTTAGAGCCAATCGTTTAGCGTTTTGGTGCATTTGTGAAGGAGATTTTCTATGTCTTTTCATGAAGTCGATGCAAATCCTGTACTTTATCCACCATCAATTCCAGGTCTGAATTTGCCCAGCGATCTGGATCATACCGTCGTTGCCAACGCAAGGTTCTGGCCGGAGCGTAGCAAGCACTCCGTCGCCGCCATCAAACTCCTCAATCCATCAGAAAGTGCTTTACCAGAGGCTGTCATCGCAGCCCTAAAGGAGGCAACCCAGCTCGCAGAAATTATCCGGATAGTTGAAGACCTTGATATTTCAGGCGGCTCGGAAGGCCTCGGCTTCGTTGCGAGGACAAAGACTGCAGACGCGCTTGAAAGGGCGGCCGATGGGATCGACTGTACCGACTCAGCACTCAGCCTTAGGATAAGGGCGCGCATATTGCGTCATGGATCCAACAAGGTCCTTCATGATGAACTGACAGGACTAGACGAAAAGGTACTCATGTCGGTCTGCGGCCCCTTGGGAACATGGCTCGGAAAAAGCAAGGGAACCTACCATTCAGCACTGTTTGCAATTGTTAACACGGAACTCAACGATATAATCGCGAAGGTTGACGCCTGTTATACCCAAAGTGAAGCGTTTCTGAGGGAACTGGTCAATCCGGATCTGGTTCTGGGCGTGCCACCTGCCATCAAATTCACCGAACTGATGTTCTGTGGTGGCGAAGCAAACCTTTATCCGAAACACTTTGCCTATTTTCTTCCTGAAGATGAAGGTATGAAGCGGGCACCACGCAAAAAGACACTTGTATTATCGAATGTCTATCGCGAGATGTATTATAGAATCAGCAAGCCCTTCTCGAAGGATATCATTCCGCTGATAGCCAATGCCGAAGATGAGATAATCGACTTGCAGTTGGCGTTGTGGTTTCGGGGACACGACACCGGACATGAAGTGCGATTGCCGCAGACCGACTACAAGATCATGCGGTGTGAAGGTCGTTGGCTCTCCATGGTCATGCAGGAGGCCATGGCAGATGTCTTTGGTTTTCTGCTGAGCACAAGCGGCCCGTGGACGACTGTTGCGCCGAATGCCAGCCTACAATTGGCATCCGATATTTATATACGTGAAATGCTACGATATCTTTGCCGGGGCGGTGATGATTTCCCGGATGCAGGTGCGGCACTGATCCAGATGAGCTTTCTGAGCCAGCATGGTTTCATTGATATTGATCATGTAAATATTCAAATTAACACGACTCATGACCGCCTTTATGCCGGCATGGTCGCTTTGGCCAAAACCTTCACTGAAAGAGCTCTCGCCAATAATGTCCCTGGCATTCAAGCTTTGATCAACGACTATTATCGTGACGAAATGGCTCGTGATTTTGTGAAACGCTGCGGCGTCTGCGATGTCGTTCTCGATTACGCCCCACATATTTCCTGAGACGCTGTAATAGAGCTTTTTGAGATACGACTTGGCTTTTGAAACCTCCAAAATGAGGAGGAAGGGCGCTTGCACAGCATTTGCTTGGAAGAGCCCGACTCTTTATTTCGAATGTAAAGAATAAAATAGATTTACGGGATTGTTTGGCGCTTGAGCGCAATTGCCCAACGGCCGATACGTGCCCAAAATATGTGACGTCGGGCCGATCTGGGTTTCGGAGCGGCAGGTTTCAGACCACGGCTTGCGGACGCTCCAGAATCGAAGGCGACCCATTCTAGGATCGCTTCATAACAAACGACGAATTCAAATATTTCTTCAGCAATGAGCCGGGATTCTTTGTGATCGTTCATCATTGTTTTTGACAGACATAAAAGATGCTTCAGGAGACAGAACATGGTGGGACGATATCCGGATCTGGCTGGAAAAAAAGTACTTATCACGGGTGCAGGGAGTGGTATCGGTGCTGCGACGGCCCAGCGTTTTCTCAATGAAGGAGCAACGGTATTTGCCGTCGACATCAATGCTCAGGCGCTGGCGAAAAGCTGGGAACAGGTTCCCGAGGATAGATTGCACCAAATTGTGTGTGACGTGACGGATTACGACGCCATGATTTCGAATTATGACAAGATTAGCCGTGACCACGGCGCAATTGATGTCGTCTTTGCCAATGCCGGGATCAGCATTCGCCATGACTTGATCGACATGTCGTATAAGGATTGGAGGCGCGTCATTGATGTAAACCTCCACGGCGTCTTTCATACCGTCATGCCCGCAGCGCGGATTATGCATGCCGCAGGCTCCGGATCGATTATCATGATGGGTTCCACCAATGGCATGAGCGCTCATAAACATTACGCGGATTACAATGTCTCGAAGGCTGGCGTCATCATGTTGGCCCGTTCCATGGCGCTGGAACTCGCGCCGGTCGTCCGCGTCAATGCGATATGCCCAGGCTACGTTCTGACGCCGATGCAAAAGGCGGAATATACCCCCGATATGCTTCGGGCGGTTGATCAGAAAATACCGCTCGGACGCCATGCCGATCCTGCAGAGGTGGCGGCCTTGGTTGCCTTTCTCGCATCGTCCGAAGCGTCTTATCTGACGGGAACCCAAATTCCGATCGACGGAGGGGAAACCGCATGATCTCCCAGCCCTTGCAGACGTGTGACCATGCCATGATTGTAACGGCTCACCCTTTGGCGGCAGCAAGAACCATCGCTTCACGGGCACGCGATGTCGCCGCTTTTCGAGGTATTCGCCCAGCCGATCCAGAATTGGGACTAAAGGAGGTGCTGGACACTTTTCCCGTGACAGATAAAAAATTTTACATCCAACACGGTGCTCAGGCATATCAGGAGAGTGAGAGATCTGTACTGCTTTTTGCGGAAAGTTCAGGCACCAGCGGATCCAAGCCTCTGCTCACCCCGCGCGGCAGAACGGATTTGACTTGGAACACCTATAATCAGTCGCTTGCTTATCGACGTCATTTGATTGCAGGTCAGGATCGCGTCATGCTGCTCAATCCTTCCGTGATGAGCCCGTTCATCGAAGGGTCGGCCCGCGCGCTTTACGATTTGGGAGTGGCGCATATGCGCGCCTTTCCAATTCCGAAAATATGTGATTGGGCGCGGATTGGCAGGCTGATCAATGATTACGGGATCACGGCCATGATGTCGACACCGACACTCATTCTGAAACTGCTCTTCGAACTCGACAGACTGAAAATTCGCACACCCAGCCTCGTGAAGTTGCTGGTCACTGGTGAACATCTTTCTCGCCCACTGCTGAAGGCATTCGATTCGTTGCTGGGCATTCCGGGCGCCGCGCGCCCGTTGATCTATGGTTCCAGCGAGGCTGCGTCAGTCATGTATGGCCGTGAAGATGGCGATTACATCGGTTATACGAGAGACTTCGTGTTTGAAATTCTTCCAATCGAGGCAGAGTGGCAGGACAGAATCAGTCAGAATCTCTCTGCAAATGCTCAATTTGGCAGGCTGGCGATAAGCTGGCTGCGGGATGGCATCATGACCTTGGTCCGGTTCGATACAGGCGACCTATTTTCTTGTTGGCCTGACCCACACAGTGAAGACATTATCTTCCGCTCCCATGGCAGAGCGAATGTAGCAGGTCTTTCTCCCGTTCAGATAGATCAAATTGAAGGCGCGCTTTGGGCCGGGGAATCCACGCTTGGAAACGTTGTGCATTACGATCTGTTCGTCGGAGCGTCAGACGTTGATGTTTCTCTTATAACCCGACCGGAGGTCATCCTAAGCGCATCTAGCAGCCTTATCACCGAACTTGAAGATATAATTGCAAAGAAAATCAATCTCAAGGTGAATCCAGCAAGTCATTCCTTTTTCGAATTTTCGCCTGCAGCAAAGACAAACAGGTTTCAGCAATAAAACAGAAATATATAAAATAAAAATTGAGCCAAATCTCGAGATAGTAATTTTCTATTTTCAATAAATATTAGAATTTAATAAAGTACTGAGGAGTTTAACATGGAGTCGATTTCAGATTCGGCGCATGCGCACGCCATTGGAACAGATGAGCCGAAAGAAGATACGATAAAGAGATGCCCAGTTGTGCATCTGCACAAGCAAGATCAAAGGCCAGTGCAGGCTGATAGTTTTTATATGCAGCCGATCATGGATCCGATAAAGGAGGGCGAAGCTTTTCTTCGGCAAATGTTCGAGGAGGACGGCATATCAGGCGGGCTCGAAGCCAGACTTACCGAAATGCGTAGCGAGTTCCAGAAAAACGGAACCTGGCATCATAATCTGGACGAGTTGACATTTGGTGCGAAACTTGCCTGGCGCAATAGCGTCCGCTGCGTCGGAAGAATGTTTTGGAGATCCCTAAAATTATTTGATGCCAGAGATGCTGAAACGCCCGAGGACATTTTTGAGGCCATTCTGTCTCATCTTGAGTGGGCTACCAACGGCGGCAACCTGCGTGCGGCTATTACGATATTTCGCCCAGGTGAACCACAAATTCGCGTGTTGAACTCCCAGCTTCTGCTTTACGCTGGCTACAAGAACTCCGATGGGACAATTCTGGGCGATCCCAAGAATGTCGCTATAACAGAATTAGCCCTGAAACTTGGCTGGCGTGGACGTGGCACACGGTTTGACATCCTCCCCCTTCTTATCAAGATTGGAGACAAGACCCCGGAGATTTTTGATATCCCGCAAGACAAGGTTCTTGAGGTTCAGATATGCCATGCCGAATACGAGGCCATTGAAGCGCTTGGTCTCAAATGGTTTGCCCTACCGGCAGTGTCCGGCATGTCGCTCGACCTTGGCGGAATTCAATACACTGCCGCACCATCCAATGGGATCTACCAAGGCACCGAAATCGGCAGCTTCAATCTCGGCGACCCTAAGCGTTATAATCAGTTACCCGAGATTGCCAAAGCGCTGCAACTTGATACGAGCCGGAACAATCCGCTGTGGCGCGACCAAGCCATGGTGGAGCTTAATCGTGCGGTCCTTCATTCCTTCAATAGCAGTGGCGTGCGGATCATGGATCATCACACGCTGTCCTCCAGTTTTGAAAAGTTCTGCCAACGTGAGGAGATGCAGAACAGAAAGGTTTATGGCCATTGGCCATGGATTGTCCCGCCGTTGTCAGCAAATCTCTCCTGGATATGGCACGAAAAAAGTTTCAGCAAAATTATCCTGAAGCCCAACTATTTTTATCAGACGTGAATTTGATTTTGCAATGGAGCCGTCAAACGGTTTGGAGGAGCGATGCAGAGAATTTCGACAAACTCTCTCTGGGAGGAACGCAGTGGATACTCGCGCGCCGTGGTAGCGGGCGGGTTGGTTTTCATTTCCGCGACTGCAGCGACCGACAGCTCGGGCGCAGTCGTTGGCAAAGGCGACGTATACACCCAGACGCGGATGATCCTCGACAAGCTAGCAGCAGTGCTGATCGAGGCCAACTCAGCCCTTGATCGGGTCGTGCAAACGCGTGTCTACATCACAGATATCTCCCTTTGGGAGGAGGTCGGTCGCGCCCACGGCGAGACGTTCGCCGGTCACCGCCCCGCCTTGTCGATGGTGCATGTGAAGCCGTTTGTCGACTCCGACATGCTTGTGGAAATTGAGATGGTGGCCTCTACGGAACTTGTCGCGAGTGTTTCTGGTTAACTTTATGTCGTTTGGTTTCGATTTCCACCCAGAACTAAGCCATATGAACTTTCCCACAAGATGGTAGGCGATGGGGCGAAGGAGTGATCCATCTGGGACTTCTAAACATCATCCGTCCAATGGCGCTGCGAGAGTAGCAGTCGATCGGTGAGATCAGCCGACGCGCCGGGCTGCCATATAACATGATCGCAAAGTATTTGAGCGCAGGTAGAATCGAGCCGACGTTAACGGTACCGGAACGACCGAGCAAACTTGATTCCTTTACCAAGACACTGGCAGCCTGGTTGAGGACAGAGACCGGAAAGACGCGTAAGCAGCGCCGGACCTTGAAGCAACTTCATGCCGACGGGTTGGGTCTCAGTATCAGGGGCTCGTATTATCGGGTGGTCGCCCTCGCCCGAGTAGTGAGTTGATCGGCTACGTGCGCAGTAGACGAAGGGTCTGGCGTATTCGTTCCGCTGTCTTTCAGACCTAACACTACAGTTGAAAAGATGGCGTTGGAGGGGAACAATAAATTCCCCTCCAACAAGCTTTAGGATGTAGTGACAATTTAAGGGCATGGGATTCCGTTTTGTCGTTGAATCAGATTCAACACTGACTTTTGGAGGTCGGTGATGGATGGCGAGGTTTTGCGCGACGATCAGTGGGATCGGCTGAAATCGTTCGTTCCCGGTGGTCGCCAAGGCAAGCGCGGCCCGCGTAGTGACGGTCGCCGTTTTTTCGATGCGGTGTTGTGGCTGGCACGCTCGGGTGCACGCTGGCGCGATCTGCCGGAAGATCGTTTCGGGCCTTATCAGACGGTGAAGCGACGGTATTATCGGTGGATCGAGCAAGGTGTATTCGATCAGATTTTCGAAGCGATAGCCGCCGATCCTGATCTGGAGTGGCTTTCGATCGATGCGACCGTGATTCGGGCGCAGGCCCAAGCTGCTGGTGGCCGACGAAAAAGGGGGGCTCGCAAGCCCAGGCTCTCGGTCGCTCCCGCGGTGGATTTGGCAGTAAAATCCATGCGGTAGTTGACGCGTTGGGCCTACCGGTTCGCTTCCATCTTGGACCGGGACAGCAGAATGACATGGCTCCAGCTTGCGATCTTGTCCGGGGTATACCCGCCAAACAGGTGCTGGCAGACCGCGCCTATGATGCCGATAGCCTGCACGACATCATTCTCGAACAGGGCGGCGAGCCGGTCATCCCGCCGCGCCGCCATCGCAAGTATCAGCACGCCTACGACCGCATGTTTGATCCCGGCATTTGATGGTGCGATATTTTCCAGTGAATGGAAGGATGCACTATGGGCCAGGTTCACCACGCAA
>NZ_RXPG01000024.1:0-36765 GCF_023757665.1 Rhizobium skierniewicense Ch11
TGGTTGGCCCAGCAGCGATCTCGATGCACTCATGCCGTGGAATTACACGCGCTGAACGGTCTCAGCTTGCCGCTTACCTTTGAAGTCGGGGAAATTTCCCTCAAACGTTGGAACGATGATGCCATCGAGAAGCCAGTCCGCATGAATTCGATTTTGCGTATTTGAGGCGCCGATTGGACCGACAACAAAACAAGTCCTGGAAGACCCCGCCCCTTTGCTATTGTCACGCATGTAAAACGTCCTCCCAATTAGCAGCATCAAGATGATGGATTAGCGCGATATGGAGGTGTTGCAATAGCCTTATTAATTCGCATCGGAACATCGCTACTCACCTATCGAACACTCTATGGTCGGATTGCTGATCAAACCACCATGCGCGAGAGATTGAGAGTGCCGCATTTATCTCTGCGATAGCCGGAACAGCGGCGTTCCCTCCAACTAAGATAACTGCCGCATCTGCAGCACATACACCTCACAAGCGTTTGAATATTAAGGCAGCTTTCTGGCTCGGTTGTACAATGCGACCACACTTCGGCGCGCCCCTGAGTGACGGAGCCCTAGACCTCTTCGAAACAGCTCTGGTACCTGATAAGGCGCTTTTTCTCCAAAAATAATACCGTGACGCCTCAGTGAAGATACTTCCGCCGCGCTAAGATCTAGACTAGTGATTGCCTCATCAGTGAGCGGTACAGAAAGCTCATCGGTTTGAGATTTGAATTTTTCGAACGCCGGCTTTAGCTCAACAATCTCTTCTACGGTTTCGGAGACCTTGGCACCGCTAGTTGGATCCACCGCGGCCCGTAGCGCTCTCGGAACGAGCAGTCTATTTCCATAGAGGTCCAAATCTTCAGCTTCTGGTTCTTCAGCAGCAGCGTTAGCCAAAAGCCTTACAAGGTCACGCGGGACGAGCCGTCCACGCAGGTCTGAGAGGACTGCAATAATCCAAGTGGACGTATAGGCCTCTCTCGTGCGCTTTCCTGGCCTGTCATCTGGACCTAATTTTGCACCCCAAAGACGGTGCAGAGCCTTAGCGCGCTCATTTGTGGTCATTGCCTGAAAAGTTGGATTCCAGAGACCAGGGAGAGCGCCAGATTGAGTCGCGAGCCAAGCTGCAAGCTCCAGCACATCATCCTCTGTCCATCTGAATGCGAATTGCTGATACTCTCTGCTAAATTGATCAAGGTTTTGTGTAACGGCAGCTTCAACGGTATCTCTTCTAACAAACATTAACAGTCCGAGAGGGCGTCGCAGCTCGGATCTTAACTTTTGCGGAAGTGATATGAGTGCGGAACGCATGGCGACTTCGACACCCGGATCCGAGACAGACTTATAGAGCTCTTCCAATCCCTCAAAGACAGCAATAACCGATTTGCCATTCGCTCTAAGCTCTTGGAGAAGGCTTTCGCCTGCACCTCGCACCCTAGGCTTCAGACCAATGCTCCAAGCAATCAGGTCCAGCAAGATTGCTACCCACTGGCTTTCCGATAAGTTCTCTTGGAGTTTATCTTTCAAAAACGTAGTCGTCTCATATATAGACATCGGCGCGGTTAAACCGAGTGCGACTGACACACGACTTCTTGCATCATCCACCTCGCTTTGTAAGCTGTTGCTGGACTGTACCGACATTGTCACGGGCACTACTTGCGCAGAAATTGAGTCCGTGCCTACCAGATCGTTAACCACCGTTCTCCAGTCTTGTTTCGAAACAATATAACGCGCTGCGAGTGTTTTTCCTGTTCCTTTCGCACCCTCAATCACAGCGATCGGAACCTCAGACTTGAACCTAGACGCAAGTTCCGACAACGGTTGAGTTACGAGAGGTTTAGGCACCGCTCCAGTGAGATTTTCAGCAGCGATTAGCTGATTGGCAAATTTCGCCAAGTCGCGCCGCTGGCTTGTGATGGTAACCTCATTTGTCTGAACCTGCGAGTTGGTCTGCACAACCGAAAGCTCAGATGACAGGAACTCATCACTGCCACTAGCCAAAGCTCTCATGAAGCCGCTGACTTCGAGTTGCGCTACAAATTCACGCCACCCACCCATTGGTATCTGCATATCGGGTAACTCAGGGACCTCAACCTGAACATATGGCGCTACTGCCACCTCACTCGTGAAATAGTCGTCCGAAGCTGTTAACTCTGTTTCATCATCTTGAACAAAGGTTTCGATCAATTGATCGGTCAGCGGCTCGATCAGCTTCTTATCCATTCCGGTCTGCTTAAAAAGTGACGGAACTCTATTAACAACAATCAAAGGGCGTCTAGGTGAGATCTGGGCCCTCCGAAACTCTCTAGATAGAAATGAAACAAACCCAGCCGTGGCTCTAATTGACTGCTCGGCTAGGCTTGTCACAATAATCGGTGAAACATCAGGATCCATTGCGAGGTTGACACCTAAAGGCACCAATCCAGCGCGCACATCGACCACAACGCCGACCGCACCGATTTTCTCGGCGACATCCGCCAGCAAATCAGCGAGAGCAAACGGCCTTTCGGGTGTCGATAGATGTTCTGCTCGAATAGACGAACTAGCGAGTTCCACTATGTTTCTTCTGAGCGGAAGGATGAAGAGATTCCCCGGGACGGCATGATCTTTTAGACGCTCCGATACAAGATTGACAGTCTCAGGTGCCCCGACTTTTTCCTCACTATGTGCCAAAGCAATCAGGTCCTCGAGAGCTATCTTGGCTTGTCCTACGAACGACTCGAAAAGGTAGCTTATGCCTGGGGCTTCTAAGTCTGCATCGACTAGTAGGACCGGCTTACCCTCGGCCGCCGCCCAGTGGAGCGCAAAGGCAACGGCGGTTGTAGTGCGCCCGGTACCACCTTTAACACTGAGTGCCGCAGCGATTGGAACTTTTCTACTTGAGCTGACCGCAGCGGGGGTTCGGAAATCGATTATGCCATCAACCACTCCGAAAGGAGGTTTAGTGCCAGACTCGCCGTCAACAGGCTCCAGATGGACGTGAAGATCCGACCCGCCCTCAAGTTCAATTCGTAGGGGATCAGACTTGACCCGGGAGGGGAAAAGTTCATCTAAGGCTATTTCTACCTCTTCAGTGCCAAGAGATCCGGTATGCTCTAGCAGCAGGCCAAACCAACCTGCCCTTGCAGTGATGATTTGCGAAGGCAATGGATTGTCAGCGAGCTCAATTGCAGCAAGACGCCGTGCGACATCGATCCAAGTTAAAGGCAATTGCTCATTGTTCATCGGTTATTCCTACACCATTCAACTATCGACATCAGCCAATCAAATTGCGCCGCGGTATTATCGACCTTCTCTCCATACCTCCACGCCTCATGCAGTATCGGGGTCTGTCCCTCAAAACGTGTACGAGTAAGGACAATTTTGGGACGAACCTTGATGCTAGATTGGGGGATCCTGAGGTCGGCGATAAGCCCGTCAAGATTGTGCTTGTGACCACGCGCAGACTTGCCGCCTGCTCTCACTTCGTCTGTGGTTTTAAGATTGTTTCGAAGCATATAGAGCGATTTCAGCGCGCATTCTACGGCGTAAAATAAAATTAGTGACGCCGCGTCCATGTCATGATGCGCTTCGCGAGTTGCGGAGAGCCGAAGTTCCTGAGAACGTCGCCAAAGAGTAAGTGGGTTAGGATCTACCAAATGTCATTCCCCGAAGTCACCTGTCATCTCAAGAATCCTCCGCATTCAACCAGAAGCGACAACTTTAAATTGACTACCTCTTAAACTGCAAGAGTGTGACAAAGAAAGATTCATTTTCCTCAACCATTGACACCCATACCTATACTGTCGCATGTTCTCCCACGCGGACAGTTCTCGGGCCTTTTGGCCCTCAATCCATTTGCATTGGAGAACCAATTGTCCGACGTGCCATCAAACCTTGTTTCACTCGATAGCTACCTGACCCTCAAAGAAGTTACGACTAATATCAAAGTCGCGACATCCACACTCTACCGGTGGATCGCCGACGGCAAGGTTCCGAAGCCAGTTCGACTCGGAGAAAACTGTGTGCGGTGGCGTGTTGCAGATGTGAAGGCTTGGCAGGAGAGCCGTCAGAGCGGCGAACCGTTTAAAAAAGCCGGATGAAATTTGCGGGTATGAATACGGGTACCTGCGGAGAATGCAAGGAATGCAAGGCCTGCAAAACAGGCCTTTCAGCACCCCAATGTGACAGACACCCCATCTGCCATACGATTGTTTGGCGTTTTCCGTCTGTCCCCGTTCGGTGCGGATACTGGGATCTGAAAGCGCAAAAAACATTTCCCGGTCACAAGACCATCCTTCTCGCTGAACCGCAAAAATGCTTGAGACCTACCTCCCTGGCTTTATAAGGGCATCAAAGAGCGATTCTTCAGGGGCTTTGTGATGTGGATTGAAGTGACAGCGGTTAACAACAACCAGAAATTTGCCATCAATTTTGACCACGTCTTGCAGATATCGCCGCTGGCGCAAGGCACCCTGGTGCTTCGCAGTGGAAATGATCGCGTCCACGTAATGGAAAGCTATGACTACATCATCGCGCGTCTGCATGCGGCTGCTGCCAAATAATAAGATAAGTGCCAAAACGGCTGTAGGCACGATACCCGCAGGAAGCGCCTGAATAAACAGAATTTTTCTGTGCGCCGTGGCCGCGCCGAAAAGGCCGGGGACGAAAACCCACATGAGGAAAAACGTCGCGATTGTTCTGTCGCCTTGTCCCGGCATCAGGCCAAAGATGAGACCTGCCGCGAGAAAGCCATTATAGAGACCCTGATTTACAGCCAGCGCTGTGGTAGAATGTCGCAATGCGACAGGGCAATCAGCCCGATCACAACATCGGCAATCAATTTTCGTCCTCCACATCACCCGTCTGCTGCATGAAGGACGAAAATCGTTTGAACGCAGTGTTGTCTATGGTTTCAGCAGGACTTTTCCGGCTTTGCCTGGCGCCAGCGACGCTTTCACCGCGGCGGAAATATCTCCCAGATCAAAGATCGCCTCGACCGGAAGGCGGATCGTTCCTTTGACAACGTGCTGGATCAACTCGCCAATCAGACGACGACGTTCATCAGCAGGCGTCCTGGCGATGACAGTGCTGCCCCAGAAACCCTTAATCGTCAGCTGTTTGAAAATGACCGCGCCAGAGGAGATTTGCATGTCCTCTCCCGTCATCGACCCGAATGACACAAGAAGCGCCTCATCGCCGAGGAGCTCTGCTATATCGTTGCTGGCACCGCCGCCAATCGAATCGACGCCAGCGCGGATCGGCTTGCCTGCCGTGAGTTTTCGAACATGGTCTTTCCAGTGGTCGTCGGCTGTCGAGATACCGTTGGCGATGCCCAGTTGGGCAAGCTCCTCGACACCTCCAGGGCGACGAACCAGATTCACGACATGGATGCCGCGTGCCTGCGCCAGCATTGCAACCGCCTTGCCCACCGCACCGTTTGCCGTGTTCTGAATGATCCAATCACCCGTCTTTACACCTAAGAACTCCAGCAATGTCATGGCGCTGAAGGGCATTGCGATCAGTTGGGCTGCTGCCTCGTCCGAAATCTCATCCGGGACCGGAACGACGCCCGCAGCCGGAGACAGAAAATATTCGGCCCATGCGCCGTGCACACCGGCTGCCGTGACACGTTTGCCTTTGAGAGATGGGTCGGTGCCCTCGCCCAACGCATCAACAATGCCAACTGCCTCGCTGCCGCCGATGGCTCCCGGCAATGCCGGTTTGTATCCATAATTGCCACGTACTGTCCAAAGATCATGATTGTGGATCGGCGATAACAGAGTGCGGATTCGCAGCTGTCCTTTGCCGGGCTCAGGAATCGGAGCTTCTGTCGACTGAAGCACATCCTGCGGTTCGCCGAAAATATCGTGTGTTGCGCTGCGCATGGCTCGCCCTTTGTCATGTTGTTGATGACCAGAGCGTCTCGAAACAATGCGGCAATGCTATGAAGCGTCGTGAAACGTACAAACACGAAAGCCGGCCCTGTGGCCGGCTTCTGGATCTATCTTTGTGTCATGCGTTACTGGCAGACGCGCATGCTCTCCATGTGCCAGCCGCCATCATAGGCATTGCGGACCTGACGATCTTCGAACCAGCACCGTGGTGGCGGTGGTGGCGGTTCTACGTAGCGGGGACCATTGTCTCTTGCCAGAGCGCCGCCGATGAGACCACCCAGGACGCCAGCGGCGATGCCACCGGCAATGATCCTGCCATTATCGTGGTCGCGATGTCTGCGCGGCGGGTCGCGATATGGTGGTGGTGGCGGTCCGCGACGATCGTAGCGGTAAGGACCATCATAATATTGAGCAGACGCAGGCTGCACACTCGTCAAGACAGCGCCACTGGCGATCACTGCTGCAAGTGTGGTGAGAAGAAATTTCTTCATGGGGGTGTCTCCAATTGAGACGAACCTACACAGGCTCGCATCTCAGAACGACGGCAAATTGACATGGGACTGATGAACAAGTCCTGAATGCGATGTGCGCAAATCGTTCATGAATGTTCACCTGGTGTTTACGCGCGGGCGTACCGTAAGCCACCACACTGACCTTTCGCGCAGGCATATATGTGGCTATCGCTGATCCGCTTCCTCTACGCGAGGAGCTCCCAAGTCCTGAAAGCCAATCAGGCAAACTTTGGCCCCGCCTTTTGGTGGGGCTTTTTTTATGATGCTATTCCTCGCGCTTGGATGAAAGCTGCTCCTGTCACGCATTTTGTCTCTCAGGCGTACTGAATGCGCGTCCATTGCACTACCAAGCTATCATGAATTTGGTTTATCAAGACCTTATCGCTTAAGGGCTTCGCCCGATTTTTCCCCAAGCGACCAACCTGCCCCGCCGACTTTGCGGGGCTTTTTTGTCTGTAACGCTAGGCCTCATTATCGTATCGGGCGCGTGGGGACGGAAACGTCAAGCTTCGGAGCGGTGTGACCATCATCCTGATGCTCTCTCAGCAAATCCCTGAACAGTTCGATGATTTCGGCCGGCATGTTGCGAGAAAATTCTTCGAACAGTTCCGACGCACGGTTCCAGGAATAAATCGCAGCCAAGGTCAAGATCAGCAGCAGAAGCCATGGCCATAATGGTTTTTTGTGAGGTGGCCTGTTGTCGACATTTCGATCTGTTGTCATAGGCAGCCCTTTGTTGCTCAACGTCCGCCCTGCCGCGGTTCCCCGCCTGGTGCATAGGCGACTTTCTGCTGAAAGCGGAAGATATTGCCACATTGAGCGCAGCGTATCATGTATTCGGCCGGATTGACCGAAGGACGCTCCGTGCGAAAACCGGCTGGCATGTCATCAATGCGAAAATCCACGTTGGCTTTCTGCTTCTCATCCTTTTCCGATACTTCGGCAAAGCCGCTATGGCCGCATTTCGAGCATTCGAGTTTGCGGGAATATCGATCGCGAGAAGCCATGGTCCATCCTTCGTTTGGCGACAGGTAGCAACCGACGCTCGCCAGTTCAATACATATCGCCAGCCCATCCCCGCTTTGCGCGCCTGATCAACAGCCCGAGCGTGCCAGACCTCCAAAAACTTGTGTGCTGATTTCGATCACTCTCTGCATTTTATCGGCTTCAGATACCATTCATAAACCACTTGGTAACGCCATCACTCTAAGGTTGGCGGATGAAAAGTCTGGCGGGGCGTGTCGGACGGAAAAAAGTGGCATGCGATTAAAGAGTTTAACAGTGTTGAAAAAGCTATCTGAGGCACTAAAGCGCGCGGCAGGCGCTACGTCTTTCGTGAAGGTTTTCATGTTTGCGATGGCGATGGCGACAGCAACCGCTGCTACCACCCAAATCGCAAAAGCTGACCCGAAATTTGCTGGTATCGTCATTGATGCCAAGACGGGCAAGGTTCTCTACGGAGAGGACCCCGATGGCTTGCGCTATCCTGCATCGCTGACAAAGATGATGACCCTGTATCTGACGTTTGAGGCGTTGAATTCCGGGCGCATTACGTTGGATTCGCGGGTTCCCGTCTCGGCTAATGCTGCAAAGGAGCCCCCCTCCAAGCTCGGTGTGCGGGCTGGTGGTTCCGTGTCGGTCGAGCAGGCCATCCTGGCACTCGTTACGCGTTCGGCCAATGATATCGCGACTGCATTGGGCGAGTATATCGGTGGAAATGAAGAGCGTTTCGGTCGTATCATGACGGCCAAAGCGCGTGCACTTGGTATGACGCGCACGACCTATCGCAACGCCAATGGCTTGCCGAATACGGCGCAGATGACGACCGCCCGCGATCAGGCTCGTCTCAGTGTCGCACTGCGTCAGCACTTCCCGCAATATTACGGTTATTTCAGCACGCGCAGCTTTACCTTTGGCAAGCAGGTCATCGGTAATCACAACCGCCTCGTCGGTACTGTTCGTGGCGTAGATGGCATCAAGACTGGCTACACCCGTGCCGCTGGTAGCAATCTGGCAACATCCGCACAACTCGATGGCCGCTCTATCGTTGCCGTTGTTCTTGGCGGACGCTCCAGCGCCGCCCGTGATGCCACGATGCGCAAGTTGGTGGCCGAATATCTTCCCAAGGCATCGCGCGGTGCCAGCAGCAACCTGATTGCTGCGTCGGCCTCAGCGCCGATCGAGGAGCCGCAGGCCGTTGTTGCCGCTACAGCCACAACAGGCCTGCCGAACGATGGTCCTGTTCCACAGGCACGGTATGCTGACGAGGCCCCGATGTCTGCCTTTGCGCCGACCCAAGCCAACGCTGCCGTCAGTGCAATGGATGTGGTAACGCGTCCGAAGTCGCCGACACGCGCTGTTCCGCCAGTCAACATGAAGCCGGATCGCTCCTTGGTTACCAATTCGACCAAGGTTGATAACATCGTGACGGCCTCCACAACGCCCGCTTCTCCTGTAACCGGAAATGAAGGTTGGGTGATCCAGATCGGCGCGTCTCCGGACGAAGGTTCCGCGCGCAACCTGCTTCAGGTTGCACAGGATAAGGGTGGTGTCCTGCTGCGCTCAGCTAAGCCCTTCACGGTCGCCTTCAGCAAGGATGGCGCCCAGATGTATCGCGCCCGTTTCGGTGGCTTCGGTGGCCAGAACGATGCGGTCAATGCATGTAACGCTCTGAAAAAGAAGGGCATCAGCTGCTGGGCTTCTCTCCAGTAAACGTATGACGATTTCCGGACCCGGTGACGAGCATGAAAATACAGATTACCGGCTCCACTCCTCGAATTGTACTGTGTAACGAGGCTTTCCAGATGGCGATCAACGAAAACTATTCGGAATTTGCAGCAGGTAAAGGCAGACAGCAAAGTCTGTCCGTTCTGCACCCGATCCACGAAGCGGCGATGAGAATTGCCGATCTCGGCTTGAACAAATCACGACACAAAACCCGCGATCTGGTCAATCTTCTTCTCTCCCATGGAGCTCGAGCCTGGCGCAGCAACCAGCCGGAAGCGAAGATCCATCTTCACATTGCGTCTCGCTCCGGCCGCGGTGCAATCCACATGCGCCTGCGCTGACGACATCTTCGAAACAGGCGCCAGTCGCGCTTTGAGATCGAATAGAAAAGGCCCTGCGAAACACCGGTTTCGCAGGGCCTTTTGTTTGGAATATCACATCAATAAAAGTGGCGTGTGACGATCACACGCCGCTTTTTCTTGGAAGCATCAGGCTTCGCCTTCAGGTGCAGCACCGGCGTCTGGCTCTGCGCCGGTGATGTCGGTCTCACCCTCGAGAGCGTCAACCTCTTCATCGCCTTCTGGCTCGTTGATACGCTCAACGGAAACGACCTTTTCGTCCTTTGCCGTCGAGAAGATCGTCACGCCCTTTGTTGCGCGGCTTGCAAAGCGAATGCCGTTGACAGGAACACGGATCAACTGGCCACCGTCGGAGACGAGCATGATCTGATCTGTGTCTTCAACCGGGAAGGCTGCAACCAGTTCGCCGATTTCCGCCGTCTTCGACGTATCGGTTGCGCGGATGCCCTTGCCGCCGCGACCGGAGGTGCGGAAGTCGTAGGACGATGAGCGCTTGCCAAATCCCTTTTCCGAAACAGTCAGTACGAACTGCTCCTGTGACTTGAGGAACTGATAGCGCTCTTCGGAGAGATGCCCTTCTTCGGTCACCTCCTCACCAACGAGTGCGATTTCCTCGACTTCCGTCTCGCCAGTCAGCGCCCGACGTTCAGCAGCCGCACGCTTGAGATAAGCGGCACGCTCCCACGGCTCGGCATTGACGTGGCTGACGATGGTCATGGAGATGATCCGGTCGCCCTCGCCCATGTTGATCCCGCGAACGCCAACCGAATTGCGGCCAGCAAAAACGCGAACATCGTCAACGGGGAAGCGAATGCATTGGCCCAGCGCCGTCGTCAGCAACACATCGTCACCGGCCGATTCGCCAAGTGCATCCGGGCCAGAGCAGGTTTCTACGGAGAGGATTTCGTCACCCTCCTCGTCCAGCTTCATGGCAATCTTGCCGTTGCGGTTGACCTGCACGAAGTCCGACAGCTTGTTACGGCGAACCGTTCCGCGTGTGGTCGAGAACATCACGTCCAGTGTTTCCCAGGTCGTCTCGTCTTCCGGCAATGGCATGATGGTGGTGATGCGCTCACCTGCTGCCAGAGGCAGCATGTTGATCAGCGCCTTGCCTTTGGACTGTGGCGTACCGATCGGCAAACGCCAGACCTTTTCCTTGTAGACGATACCGCGCGACGAGAAGAACAGGACTGGCGTATGGGTGTTGGCGACGAACAGACGATTGACGAAATCGGCATCGCGTGTCGCCATGCCCGAGCGGCCCTTGCCGCCGCGACGCTGCGCCTTGTAGGTCGTCAGCGGAACGCGCTTGATATAACCCAGATGCGACACCGTGACGACCATGTCTTCGCGGGCGATGAGATCCTCATCGTCCATATCGGGGCCACCTTCGACGATCTGACTGCGGCGCGGTGTGCCGAACTCGTCGCGAACAGCTGCAAGTTCGTCCTTGACGATCTGCTGGATGCGAATGCGCGATGAAAGAATATCGAGATATTCGCTGATTTCGGCGCCGATCTTGTTCAATTCGTCGCTGATTTCATCGCGACCGAGAGCCGTCAGACGGGCCAGACGAAGCTCGAGGATCGCACGGGCCTGTTCTTCCGACAGATTGTAGGTCAAATCTTCGTTGATACGATGGCGTGGGTCATCGATGAGAAGAATAAGGCTTTCCACGTCGGATGCTGGCCAGCGGCGCGTCATCAGCTGCTCACGAGCGGTCGCTGGATCGGGTGCCTGACGGATGACACGGATGACTTCATCGATGTTGGCGACAGCGATGGCCAGACCAACCAACACATGCGCGCGGTCACGCGCCTTGCGCAGCAGGTACTTGGTGCGGCGGCTGACAACTTCTTCGCGGAACGACACGAAGGCTCTGAGCATGTCGAGCAACGTCATCTGCTCCGGCTTGCCACCGTTCAGCGCCACCATGTTGCAACCGAACGAGGTCTGCAGAGGTGTGTAGCGGTAGAGCTGGTTCAGAATGACTTCAGCGTTTGCATCGCGCTTCAGCTCGACGACCACGCGGTAGCCTTGACGGTCGGACTCGTCACGAAGGTCGGAAATGCCTTCAACGCGTCTGTCTTTGACCAGTTCGGCCATCTTTTCGATCATCGACGACTTGTTCACCTGGAAGGGAACTTCGGTGATGATGATTTGCTCACGGTCGCCACGCATCGGCTCGATCGTTGCACGGCCACGCATGATGACGGAGCCGCGGCCCGTCTCGTAAGCGGAGCGAATGCCCGAGCGTCCCAGAATGAACGCGCCTGTGGGGAAATCCGGGCCGGGAATGATTTCCATCATTTCCGGTAGCTCAATCTCGGGGTTGTCGATCAAGGCGATGGAGCCGTTGATGACTTCGGTCAGATTGTGGGGCGGAATATTGGTCGCCATGCCAACGGCAATACCACCTGCGCCATTGACAAGAAGGTTCGGGAATTTCGCGGGAACCACGACTGGCTCCGACATGGTGCCGTCATAGTTGTCGCGGAAATCAACCGTTTCCTTATCGAGATCGTCAAGCAGTGCATGCGCCACTTTCTCGAGGCGGCACTCGGTATAGCGCTGGGCGGCCGGCGGATCGCCGTCGATAGAGCCGAAATTGCCCTGACCGTCGATCAGCGGCATGCGCAACGACCAATCCTGTGCCATACGTGCCAAGGCGTCATAGATCGCCGAGTCACCATGCGGATGGTATTTACCCATCACGTCACCGGTTACGCGGGCGGACTTGACGTATTTCTTGTTCCAGTCGAGGCCGAGTTCATTCATCCCGTAAAGGATACGACGGTGAACGGGTTTCAGTCCGTCGCGAACATCTGGAAGTGCACGGCTGACGATAACGCTCATGGCGTAATCGAGATACGACCGCTGCATTTCCTCCATGATGGAAATGGGCTCAATACCTGGCGGAAGCTTTCCGCCGCCTGGGGGGCTCTGATCAGTCAAATCGGATCACATTCTATGTTAAGAATCGGATGGATTTTTATAGCGGAAACAGCGCTAAAGCGCCAATTTCCAGCGCCGTTATGAACAGTCTTTTACGTCATTTGCAAGACGATGCACAGTTTTCTCCGCGTGCCGGATGAAAACAGGGCAATCAGGGTTTCAAACACCGGCAGACTTACCTAACATCATTCGATAATAGATCCTGAGACAGGCCGAGAAGCCTCGATTTTAGAGGACACGAGACGGGGACATCATGGCAACCACCGAACTTCTCATCAATGCATTGACGACGATGCTGGTGACGCTCGATCCTCCGGGACTGGCGCCTGTCTTTCTGGCCTTGACGGTTGGCATGACGCGGGCTCAACGCGGCCAGGTGGCGCTGAGAGGCTCGATCATCGCGTTTGCCATTCTCGCCATGTTTGCCCTGTTCGGATCGTCCATTCTGGAGCTACTCGGTATTTCTCTCGGTGCTTTCCGAATCTCGGGAGGCCTGTTGCTGTTCTGGATATCGTTCGAAATGATTTTCGAGAAGCGGCAGGAGCGCAAGGAGAAGACGTCTGAAATGGCCATCACCCTGGATCACATTCAGAATATCGCCGTTTTCCCGCTGGCGCTTCCGCTGATCGCCGGCCCTGGTGCCATCTCGGCTACCGTGCTGATCTCGGGTTCCATGCAGACCACTGTCGACATGGTGATCTTTATTTTGCTGCTTGCCTTCAGCATGTTGCTCGTCTTTCTCGCGCTGCTCGCTGCCGACCGGCTGGATCGCTTCCTGGGCAACACCGGCCGCGCCATCCTGACACGCCTGCTTGGCGTCCTTCTCGCAGCGCTTTCGGTTCAATTCGTGGTGGATGGGGTGAAATCCGTGATCGTATCGTAACGGCACCAACCCACTTTTAAGTCATGATCATGAGCGTCTCTATGATCTGCCTCAGAACACCACCACCGTCATGAAGGACAAACCATAGCAGATCCTCGGGGCAAGCCCGAGGATGAGCCGTTGGGGAATCAACTCTTTTGCACACTCACGAAATCACAGGATCCAGAGAACCCGACGCGTAACGCTTCGCCATCTCCCGCAACGGAACAGGTGTGATCTTCGACGCCTGCCCGGCCGTCCAGAACAGTTCAAACCGTTCCTTGCAAAGCTTCGTCATCGCGTCACGCGCAGGCTTCAGATACTTGCGCAGATCGAATTCCGCCGGGTCTTCCGCCAGAACCTTACGGATTTGTCCGGTGATGGCCATGCGGCAGTCGGTGTCGATATTGATCTTGCGAACGCCATTCTTGATGCCGCGCTGGATTTCCTCGATCGGCACGCCCCAGGTTGGCTTGATCGCGCCGCCATAGGCGTTGATGATATCCTGCAAATCCTGCGGCACGGTCGATGACCCGTGCATGACGAGATGCGTATTCGGCAGCTTGTTGTGGATTTCCTCGATGACGTTCATGGCGAGCACGCTGCCATCCGGTCTGCGCGTGAATTTGTAAGCGCCGTGGCTGGTGCCCATGGCAACAGCCAAAGCATCCACCCTGGTTTCGCGCACGAATTTCACCGCTTCATCGGGGTCGGTCAGCAACTGGTCGTGCGAGAGGACACCTTCGGCACCGTGGCCGTCTTCCGCCTCGCCCATGCCACTTTCCAGGGAGCCGAGAACACCCAGTTCACCCTCGACGGAGATACCGCCGTAATGGGCCATCTCGGTAACCTGTCGCGTGACGCCGACATTGTAATCCCAGTCCCCCGGCGTCTTGCCATCGGCCTTGAGCGAACCGTCCATCATGACCGATGTAAAACCGGCCTGGATGGCGGTCATGCAACTCGCGGCCTCATTGCCGTGGTCCAGATGCACGCAGACGGGTATGTGCGGGTAGATTTCAACGACCGCATCCATCATGTGCTTGAGCATGATGTCGTTTGCGTAGGCACGTGCGCCGCGAGATGCCTGCATGATAACGGGCGAATTGGTCGCATCCGCCGCGTCCATGATGGCCAGCGCCTGTTCCATATTGTTGATGTTGAAGGCAGGGACGCCATAGCCGTTTTCTGCCGCGTGATCGAGCAATTGACGGAGCGTTATTCGAGCCAAGGTATTTCCCCCTAAACGAGTTGTTTTGAGAATGGCATCCCTCAACACCATCCTGTCCTTTTGCGGACATTCGCTACTATTGCCTCGGCAATACCAACTATCCAGCTTTTTTTGACATTGATCAGCAAAGAATGAACGATACGCAGGTCGAAAGCCGGTGAGACCGAAAGTTACCCGATGATTAAAATGCCGTGACCTGTCGTGGTTTGGCGAATGGCCGTCGCATTTCGCGTAGGTTAACGCCCGGGCTTCACGCCATCATCCCCTCAACTTTGCAAAGACAAAGACAGGGGCAGACCCAAGCGGCAGGTTCGTCTCTTTATAAGCGTCGCCAATAAAGGGAACAGATATGAAGACATTGCTTGCATCGACCTGTCTGGTGTTCGGTTTGCTCGGCGGTGCGGCTGCGGCCAGCGCTGCTGACTGCGGTAGTCCGACCATTGCCAGCATGAACTGGCAGAGCGCAGAAGTGCTGTCCGCCATCGACAAAATCATTCTCAACGAAGGTTATGGTTGCAGCGCTGATATCACTATCGGCGATACGGTTCCGACGATC
Organism: Rhizobium skierniewicense Ch11; assembly: GCF_023757665.1. NCBI lineage: Bacteria > Pseudomonadati > Pseudomonadota > Alphaproteobacteria > Hyphomicrobiales > Rhizobiaceae > Rhizobium > Rhizobium skierniewicense. Next base: position 15,064 of record NZ_RXPG01000024.1, read on the forward strand.
ACCTCCATGGTTGAAAAAGGCCAACCCGATATTGCGCCGGAAGCCTGGGCCGATACGCTGCCGGAAGTGGTCAAACGTGGCGTTGACGAAGGCAAGCTGGTGGTTGCCGCAACGGCCTTGCCTGATGGCGGTATCCAAGGCTGGTGGATTCCCAAATACGTGGCCGAAGCACATCCTGATATCAAGACCATCGGCGATCTCATGAAGAATCCGAAGCTTTTCCCGGACGCCGAAAATCCGGATAAGGGCGCCATCGTCAACGGTCCGCAAGGCTGGGGCGGTACCGTTGTGACCGGTCAGCTCTACAAGGCATTCGGCGCCGAAAAAGCAGGCTTCAACCTTATCGATAGCGGCTCTTCCGCTGGCCTCGATGGTTCCATTGCCAAGGCCTATGAGCGCAAGCAGCCATGGGTTGGCTACTACTGGTCGCCAACCGCACTTCTCGGCAAATACGATATGGTGAAGCTCGAGCCCGGCGTTCCAGCAGATGCTGCGGAGTGGAAACGCTGCAACACCGTTGCCGATTGCCCCGATCCTAAGCCGAACGCGTGGCCGGTCGACAAGGTCGTGACGCTGGTTGCCAAACCATTTGCCGACAAGGCCGGTCCAGAGATCATGGACTATCTGAACAAGCGGTCGTGGAGCAACGCCACCGTCAACAAGCTGATGGCGTGGATGACGGACAATCAGGCAACCGGTGAAGATAGCGCCAAGCATTTCCTCAAGGAAAACCCAGACATCTGGACGAAGTGGGTTTCTGCCGACGCGGCAGAAAAGATCAAGGCCTCGCTTTGATACCTTCCCTCCTGCCAGACCCACCGTCCGGCAGACACGCAACCAGACATGCGATTGGCAAACACCAATCGCATGTCGCCGTGATCACAGGGGAAGCGCATGGACTGGTTTTACAAGTTTCCGAGCATGAACGACGACACGCTTCGTGCTCTGAAAAAGATGATTGATGACGGCTTTCGTGAATTCACCCGCGCCTGGGGCGCAAGCATCGAGGGCTTCTTCTCGCCGCTCCAGCAATTCCTGATCTGGGCCGAGCGTTTCATGACGCAGACGCCTTGGCCGATCATTATTCTGCTAATTTTGGGCATAGCCTGGGCTGGCAGTCGCAGCGTGAAGATCGTGCTGGGCTGTCTCTTCACGCTTCTGGCCATTGGCTATTTCGATATGTGGACGGATACGATGCGGACGATCTCGATGATCTTCGTCTGTACCGTCCTGTCCATCGCCATCGGGCTGCCGCTCGGTATTGCCATGTCGCATTCCAACCGCGTCCAGCGCGTGGTCAATCCGATCCTTGATGTGATGCAGACCATGCCGAGCTTCGTCTACCTCATTCCCGTCGTCATGCTGCTGGGCATCGGCCGTGTGCCCGGCCTGATCGCCGTCGTCATCTATGCCATTCCGCCGATGATACGCCTCACCAATCTCGGTATCCGGCTGGTGGACCGGGATGTGCTGGAAGCCGCAGACGCCTTCGGCTCGTCGGGCTGGCAAAAGCTCTTCAAGGTGCAATTGCCGCTGGCGCTGCCCACCATCATGGCAGGCATTAACCAGACCATCATGATGGCGCTTGCGATGGTCGTCATCGCCTCGATGATCGGCGTACAGGGGCTGGGACAGCCGGTCCTCAAAGCCATCGCCAACCAGTATTTCACGCTCGGCATCTTCAATGGCATGGCCATTGTCGGCATCGCCATCATCTTTGATCGCATCAGTCAGGCCTATGGCAAAAGGCTCCAGAAACATCAGGAGATTGCCCATGGCTGAATCTGCATTTGGCGGCATAAAGATCAGCAACCTCTACAAGATTTTTGGCGCGAAACCGCACGCTTATATCGACGCCGTTCGCAATGGGCTGACAAAAACCGAACTTAACGAGAAGCACGGTCATGTTCTCGGCCTTCGAGATATCAACATCGATATTCCCTCGGGCTGCATTCAGGTCATCATGGGCCTTTCCGGCTCCGGCAAGTCAACGTTGATCCGCCACATCAACCGGCTGATAGACCCGACGGCTGGCGAGGTGCTGGTCGATGGCGTTGATGTCGTGAAGATGAATGCGGCGGAACTGCGCGCCTTTCGCCGTCACCAGACGGCCATGGTTTTTCAGAAATTCGCCCTTCTGCCGCATCGCAATGTTCTCGACAACACACTGTATGGTCTTGAAGTGCAGGGCATGGCGCGGGCGAAAAGCGTCGATATTGCCATGCGCTGGCTGGAGCGCGTCGGCCTGAAAGGCTTCGAGACGCGCTTTCCCAACCAGTTGTCCGGTGGCATGCAGCAGCGCGTGGGGCTGGCGCGAGCCCTGTCCAACGATGCGCCGGTTCTTTTGATGGATGAAGCCTATTCCGCGCTCGACCCCCTGATCCGCACCGACATGCAATCCGTGCTTCTCGATATTCAAAAGGAAATCCGGAAAACTATCGTCTTCATCACCCATGATCTGGACGAGGCGCTTCGTCTGGGTGACCAGATCGCGATCTTGCGGGACGGCGAAGTCATCCAGCAGGGCACCAGTCAGGACATCGTGCTGCGTCCAGCCGACGCTTACATCGCCAACTTCGTCAAGGAGGTGAATAGGGGCCGGGTCATCAATGTCGAGGCCGTGATGTCTCCGGTTGCGCCGGGCATGCCGGCCGTCGGTCCGCAAGTTGTCGTCGGCAGCAGCATCGAGGACACGATGCGAATGCTTGCGCGCAGCGGCGATGAAACAGCAACAGTTTGCGCCCCATCGGGCAAGGCGGTGGGGACTGTCAGCTTGCGGCAACTTGCCAGTGCAATCGTCGATGTGGCCGCGGCGGAGAGCACTATCGGCGGTGTGGAAAATCTTGCTCGGGCGAAGGCCTGAACAGACTGTTCACAAATTTGGCCGCACATTCCCTGAATAGCACCCTATATGTTTGGCAACGAAACATATGCAGATTCAGGTAGATTATCATGAAGAAGATCGGTTTTCTGTCTTTTGGACATTGGGGTCCGGGGCCACATTCACAGGCACGCACCGCCAAGGACGTCCTTCAACAATCGATAGAGCTTGCGGTCGCCGCAGAAGAGATCGGTGTCGACGGCGCATACTTCCGTGTGCACCACTTCGCCCGGCAACTGGCGTCGCCGTTTCCGTTGCTTGCAGCCGTCGGTGCCAGAACGAGCAAAATCGAGATCGGCACAGGCGTCATCGATATGCGCTATGAAAACCCGCTCTACATGGCGGAAGATGCAGGTTCAGCTGACCTGATCTCCGATGGTCGGCTGCAACTTGGCCTCAGCCGTGGCTCGCCCGAACAGGTGATCGAAGGCTGGCGCTACTTCGGCTATCAGCCGACAGACGGCACAAGCGATGCCGACATGGGCCGCAACAGCACGGAAGTGTTTCTGGAGGTACTGAAGGGAGAGGGTTTCGCCGAGCCCAATCCCCGCCCGATGTTTGCCAACCCACCCGGACTGCTTCGTCTGGAACCGCATTCGGAAGGGTTGCGTGACCGCATCTGGTGGGGAGCTGGCTCCAATGCCACCGCCGTCTGGGCGGCAAAGCTCGGCATGAACTTGCAGAGTTCGACGCTGAAGGACGACGAGACCGGAGAACCGTTTCACGTCCAGCAGGCAGCGCAGATCCGCGCCTATCGCGCCGCATGGAAGGAAGCGGGCCATACCCGCACACCGCGTGTGTCCGTCAGCCGCAGCATTTTTGCGCTGGTCGATGATCGCGACCGCGCCTATTTCGGTGGCAGCGGCAAGGAAAGCGATAGCATCGGTTATCTCGATGCAAACACCCGTGCTGTTTTCGGACGCTCATATGCCGCAGAGCCGGAGACGCTGATCAAGGAACTGGCAAAGGATGAAGCCGTGGCGGAGGCCGATACCCTGTTGTTGACGATCCCGAACCAGCTTGGCGTCGAGTACAACGTCCACGTTCTAGATTCCATCCTGAAACACGTCGCACCAGAACTGGGCTGGCGTTGATGCTACAGGGTCCATGGCATCTCTGAATGCTGTGGACCAGCGCCGGTTTATTTGGAGATATCCAGAACCCGTCCCTTCGTCAGTTCCAGCGTCTGGCGTTGGAAGTGACCGCGATCGTTCCATGGTGAACACCCGCAACCGGTCGAGCGAGCGGACCGTCGATCGTGGGCCCAAAAGAGACCGCGGATGAGAGCAATCACCACCCGATCGGCCAGTCCCCTCCACGATAGTCCTACGCGTTGTCAACCAGCTTGCCCAGCGCGGTATCAAGCACGCCCAAGTGTACATAGTCATCTTGGAGACGAGCACATCGGGTGATACCCGACGCGCTCATTTGAAATACAACTGTCGTGTCAGGATCAGAACGGAATATCATCGTCCATATCATTGTTGAAGTTGCCAGCTGGCTGGCCGCCGCGCGATGCGCCACCGCGAGAAGAGGATGATGGCTGGTCATTGCCACCGCCATAGTTTCCGCCGCCGCTCCCGTAATCGTCTCCGCCACGGCTTCCGCCGCCGCCACCTTCTCCGCGACCGTCCAGCATGGTCAGGGTGGAATTGAAGCCCTGGAGTACGATTTCCGTGGAGTAACGATCATTGCCCGTTTGGTCCTGCCATTTCCGGGTCTGAAGCGCGCCTTCGATATAGAGCTTGGCGCCCTTCTTTACGTACTGCTCAATAACCTTGCAAAGACCTTCATTGAAGACCACCACAGAGTGCCATTCCGTCTTTTCTTTTCGCTCTCCGGAGGTGCGGTCGCGCCAGCTTTCAGATGTCGCGATACGAAGGTTTGCGATAGGACGACCATCTTGCGTGCGGCGAATTTCCGGATCAGCGCCGACGTTTCCGAGCAAAATTACCTTGTTTACGCTGCCAGCCATCTTCTCACCCTGTCTGCCAACCATCATGGCCAGCATCTATCCTGTTCAAAATCTGCGATCACCATAGACCATCGTTCAGCACCATGGGCACCGGATGGAACGACAATCCACAAGGAATGTTATGTCAACTGCGCACGCTTGCCAATCGTTCTTATTTTGTTCTATTAAGACTGAACAACTGAGTCAAGTGGACTGAAAAGCCTATACGAAAAGTTTAATATATCTCGACATGCCGTTCACCGTCATTACATAAGAACTGACGCCTCCCAACGAGTACCCCGAGCCTTCTCATGAGTGAATTAAAGACGATTTCGATCCGTGGCGCCCGCGAGCATAACCTCAAGGGCATCGACCTGGACCTGCCGCGCAACAAGCTGATCGTGATGACCGGCCTGTCGGGCTCTGGCAAATCTTCGCTCGCCTTCGATACGATTTATGCGGAAGGGCAGCGGCGCTACGTCGAGAGCCTGTCGGCCTATGCTCGCCAGTTTCTGGAAATGATGCAAAAGCCGGATGTGGACCAGATCGAGGGTTTGTCTCCCGCCATCTCCATCGAACAGAAGACGACCTCGCGCAACCCGCGCTCGACGGTTGGGACCGTGACGGAAATCTACGACTACATGCGTCTGCTGTTTGCGCGGGTGGGCGTCCCCTACTCGCCAGCGACCGGCTTGCCGATTGAAAGCCAGACGATCAGCCAGATGGTGGACCGCATCCTCGCGTTTGAAGAAGGAACACGGCTTTACATTCTCGCGCCGATGATCCGAGGACGAAAGGGCGAATATAAGAAAGAGCTCGCCGAGCTTATGAAAAAAGGCTTCCAGCGCGTCAAGGTCGACGGTCAGTTCTATGAAATTGCCGATGTTCCCGCATTGGACAAAAAATACAAACACGACATCGACGTGGTCGTGGATCGTGCCGTGGTGCGTCCGGACATGGCCGCGCGCCTGGCGGATAGTCTTGAGACGTGTTTGAAGCTTGCGGACGGCTTGGCAGTCGCCGAATTTGCCGACAAACCCCTGCCGCCGGAAGAAACATCCGCCGGTGGTTCAGCGAACAAGTCGCTCAATGAAACACACGAGCGGGTTCTGTTTTCGGAAAAATTCGCCTGCCCCGTGTCGGGTTTCACAATCTCCGAGATCGAGCCACGCCTGTTCTCCTTCAACAACCCCTTCGGTGCCTGCCCGACTTGCGATGGCCTGGGCTCCCAGCAAAAGGTGGACACGGCGCTGATCGTGCCGGAACCTGCTCGCACGTTGAAGGATGGCGCTGTGGCGCCGTGGGCCAAGTCATCATCACCATACTATAACCAGACGCTGGAAGCGCTCGGCAAAGCCTTTGGCTTCAAGCTGTCCAGCCGCTGGAACGAACTCTCCGACGCTGCAAAGAAAGCGATTCTGCAGGGCACCGACGATAAGATCGAGTTCCAGTACGAGGACGGTGCACGCTCCTACAAGACGGTGAAAAATTTCGAAGGCATCGTTCCCAATCTGGAACGTCGCTGGAAGGAAACAGACAGCGCCTGGGCACGTGAGGAAATCGAGCGCTACATGTCTGCAGCGCCCTGCCCCGCCTGCGCAGGTTATCGCCTGAAGCCCGAAGCGCTGGCGGTGAAGATCAACAAAAAACACATCGGCCAGGTCACAGAGATGTCGATCAAGGTCGCGCGCGACTGGTTCGACGGTCTGCCGGAATCGCTCAATGCAAAGCAGAACGAAATTGCTGTCCGTATCCTCAAGGAGATCCGCGAGCGCCTCAGATTTCTCAACGATGTCGGATTGGACTATCTTAGCCTGTCGCGCAACTCGGGGACGCTTTCCGGTGGCGAGAGCCAGCGCATCCGCCTGGCATCACAGATCGGCTCGGGCCTGACCGGTGTTCTCTATGTTCTGGATGAGCCATCGATTGGCCTGCATCAGCGTGACAACGCTCGTCTCCTGGATACGCTGAAGCACTTGCGCGATATCGGCAACACCGTGATCGTTGTCGAGCATGACGAAGATGCCATCATGACGGCCGACTATGTGGTGGATATCGGTCCCGCCGCCGGCATTCACGGTGGCGAGGTGATTGCGGAGGGAACACCGCAGCAGGTCATGGACAACCCGAAATCGCTCACGGGTAAATATCTGTCCGGTGCTCTTGGCGTGGCTATTCCCGCAGAAAGGCGCAAGCCGAAAAAAGGAAAAGAGATCAAGGTCGTCGGCGCCCGCGGCAACAACCTCAAAAATGTTACCGCGTCGGTTCCGCTCGGTGTCTTCACGGCCGTCACTGGCGTCTCCGGCGGAGGCAAGTCGACCTTCCTGATCGAAACATTGTACAAGTCGGCGGCGCGTCGCGTCATGGGTGCCCGTGAAATTCCGGCTGACCACGACCGTATCGATGGCTTCGAGTTCATCGATAAGGTCATCGACATCGACCAGTCGCCGATCGGGCGTACACCTCGCTCCAACCCTGCGACCTATACGGGTGCGTTCACACCCATCCGTGATTGGTTTTCAGGCTTACCGGAAGCAAAGGCCCGTGGTTATGCACCCGGTCGCTTTTCGTTCAACGTCAAGGGCGGTCGTTGTGAAGCCTGTCAGGGCGATGGCGTCATCAAGATCGAGATGCACTTCCTGCCCGACGTGTACGTGACGTGCGATGTCTGCCACGGCAAGCGCTACAACCGCGAAACGCTGGATGTGACCTTCAAGAGCAAGTCGATCGCCGATGTCCTCGATATGACGGTCGAAGAAGGTGTCGAGTTCTTTTCCGCGGTTCCGGCGGTGCGCGACAAGTTGCAATCGCTGTTCGATGTCGGCCTTGGCTACATCAAGGTCGGCCAGCAGGCCAATACGCTCTCAGGTGGTGAAGCGCAGCGCGTGAAACTGGCCAAGGAATTGTCAAAACGCTCGACAGGACGCACCCTCTACATTCTCGATGAGCCGACAACCGGCTTGCATTTCCACGACGTCAACAAGCTTTTGGAAATGCTGCACGAGCTGGTAGATCAGGGAAATTCCGTCGTCGTCATCGAACATAATCTTGAGGTCATCAAGACAGCGGATTGGGTCATCGATATCGGCCCTGAAGGCGGTACGGGTGGTGGCGAGATCGTCGCAACCGGAACACCGGAGCAGATCGTCAAGGAGAAGCGCTCCTACACCGGCCATTTCCTGAAGGAGTTGCTGGAGCGTCGTCCCGAGAAGAAGATACAAGCGGCAGAGTAACCGAGGCACGGGGGAGACGGCGATGAGCAAGACAGGCACGATCCGCACAGGCATCGGCGGCTGGACCTTCGAGCCATGGGAAGGCACCTTTTATCCCGACAAGCTTGTCAAAAGACGCCAGCTCGAGCATGCCAGCCGACAGTTGAGAGCGATTGAAGTCAACGGCACCTATTACGGCAGCCAGAAACCGGAAACCTTTGCCAAATGGGCATCCGAGGTTCCCGAGGGCTTTATCTTTTCGCTCAAAGCGAGCCGCTTTGTCACCAATCGCAAGGTGCTGGCCGAAGCCGGGGAATCCATCGCCAAGTTTATCACGCAGGGATTAACAGAGCTTGGCGACCACCTTGGCCCCATCCTCTGGCAGTTCGCTCCGACAAAAAAGTTCGAGCCAGATGATTTCGCTGCCTTTCTGGCACTTCTGCCAGAAAAACAGGACGGTCTCACGCTTCAGCATGTTGTCGAGGTCCGCAATCCGAGTTTCCAGGTGCGGGAGTTCATTGACCTGCTGGCAAAGCATGGGGTTGCCGTCGTCTGCGCAGATCATCACGAGTACCCGATGCTGCCGGATGTGACGGCGGACTTTGTGTATTGTCGCCTGCAGAAGGGCGAAGACGATATCGAGACCTGCTATCCTGAAACGGACGTGAAGGCGTGGGCCAATCGCCTTAAAGACTATGCGCAGGGAGGCGTCCCGGACGATCTGCCCTTGATTGCTCCCGATCGCAAGACGGATAAAAAGACACGTGATGTCTTCGCTTTTTTCATAACGGGTGGCAAAGTCAAAGCGCCCAACGGCGCACAACTCTTGCAGACGCTGCTGTAAAGCCATTCACAAAGTGCTTTACACCGCGATGGTCTCGCAGCCCGTGTCGAAATTGACCGCCGAAAATGCTGCAGAGATGACGTCAGGCCCAGCGCCTGGTTTGGTCGCATCGCTGGACAATATCTGGCGGAACCGTCGTGCACCGGGCAGGCCCTGAAACAGGCCGACCATATGCCGTGTAACGTGGTTCAGTCGACCGCCCTTGGCGATATAGTCTGCGGCATAATCCATCATCGTATCACGCAGATTGATCCAATCTGGCGCGGTTTCCGGTTCCCCATAGATGCGGTGATCGACGTCGCCCAGGATGGAGGTGTTGTGATAGGCAGCGCGGCCTAACATGACGCCGTCCATATGCTTGAGATGATCCTCGGCCTGGTCGAGATCGGTGATGCCACCGTTGATGCCGATAAAGACCTCGGGATTTTCCTCTTTCATGCGATAGACTAGCGCATAGTCGAGCGGCGGAACATCGCGGTTTTCCTTCGGAGACAGGCCCTGAAGCCAGGCCTTGCGTGCATGAATCCAGACAGCATCCGCACCGTCAGCGACAACCTGAGAAATGAAGTCCGGCAACACCGTTTCCGGCTCCTGGTCATCCACACCTATGCGACATTTGACGGTGACAGGCACGGTGGCGACAGCTTTCATCGCCGCCACGCAACGGGCAACCGTTTCCGGCTCACGCATCAGGCAGGCACCGAATGTACCGGACTGAACCCGGTCGGAAGGGCAGCCGACATTCAGGTTGATCTCGTCATACCCATAATCGCTGGCAATCTTCACCGCTTCCGAAAGCTTGGATGGATCGGAGCCACCAAGCTGGAGGGCAACGGGGTGTTCCTGCGGGTGATAGCCCAACAACTTTTCACGCTGCCCGTGAATGATCGCATCGGCCACGATCATCTCCGTATAAAGCAAGGCATGGCTGGACAGCTGCCGATGAAGAAAGCGACACCGCGTGTCCGTCCAGTCGATCATGGGGGCGACGGCGAAAATCTTGCTGCCGGTTGCGAGAGCTTTTTGATACATACGTTACCAAACCTTGTTCTGCGGGGCTTCTACCGCAATGCGCTCCATAAAGCCAGTTTTCTGCCAAGGCGGATTTTAAACTGGAAATCCCGGTAGAATCGCGGGACAAACAGGACCTGAAATGAGGAGCCAAGATCCATGTCCGCGACCGTTATTCCCGTTCCCCCAACCGTTCTGTTGCCGGTTGAAGGCACCGATGAAACATTTCCGGTTCGCAGGGTCTACTGCGTCGGGCGCAACTACGCCGACCACGCCATCGAAATGGGTCATGATCCCTCGCGTGAGCCGCCGTTCTTCTTTCAGAAAAATGCAGACAACCTGCTGCCCGCAGGCAGGGATTTTCCTTTTCCCTCGCTCTCTTCGAATGTCCACTACGAGGTCGAGTGCGTCGTTGTCCTGAAAAGTGGCGGCTCCGACATTTCTGTCGAAGATGCGCTGGATCATGTCTGGGGTTACGCCGTCGGTATCGATATGACGCGCCGTGACATGCAGGATGCCTTGAAGAAAATGGGTCGATCCTGGGAAAGCGCTAAGGCGTTCGAATATTCCGCGCCTGTCTCGCCGCTCGTCCCCGCGGCCAGGATTGGCCACCCGGCAAGCGGTGCGATCTGGCTAGACGTCAATGGTAAGCGCAAGCAGACGGGTGATCTCGATCAGATGATCTGGAAGACGGCGGAAATCATCGCAGAGCTTTCCAGGCTGTTCACGCTGGCGGCAGGCGATGTCATCATGACCGGCACACCGGCAGGTGTCGGGCCGATCGTATCGGGTGACCGTATCGATTGCGGTGTGGATGGTGTCGCGACCCTCTCCGTCAACATCACCTAAACTTGGAGTGTATATGCCTCTTTACCGTCTTGGAGAACGCGTCCCGCAAACCCCTGCGCCGGAGCGTTACTGGGTGGCGCCCGACGCCAATGTCATCGGGTCAGTGCTTCTAGGCGACGATGTCGGCATTTGGTTCGGTGCGACATTGCGCGGCGATAACGAACCGATCACGATCGGGCGCGGCACCAACATACAAGAAGGCGTCATGGTTCACGCCGATCCGGGCTTTCCCGCAACGATTGGCGAAGATTGCACGATCGGACACCACGCCATCATCCATGGCTGCACGATCGGCGACAACTCGCTGGTCGGCATGGGTGCGACTGTTCTGAATGGCGCAAAGATCGGCAAAAACTGTCTCATCGGTGCCAACGCGCTGGTGACGGAGGGAAAGGCGTTTCCCGACAATTCGCTCATCGTCGGCTCCCCGGCCCGCGCCATCCGCACATTGGACGACACCGCAGTCGCATCGCTCACGAAATCGGCGGAAAACTATGTCAGAAACTGGCAACGTTTCGCCAGGGAATTGCAGCCGCTCTGACCGGCAGTCAAGCGGCGCAGGCCTCACAAAGGCCGCGAATTTCTATCGTGGTTTTTTCTGCCTTGAATTGACGTTTCTTTGCCCAGTCGCCGAGGCGATGATCGACGTCGTGATCGTGGAATTCCGTGACTTGTCCACATGCGTTGCAGATTGCAAAAGCCACAGTGCCGTGGTGATGGGTGCAGCAATCCGACTTGGTATGGGAGCACGCCACGAAGGCATTCAGGCTCTCCAGTCGATGCACAAGACCGAACTCGATCAGTTTTTCCAGCGCCCTATAGACTTGTAAGGGAGCGCGGAAACCGGCGTCCCGCAGCTTGTCTAGAATGACGTAGGCGCTCAGGGGCGCTTGAGAGCGGGTCAGTGCATCGTAAACGAGGCTCTGGTTGCGGGTGAGATTTTGCGTGGTCATGAACGGTCTCCTTGCTCTGCCTTGCGCATCAGTTCCGGTGCCGGCAGAAGACTCAAGATGAAAAGCATAACGGCGGCAACGACGATCGAGGGGCCGGATGGCGTGTCGTACTGGAGCGAGCCCATCAACCCGCCAAAAACGGCAATGGCGCCGATGAGCGACGCCAGAACTGCCATGATTTCCGGCGTCGACGCAAACCGGCGCGCGGTTGCTGCCGGGATGATCAACAGCGAGGTAATCAGCATGATGCCAACGATCTTCATGGCAATGGCGATGACGAGCGCCATCAGCAGCATAAACAGCAACTTGGATCGTTCAGGCCGCATGCCTTCGGCTTCCGCCAACTCGGCATTGACGGTCGATGCGAGCAGCGGTTTCCAGAGATAAGCAATCGCCAGGAGCACCACAACGCCGCCACCCCAGATGAGATAGATATCGGACACGGTCACGGCCAGAATGTCGCCAAACAGGAAGGCGACGAGGTCGATGCGTACCCAGGTCATGAAGGCGACGATAACGAGGCCGAAGGCCAGAGCCGAATGCGAGAGAATGCCAAGCAGCGCGTCCGACGACAAAGCCTGGCGGCGCTGCAGAAACAGCAGCAACAGCGAAACAAGCGAAGCCACGATGAAGACGCTGACGATCAGGTTCAGTTGAAACAACAAAGACAGCGCCACGCCCAACAGAGCGGAATGCGCCATGGTATCCCCGAAATAAGCCATGCGCCGCCAGACGACGAAACAGCCCAACGGCCCTGCCATCAAGGCAACGCCGATACCGGCAACCATGGCCCGAACGAAGAAATCGTCAAACATGCTTGGCTCCATGGGCGTGATCATGCTCGTGATGGTGACCATCATCAGGGTGGCAATGGTCAGTTATCGTACCATCCGCATGTCGCACACGGCCATCCGGCAGATGCGTATGATCGTGGTCGTGGGTGTACACGGCAAGCCCTCGGCCCGCTGCCCCCCCGAACAGCCTCATATATTCAGGGCTCTGGCTGACCATTTGTGGTGTGCCACGGCAGCAGACATGGCCGTTGAGGCAGATGACCGTATCAGTTTCTGCCATCACCACGTGGAGGTCGTGCGAGATCAGCAAAATGCCGCAGCCGGTGGCGTTGCGAATATTCTTGATGAGATCGTAAAGGGCGATTTCGCCGGAAAAATCGACGCCCTGCACCGGCTCGTCCAGAACCAGCAGATCCGGTTTACGGGCGATGGCGCGTGCCAGCAAAGCGCGCTGAAACTCGCCGCCCGACAGATGTTGCACCTCCGCCTTGGCAAGATGCGAGATACCGGTGGCGTTTAGCGCTGCATCAATCTCCCGCGCGGGCAACTGCCCCGTCAGTGTCATCAACCTGCGAACCGTCAGTGGCATCGTCCAGTCTACGGAGAGTTTTTGCGGCACGTAGCCCACGCGCAGTCCGGCGGTTCGTGAGACATTCCCCTCGTCCGGTTTCAGGACGCCCGTCGCCATTTTTGCGCTGGTGGATTTTCCGGATCCATTCGGACCGATGAGGGTCACGATCTCGCCACGGCCAACGGAAAAATCCACGCCGCGCACCAGCCAGCGGCCGCTGCGTTGAATGCCAGCATTGGAAAGAGAGACCAGTTTTCCGTCATTTTTTGCCGGAGAATGAAGCATGTGTTTTTCCGATTGTCGGTGTTGCCTACCGCTATCGCATACGTTATAGCGTTACGCAACATATGTAATAACATAACAATTCCATACAAGTGGAGCATACTGCATGAAAACAATCGTCACGCTTCTTCTCGCCTCTGCCGCCATGATCGCATCGACCAATGCCATGGCAGCACCCAATGTCGTGGTGTCGATCAAGCCTATCCATTCTCTGGTCGCAGCCATCATGCAAGGCGTGGCAGAACCGGAACTGATCGTTGATGGCGGTGCGTCTCCGCATACCTATAGCCTCAAGCCTTCGAACGCGCGGGCCATCGAAAATGCTGACGTGGTGTTTTGGGTCGGCGATGGGCTGGAAAAGTTTCTGGAAAAGCCGCTCCATTCATTGGCGGGCAAGGCGACAGTCGTCGAACTCGACGACGCCAAAGGCATGGAAAAACTGTCTTTCCGTGAGGGCGGTCCATTCGAAGCACATGCTCACGACGAACATGAAGGTCATGATCACACGGAAAAAGCGGGAGACGATCATAGCCACGAGGGCGAGCACAAACACGAACACGAACACGAACACGAACATGCACATGATCACGATGAGGGTGAATACGACATGCACCTGTGGCTAGACCCTGCCAATGCCAAGGCCATGGCCGTCGAGATCGAAAAAACACTGATGACCGCCGATCCTGCCAATGCCAAGGCTTATCAGGACAACGCGAAGAAGCTTGTGGACAATCTTGATGCTCTCGACAAGGAGATCACAGAAACCGTGGCTCCCATCAAAGACAAGCCCTTTATTGTCTTCCATGATGCCTACCAGTATTTTGAACACCGTTACGGTGTGAAAACGGTCGGCTCGATCACCGTCAGCCCTGAAAGCATTCCTGGCGCAGACCGCATCAAGCAAATTCACGCCAAGGTGCAAGAGTTGAACGCGACCTGCGTCTTTGCCGAACCCCAGTTCGAACCCAAATTGGTGAATGTCGTCATCGAGGGTACCAATGCCAAGTCGGGTACGCTTGATCCGGAAGCGGCAACGCTGGAGGCTGGCCCTGATCTCTACTTCAAGCTCATGCGTGGCATCGCCACATCGCTGAAAGCTTGCTTGTCCTGATCAAACTCATAGCAGGATGAAAGGTGGCGCGTGCCACCTTTCATTTTAATCCTCAATGTAATATTATAACAATTGGAGTTTCACCATGATGCGGAAACTGCCGGTCACCGTTCTCTCCGGGTTTCTCGGTGCGGGAAAAACCACTCTCCTCAATCACATCCTGGGCAATCGCGAGGGGCTCCGCGTTGCCGTGATCGTCAACGACATGAGCGAGGTGAATATCGATGCTTCCCTGATCAGGGATGGAGGGGCCAATCTCTCGCGGACGCAGGAGCAGTTGGTGGAAATGACCAATGGCTGCATCTGTTGCACGTTGCGCGATGACCTACTGGACGAGGTTCGGCAACTGGCTGAACAGGATCGCTTCGACTATCTGCTGATCGAATCCACAGGGATCGCGGAGCCCCTGCCCGTTGCAGCAACATTCGATTTTCGCGATGAGCGCGGTCACAGCCTTGCCGATGTCGCGCAACTGGATACGATGGTGACGGTCGTCGATTGCGCCAATCTGCTGAAGGATTATGGCTCGTCGGATTTCCTGGCAGATCGCGGTGAAACGGCTGGCGACGGTGATGATCGAACGCTGGTGGATCTGCTGGTCGAACAGATCGAATTTGCCAATGTGGTTATTCTGAACAAGGTTTCGTCTGCCACAGAGGCTCAGAGAGACGCTGCCCGCAAGATTATCGTTGGCCTCAATCCCGATGCAAAACTGATCGAGGCAGACTTCGGACAGGTCGAGCTAAAAAATGTTCTCGGAACTGGCCTGTTCAATCTTGCCGAGGCGGAGACACATCCACTCTGGTTCAAGGAGTTGCACGGTTTCAAGGGGCACATTCCAGAGACAGAAGAATATGGCATCCGCTCATTCGTCTACCGCGCCAGACGTCCGTTCGATCCCGCTCGTTTCCACGCTTTTATCAATAAGGACTGGCCTGGCGTCATTCGTGCAAAGGGCTTTTTCTGGCTCGCCACACGTCCTGACCATGTCGGAGAAATCAGTCAGGCTGGCGCGATGGTGAAAACCGGAAAGATGGGCCTTTGGTGGTCATCGGTTCCGAAAACACACTGGCCAGAAGAACCGGGCTTCCAGCGCATGCTCGCACCCTACATGGATGGTGTCTGGGGAGACAGAC
This sequence comes from Rhizobium skierniewicense Ch11, assembly GCF_023757665.1. Classification (NCBI taxonomy): domain Bacteria; kingdom Pseudomonadati; phylum Pseudomonadota; class Alphaproteobacteria; order Hyphomicrobiales; family Rhizobiaceae; genus Rhizobium; species Rhizobium skierniewicense. The sequence continues at coordinate 30,662 of NZ_RXPG01000024.1, forward strand.
GGCAGGAAATCGTTTTCATCGGTGCAGACCCGATGAGCGAGGCGGCGCTTCGTGAGGAGCTGGATGCCTGCCTGATCGATGCCGAGCTGTTTACACCCACCGCCTGGCGGAACCTGGCCGACCCGTTTCCGGACTGGAGCAGGCAGGCGGCATGAAACGACAATCCAGTTTTCGTTGCGATGCCGTCACCGACGCGCTTGTCTATGAAAATGACTGCGGCCATGGAGACACTCCATGGCCGCAGGAAAAATCGACATCCGACTTAACGGCTGCTGGAGAGGCCGATGATAAGACCATTCACGGCGTTGATCAGCAGGTATTGGTTGTCGACACGCACCCAGCGCTCACCCCGACGCGGCTCTCTCAGATTGTAGCGGCGATAATCGCGGCGATCGACCATGTGGCGACGTTCCGACGCAGATAGACGTTGGCCACGATCCCAACGGTGCTTCTTGATGATCACCTTCTTGGTGGTCACCGAGCGCTCCATTCTGTGGCCGGGGCGGTCATCATGACGGCTTTGAGCCTGCGCCAAGGGCGCGGCAAGAACGGTGGCCGCCAGAAGAACAGACAGAAACTTTTTCATCGGTATTTCCTTTCGAGAAGTGATGACCAGACACTATCGTCACACCAATGAACGGAAACTGAACCGATAATTACAATTTCGTAATGGTTCTTGAGGCTTAGAATGAGCACTTAAAGTTTAAGTCAAACCGTGTACGAAGAAAAGCCGTCCCGAAAAATCCGGGACGGCCTTCATTTACGACTTCAACTCGGCGGACTTTGCCCAAAGATTGATGTCCGCATCTTTGGCAAAGCGATCGATTTCTGAAAGCTCTTCGGCGGTGAAATCCGGTTTGTCGAGGGCTTTGACGCAGTCTTCGACCTGCTCGGGGCGGCTGGCGCCGATCAGTGCTGTCGTGATGTGCCCGCCGCGCAGGACCCAGGCGATGGCCATCTGCGCCAGTGTCTGGCCACGACGTTCGGCAATCGCGTTAAGCCCACGAATGTTTTCGATATTGCGCTCGTTGAGGAAGGCCGGGTTGAGAGACTTGCCCTGGCTGGCACGGCTGGCATCCGGCACACCACCGAGATATTTGGTGGTCAACATGCCTTGCGCCAGTGGCGAGAACACGATCGATCCGATGCCGAGTTCCTCAAGCGTATCGACGAGGCCATCCTCTTCGATCCAGCGATTGATCATCGAGTAGCTGGGCTGGTGGATGATGCAGGGCGTTCCCAACTCTTTCAGAATGGCTGCTGCTTCGCGGGTGCGTTGTGAATTGTAGGAGGAAATCCCGACATAAAGCGCCCTGCCCGACCGCACGATGTGGTCCAGCGCGCCACAGGTTTCCTCCAACGGCGTATCCGGATCGAAGCGGTGCGAATAGAAGATATCGACATAGTCCAGCCCCATGCGCTTCAGGCTCTGGTCGCAGGAGGAGATGAGATATTTGCGGCTACCCCACTCTCCATACGGGCCCGGCCACATGTTGTAACCCGCCTTGGACGAGATCACCAACTCGTCACGATACCCCGCGAAATCATTGCGCAGAATTTCACCGAATGCCGTTTCGGCACTGCCGGGAGGTGGACCGTAATTGTTGGCGAGATCGAAGTGGGTGATACCGAGATCGAACGCCTTGCGGCAAATGTCCTGCTTGGTCTTGTGCGAAAAATCGTTACCGAAATTGTGCCACAGACCGAGCGAGATCGCCGGAAGCTTCAGCCCCGATGTACCGCAATGATTATATTTCATGGACGCGTAACGGTTTTCAGCCGGTTGCCAGGCCATGGATGCTCCTCCTTGAAAATGCTATTGCCTGCTGAAGAATAGGCAGGCGTGATGGGTAGGTGATGTTAAAGACTCCTGATGTCGTTTCAACCTTGTGATTGCGATGAATACAGATCGAAAATCTTGAAAGACGGGTGCGGTGTCTGTTCGCCGCTCTTGGGGGCAAAGACGATACGGCGTGTCTCGCCCGCAGCCAGATCGAACAGATTGTCGGAGTAGCGTCCGGCAATATCGGCTTCGATCATCACGAAGAGAGCAAGCCCCGATGGCGAGACTTCCACTTCGAACGTCCCGTCATCCAGTGGTTTGACGTGGTGTTTGAGACCCGAAGGTTGCAGTTCCAGCGCCTTGTAGGTTTGTGCAACGTGGTGCCCCTCGCCGGTCATCCCGTTGGATGCGATGAAATTCCAAGAAAGCAAGGCACCGTCCGCAAGCTGCGCTATGTCTATTTCCGTCATGGTCGCGGCAGCATCCGGCCCGCAGGTACCGCGCGCGGATTTCAACGGCGTGCGGGATCCATCGGTTGAGAGCGCGAAGATATTCATGTCGATCTCCACCTCTTCCGCCGTGTCGTTGACCGTCGAGAAACGCACTGTCTTGCCATCTTCCGATGGAATGGCGGACACGCTGACCGGTTGGAAAAAGCGACGGGCGGCATAGTGCAGCGCTTTCCAGCTTCCGCCGTAGTCAAGGCTCGACCACGAGGCCACCGGCCATGTGTCGTTCAGCTGCCAGTACAGCGTGCCCATGCAATGCGGTTTCAGGGAGCGCCAATAGTCCACCGCCGTCTTGATGGCGAGCGCCTGCTGCACCTGACTGATATAGACGAAATTTTCGAAATCTTTGGGAAAGCGGAAATAGCGGAACATGGTCCCCGCAATCCGCTCGTTGCCGCCCGCATTCTTCTGGTGAAGCTCGATCACTGGCGAAGAGATGTTCATGTCCTTCCCATCCGCATAGGTCTTGATCACCGGCATGGATGTGTAGGACTGGAAACCGAACTCCGAGCAGAAGCGCGGCATGACGGCACGGTAGTTGTCGAAGGATTTGTTTTCGTGCCAGACGGACCAGTAGTGCATATCGCCCGAGCCGTCTGCGTGCCATGCGTCGCCATAATCAAGATAACCGGACGCCGGGCTGGACGGCCACCACAGCGCAGATGGAGCGGCTTTTTTCAGCGCCTTCTCGATCGTCCGGTTCAGCCGGTCATAGGCGACCAGATACCGGTCGCGATTGTCTCGCGATTCGTCGAACCACGTTAGTGCGCCGACCAGTTCGTTATCGCCGCACCACAGCGCGATGGACGGATGCGAGGACAGTCGCTTTACCTGGTAGCTGACTTCATGCTCGACATTATCCAGGAAGTCATCGGTGCAGGGATAAAGGTTGCAGGCAAACATGAAGTCCTGCCACACCATCAAACCCAGCCTGTCGCAAAGATCGTAGAACCAGTCCTGCTCGTAGAAGCCGCCGCCCCAGACGCGGATCATATTCATGTTCGCTTGAACCGCCGACAACAGCAAGTCTTCGGTCTTTTCGCGGCTGCTCAAGGAATGAAGCGCATCAGCCGGGATCCAGTTGGCACCACGGCAGAAAATCTCCCGTCCGTTGACGCGAAACGCAAAGCGGCTACCCGCCTCGTCCTTATCCGTCAGAAGCTCGATGGTTCGAAAACCGATCTGCCGCGTCACGGATTCATCTGGAAGCTCCACTGTCAGCGTGTAGAGCGCCTGCTCGCCACTGCCCGCCGGCCACCACAATTTCGGCGTCTCGACAAAGAAGACATGCCTCAGCACCGTATCGCCTGCATTGACGCCGCAGTCCAACCGCAGCCTCTCCTCGCCAAGCGAAAGGTGGATCGGCACGCTCACCGCCTGCGCAGCATGAAGCATCACTCCGACATGAAGCTCCACCCCATCCTCGACATGGCGCTGTGATGTGTGGACGCTCTCGATCCGCGCCGCATCCAGCCGCCGCAACGCAATGTCACCATACAGGCCCAATGGCGCCAGCGCGATGTTCCAATCCCAGCCAAAATGGCATTGCGGCTTTCTCAGCATGTTGCCGTTCGGGATCGGCGAGTTGCCAGGGTGATACGGGACGTAGAATGGCTGCGCCTCCTGCCGCTCCGCACCGGCCTTGATGCTGGAATGAAAATGGATGCGAATTCTGTTTTCGCCCGGCACCAGCGCGCTGGACACATCCGGCCGGTAGCGGCGGAAGCAGTTGTCGGCTGACAGCACGGGAACGTCGTTCACGAAGACCACTGCGACCGTATCGAGATAGTCGATGTCCAGATACCAGTTTGCTTCCGGATCATCGACATGAAAGCTGCGCTCGATCATCCAGTCAAGATCAGCCACCCACTGCACGTCGATTTCGTTACGCCCGAAATATGGGTCCGGAATTATCGTTGCCTGACGCAAGGCACTGTGCACGTCCCCGGGAACTGTGATGGGGGCATCATGCTCACCCTCGGCACATGAAAGTTTCCACTGCCCGGAAAGGTCGACCGAGACGTCGTTTGCGTAAGATGATGTCATGTCCTGCCCTGCCATATTGTCATGCCGTCTTGAAAGACTTGATTGAGGATCGCGGAAACGCTGCAAAGGCCCTGACGGCTTTCCAGCGCACGATTGGGCGACCTCCAGATTTCAACGAAACGAAACCTCTTTCTCCGCCGGCAACGTTACCGGAAAATTTTCCGGCGGTCACGAGGGATTGCAAATTCTAAATCTGGAGATGCATCGACTACGCAGACAGGAGAGAGAAATGTATATTAATATAAAATTTAAATACTTAAATCATATATTTAAGTGACTTTTTTAATGTTAAAAATACGCTTCATTCGAGCCCTCGCAGTTTGCTTTTTTAGAAAAGTTGCACCATTTCCAGAACGCTTATTTCGCCATCGAACAGCCAAACTGACTGTATCGTTACAGACGTGTTTTCGTCATTTCCTCTGCAATGCGGCTATCTGCTTTGCAACAATCGAAAAGCGCTCTACCATATCACGTAGAACTGATAGTGAGTGGCCACATGGATGACAGCATAGAACCCGAGACGAACGTCCAGGCACTGGCGGGTTATGAGCGCCCCACTCTCAAGACCATAGCCTATATGACCGGCCTCGGCATCACGACGGTGTCTCGTGCGCTGAAAGATGCACCTGATATCGGGGCGGAAACCAAGGAGCGTGTTCGTCAGGTGGCGCGGCAGATCGGCTACCAGCCGAACCGTGCAGGCGTTCGTTTGCGCACAGGCAAGACAAATGTCATCGCACTGGTTCTGAGTGTGGACGAAGAGTTGATGGGCTTCACCACCCAACTGGTGTTCGGCATCACCGAGGTGCTGGCAAACACGCAGTATCACTTGGTGGTCACACCGCATACGCATGCGAAGGACCCTATGGTCCCAATCCAGTATATTCTGGACACGGGCTCTGCCGATGGCGTCATCATCTCGAAGATGCAGCCGGACGATGCACGCGTCCGCTTCATGACGGAACGCAACATGCCCTTCGCAGCCCATGGCCGCACCAATATGGGGATCGATCATCCCTATCATGATTTCGATAACGAGGCTTATGTCTACGAGGCAATGAAGCGGCTGTCGCAATGTGGACGAAAGCACATTGCCGTTTTGCTGCCTCCAAAGCAGTTTTCCTATTATGATTTCGCGCGGCGTGGCTTTGAGCGGGGCCTGCACGATTTCGGCCTCTTGGAATTTCCGCTGAACGACATCATCAGCAACGACACGCCGCTCGATCAGGTCAAAGCGTTAAGCGAGGCGCTGATGAGCACACCGGATTGTCCCGACGGTTTGGTATCGATCAGCGGCACGTCCACCATCGCCTTCATCGCTGGCGTCGAAGAGGCGGGCAAAAAGGTTGGAAGAGATATCGACGTCGTGTCCAAACAATCTGCCGATTTTCTGAACTGGCTTCGTCCCGAAATCCACACGGTCAACGAGGATATCAAGCTGGCGGGTCGGGAACTGGCCAGGGCTTTGCTGGCCCGGATCGATGGCAAACCGGTCCAAGGGCTCCAAAGCCTCAGTCAGCCCGTCTGGTCCAGCCGAGCGCCCAAATTCGGCGCATGAAAAAGGCCCGGAGCGATCCGGGCCTTTCGATTGATACGTTAGGCTGTAGTGACAATTTAAGGGAATGGGATTCCGTTTTGTCGTTGAATCAGATTCAACACTGACTTTTGGAGGTCGGTGATGGATGGCAAGGTTTTGCGCGACGATCAGTGGGATCGGCTGAAATCGTTCGTTCCCGGTGGTCGCCAAGGCAAGCGCGGCCCGCGTA
>NZ_RXPG01000025.1:0-918 GCF_023757665.1 Rhizobium skierniewicense Ch11
CGCTTGGCCAGCGCTCTCAGGCTCTCTTGACTATGCTGTATCGCTCGACGGACTGCCGCAGTCGTCGTGGCGCTTGCGGGGTGAACCTGGCCCATAGTGCATCCTTCCATTCACTGGAAAATATCGCACCATCAAATGCCGGGATCAAACACCTAGCAGCTTTGTTCCTCACGGTTTCGAAATCACCAAGGTTTTTGGCAGCTAAGATCGCGAACAAGTTGGTAATGTCATAGCCTCCTTGATAATCGTTAATGATAAGACCATCTGTAACCAAGCTCTCGATCAAGTGATGCTTTGAGATTTTGGGGCCATAATAAAGCTCTGCGAATTTCTCACAGTAAAAATTATCCAATATCATTTCAGCGGTATAATGCGTCGCTGCCAGTCCTTTTTCGTACGAATGTTTATTCGTGAGCGCCCAGAGCATTCGCTCCTTTTCGGGATAGTTCTCAAGCCTGGTCTTATTCGAGCCAACGCGAATGTACGCAACTTTGTTGAACCTAACCGGTCGGTCGAACGCAGGTTCGATGCAGACGATTTCAACTCTCTTGCTGTCTACGAAGCAGGTTTCGAAGGAGACATTTATCTTGGGATCTAGCATTTGCTGCAGCCACATCTCAAAGGCTACGTTGCCTTTTTTCTCCTTCTTTAAATTTATATTTGTGCCAATGATATCGTGCGTGACATCGTCGATTCCGAAGATCAAGAATGCATGTCTTTTCCCCGCCAGCATTGCCGAATTGGCCAGCGCAGACACGTATTCGCCAAAGGTCTCAGGTGACCTTGCCCCGTTGAAATAATCCATTTTGAAGTAAGCTCTGGCCCATTGAGAGGACCAGAGAATGAAGCGTAACCGTTTTACAGACGAACAGATCATCGGCATTCTGAAGGAGCACGAGGCGGGCGCGCCGGTCTCGG
>NZ_RXPG01000026.1:0-13210 GCF_023757665.1 Rhizobium skierniewicense Ch11
GCTGACCCCGCACCGGACGACCAAGCGCCCAAAGATCGAAGGCACGCAGGTTGCCATCGTGGCGGGTCCCGAGGGCGAGGAAATCCACCCGGATCAATATGGTCGCATCAAGCTGTGGTTCCCATGGGATCGCAAAGCAAAGAAGGATGGCACAGATACATGCTGGGTACGGGTCGCCCAGAACTGGGCAGGCGCCACATGGGGTGGCCAGATCATTCCGCGGATTGGCATGGAAGTGATGGTCGCATTTGTCGATGGCGACCCTGATCGGCCACTGGTAACAGGGGTGGTGCCGAATGCGCGGCAGAAGGTGCCGTATGAACTGCCAGCGAATAAAACGAAGAGCATATTTCGAACGCAGACGCACAAAGGTCCAGGATTCAACGAACTGAGCTTCGAAGATGACAAATTGAGAGAGCAGATTTATATGCATGCGGAGCGTGATATGGATGTTGAAGTCGAGAATAACTCTTCTCAAGTCGTCGGTAACGACCTAGTTTCCTATGTACGACACGATAGTTTTGAGAGGGTAGACGGAAATAAAAGCTCGGTCGTATCTAAAGATTTCACCTCTCAAATCAGAAAAAACAAAACTACTCAAGTAGAGGGAGACTTTCGGCTATCAGTCGGTCTCTCCAAATCGGTGGACGCTCGGACCGACAATGATCTTAGGGTCTTTGACCAATTTTTAAAGCTTAAGGATGCCTATCAAATTCTAGACGACCCATTCAAAGGAGCTGGCGACTTTATGGTACATGTTTCTGGCAAATCATCGATGAGAGTCGTCGGGAATAGTACAGAGATATCCAATGGCTCTAAATCGATCGCATCCGGAAAAAGCGTCCTTATCTCGGGCAATCAACACGTCATCGTGAGCTCTGGGCAAAGCATCGAGCTTCGATGCGGGAAGTCAAAGATCAAGATGACATCCGACGGAAAAATAGAAGTTGAGGGTCTATCCGTAGCGATACGCGGCGCCAGAATCGATTTGAATTAGTCCGAGTTTTAAGATGACTTACAATGGAACAGAAGTCGGTGTGGAACTTGATGCAGATGTGCAGCATCATGAATCTGATGAGATATTTGCAGCAAGGCTACCCGGTGTTTCCGAGTCGTGGAAACCAGTTTTTGATGAGCAATCTAATGCCGTTATTGGTTGGATAGATGAACGAGCCGGCGTAAAAACTATATATGACATCGAAGGTAAATTTGTCTCAATCGAGGAAAAGCCTCTCGAGAATGTTTATGTTGTAGAAGACATCATATTACTTTTTGTGGGCATCACGGAGATACGCTGGATCTTACGTGGAGGTGGCGAGGTAGCCGCCGCCGCAGGTCGTCAGGTAGGTCGATCTGCTGTCATAGGGCTAGCTGCCGCCCGAATTAGTAGATCAGCCCTAGTTGGACTAAGAGTCGCGTTTCGTACATTAACACAGAGGCAGATTTTTAGGTTCACTGGCACAACTGCCGCTCATATGGCGGAAGCCGGGCGTTATGTTCCCACTCACATCCTCTACCTTGCGGTTAGATATGGGCGGCGTGTTGCGGATCCTCAAGGTGCAAAAGGAGCGATGAAATTTCTTCTAGAAATCGAAAAGTATGACAAGCAAGGAAATGCCAAAAAATATATGCTTGAGGTGGTGATGCGTATGGACGATTGGACAGTTCTCCATTTTTTGTACAAGTAGTGATTCGATGGACACATCTAAAGTGATATTTGGGCCATTCGGTGAAGTTCAAACAATCTACGGATTGAACTACTACTCATTCTCATTCCGAGGTTCAATCAGCGAGTCGTTATTTCCTCATATCGACAATGAAGAAGTGCTTGTGGTCACCTGGAATGATATTGATATCGTATTTTCACTCGTGGAAAAGGCTGCAGATGGTCTCGTATATCTTACTCGAGTTGAAACCAGGATAAGACCAGACAATAGTAATTTCTTAAAATATAACTGTGCCAGGATGCGCGCATCCGTTTTGAAAGAATGTGTTTTCAGTATACCGTCGTTTTTAAATTCCTGCCCACTAATTTGCTTCGATAGTGAGAGTGTCATTGTAGTGATCGATGCTGAGGCGTGGACCGGTGAGATTTTTCGCTCGAACACGGAGGACCATCAGGTTTTGTTGGGTGCCGATTTCTCGGTCATAGGCTTTTATTTCAGCGGAGTAACGTTTGATACAGTATAGGCCGGGACTTGCGTGCAATAATTGTGAAAACCAAAGGATAGTTTTGAGGTATTAAGATGTCTCCAGCCCATCGCCGCACAGACATTGGCTCCGGCCACTCCTGCCACTTCCCTCCCACCCTTGCTACAGGCGGCAGCCCCAATGTCTTCGTCAACAATAAGCCCTTGATGCGTGTCGGTGACGCCTATGTACCCCATGGCTGCCCGGTCTGCCCTGAACCGACCCATGGTCGCAAGCTGGCCGCTGGCTCGTCCACTGTCTTCATAAATGGTAAGCCTGCCGGTCGTATCGGCGATGCGATTGACTGTGGTGGACAGGCACAAACGGGTTCATCCAACGTCTTCATTGGAGATGAGTCTGGTTCGGGCTCAGGTGCTGGTTCTGGTGGAACGGAGTGCCAGAAAAACATGGCCTCCCAATCGATGCCGATGGTGCGGGGATAGATGGCATGATGCCGAACGTTATTGACGAGAGGCAACTGTCTTCAGTTGCTCAGGCTTTGTTGAAAAGCGTTTCCGAACTTGCTTCCGATCGTGACAAGCGCGTTTATGCGGTCATGGACGGCTCGCAGTTCAAGGATCTGCCGCGATTACTGAAGCAGTCCGGTGTCTCCCACCGCCCACTTTACCGCTATGCAGGCGGAGACTACGCCGTCATCGTCGGCGGGCCTTGGCTGGTCAATCCCTATCAGGCTGCATTCTCGCATTCGAACGACACGTCTTCCAGCGATGCTGCCGAGGATGATCTTTCCGATGACGAGCTCGAGGCGCGCTCTTCGGCTCTCTCCGCGCAGATGGTGTCCTCCCTAGAGGCGGGTGATCCAACCGGCGGCGGCATGCTGCCGGGGGAAGAGGCTGATCCGGCACTTGTCGTCGAGCGCCTACAGAAAATCATCGAGTTGAGTGATGGAAAGCCAGCTCTCGTCGTCTGGTCAGGCGATGGAGATTTCACTGCTGAAGAACTTTATCGACACTTGCGCTGTATGAATACGGTCCGCGTGCCCCCGTCAGATAAGGGCGATAAACATACGCAGATGCTAGGTGGCGGTGGTGGCCGCGAGATTGTTGTAGCCGGTGGAGAAGAAGACAGTGAAGACTATTCGAGTTTCCGTGGCTATGAGCGCGTGATTTTTCGTCATGCCGATGCGAATGTCATGATCCAGGTCATTCCTGTTCTGGACGAAATGCAGACGGCAATCCTCTTTGGTCCTGCGGAGCAGATTATCTTTGCGCCGGATGCAACATGGGGTGGCGGCGTGAAGCGTGCGAGGCAGAGGGACGGCGTCCCGCAGCAGCATGGCATTTTGACCCTGAGTGAAAAGAACATCGATGCGATGGCCGATATTCGCCTTGAGGCGTCGCGGCGAAAGCGGGTTGCCTTGTTTCGGAACTCGACGCCGCACCTTCTCGAAGGTCTGAACGATGAAGAGGCGCTTTCCTGCATGGAGCGCTATGAGCAGCAGGCCCGCGCCCATGGACTTCGCACCGAGCGCGGCTTTTATCAGTGGACCTATTTGATGAGTTCCAGTGAAGGCCGGTTCATCCAGTCGCCCGAAATTCGTGATCACCTGAAAAGCGGAAGCCCGGACAAGCGTCTAGACGAGATGATGGGCTTCATGGCGAACGCTGCGATGACGGGAGCAAGGGCTTGAGTTCACTGGCAATTGGCGGCGTTGAGGCCCGGGCTGCAGCAGGTGTGGCGGGACGATTAGCTTCACGTGCCGCTCCGGCCTTGATCGGTGGTCCGCTTGGAATTGCACTTGGCGCGGCATTGCTTGCCTACGGCGCTTATGAGCTCTACCAAATGTACAACGAAAGCCACTCGGAGACTTCCGATGAGGACCCCGGCGAGTGTACTGGTGATTGTGCCGAAGCGAAGAAGAAAAGAGAGCAAGAGAAGATCGATAAGATGGACTCTGATTCGACCCAAAAGCCGGGTGATAAAGACTTCAACAAAGACCGGCCTGGTACGTTCGACGACGCCAACAAGGATTTTGACGATCTCGTCAGCGGCGATTTTGTAGATAAGGGGAACGGGGTCAGAATAGGAAATCTCTCGGATGGTCGAACAGTAACCGTTCGTCCAAACAGTAAGAGCAACGGTCCGACGCTTGACATCATCAAGCCGAATGGACGGCCTTTTCGTAAGTATAGATATCCCGGCGCGCCATCGAGTTGAGGTTTGTGATGCATTTCGATCAATACGGATTCAGTAAGTCGTTCTGTAAAGATAACGGTTATAAAATCTTTTTTGGAACAGACTGGCTGGACGATTCCGAGTTTGAGGCTTTCGAGAAGTTTTTTGACAATAAAACATTGAAGTTCAACATAAATAAAGCTTCATCTGAGCCATCTGAGCCATCTGAGCTTGCATCTTTTGAAGATGCTGTAAGGCTGGAAAGTCAATTCGTGGATGTCGATAAGATAATAGCGGTTGAAAACCATTCGGCCCTCTACATAAGCGATGATCGAGATATATTTGTCGTTGCGGCCAAAGAGGACACCTTGTCGAAACTCGTCGAGGACATCGTGCGTGCCGGCGGCAAGACATATTCTTCTTTGGTCAGAAGCGGGGTGGTTGAACCGAAAAAGCAGGTCAAAGACTATTTCAATTATTGGGCCTCCCTCAATGTGGAACTGCCATCCATGCCTTGAGCACGCCCGCGCATTTGGCCCTCGATACGATTTTCTGAATGTGTCGAGCGAAACTCGATAAATGAAACACTCGCTGTGCAACCGCAATATGCTATGCAAGTCACAATCGGGACGCATGTGACGGCGAGCGCGCTTGCAGGAAGATGGGGCGGAATCTTGATTTTTTTTGCTCGATCATCGCCTGCCCCGGGTGGCATTGCCGACCGTCGAGACGTTTGGGTTCAGGGATCACGGAATGGAAATTGACGGGCTCAGCCATCTGCCTGAAAAGAAGCGACGCGAGTTGCAGCGTGTCGCGCAGATCATTTTCGAAGAATTCGACGAGTCCCTGAAAACCAAGCTCTCGGAAAAGGCCAAGCGCGGGCGAATCCTGAAGCTCATCCTGTTCGGCTCCTATGCGCGCGGCAACTGGGTGGAAGATCGCAAAAGCGGCTATCTCTCTGATTATGACCTGCTGATCGTCGTCAATCATGAACAGTTTGCCGAAAGATACGAGGCCTGGGAAAAGGCGGCCGCACGCTTCGTGCAGGCATTCGATATCGCCGGACATCTCTCCGCGCCAGTGAATTTCATTGTGCATTCGTATGAAGAAGTGAACTCGCTGCTGGCACGGGGATGGCCGTTTTTCGTGGATATCGCCCGTGACGGAATCCCGCTTTACGATGCCCCCGGTCATCCTCTGGCCTCGCCGAAAAATCTGACGCCAGAGGAGGCGAGGGCCGAGGCGCAGAAGCATTTTGACCACTGGTTTCCGAGTGCTGCGCACCGGTTTGAATTGGCTATGATAGCTACTCAGAGAGATTTCTTGAAGGAAGCTGTCTTTGATCTCCACCAAACAGCCGAGCGCCTTTACCATTGCGTGCTGAACGTAATTTCACTCTACAGCCCCAAATCCCACAAGCTGACATTCCTGCGCTCACAGGCAGAGCGTATCGCACCTGAACTCGGTGCGGTCTGGCCTGACGATACCAAATTCGCCAAACGCTGCTTCAGCCGTTTGGAACGCGCCTATGTCGATGCCCGATATTCCCCCTCATACGAAATCACGGACGAGGAACTGGCGTGGCTGGCAGAGCGCGTCAAACTGTTGCAGGATGTGGTTTTGGCTGTCTGTGAACGGGCGCTAAAACCTTCGATCTGAACAGCAACCTCCGCTGTACCGTCCCTTTTGGCATCGTGTGTTTTCAACGTGTATGTTTTGCATAAATCGACACATTCTCGTCGGTTGACACATTGAAAGATGGCATGTCGATCAACGAAGGTGTGTCGATCTCTTCATGATACCACTGAATGTCCGCGCCAAGAAGGAAACCGTCAAACCGGAAGAACTGGTCGGGCCTCCGGTGGACGCGATTTCTTCCCAAGGTCAGACAACGAACAGGGAGTCAGGGTGAATAAGATATTTGCCCGCGCGCTCACCACGCACCATGATAATCTTGAGCGACGAGAGGGCTATGGGAACCAGTTGGCCCAATCCGGACTCATCATGTGAACATTTCCAGGCTATCACGCGACACGCTCTGTCGTCACAGCGCGCTACGCCCAAACTGCGGCGCCAACAGTCTGTCGTTTTGCCGCAACCCGTCCCTGCCCACTGACATGCGCTGTCTGTAGCAAACCGAGCGCTGGCCATTCGCACGAAGCTCCCGCAATGCTAACCGGCGGCCACCACATTGTGTCGGTCTATCCGGTCTCGAAGCGAGGCAACAACGGCCTGCAGAAAAGCGTCTCGCCGAGCACCCGATGGTGCCGACAGCGTTTTTTCCAGTCGCTCGTGAATCTTCGACATGAACCCGACGTGGTCGAAACTGTGAGCCGCAATGTTGATCTCGACCTCTTCCATGTAGTGCGCAAGGTGCGGGCCCAGCTCCAGGTTTGCATCTGTTTGGTAGTGGGCTGCCATTCGCTCTGCAAGTGTTCCCATCAGGACGTGGGGACCATATTTCTCGCTCATTCCTTCTCCTCTTCTAATGTCAGCCAATTACATAGGCACAGCGATGGGTGAGCACGAGATGTTTCACTTGCCATCGCGAAAACGTTATCTGTGAGCAAGCGGATCTCAAACCTTTTTGACGTGCAACAAGCCAAAGCTCCCGAATTTGCGGCTGCCAGTGGTTTCTGGTGCGCACCAATCGCTGGCTGCGATGGAAACGATTCAATCGCCATGGATCATACCATGGGATTCGGCTAGGACAGAACATCAGCAGGATCGTGGTGAAACGCATGGCAGGATCATTGGAAGCAAGGCCGCTTTTCGGCATCGGGCTGGCGGCCATGGGCTACTCCTGTTTCGCGTTGCAGGATGCGCTCGTCAAATGGCTGGTCGAAAGCTACCAGGTCCCGCAAATCCTCTTCGTGCGAAGCGCACTCATCGTGCTGATTACCGGCGTCCTGGCATATCGCTATCGCCACCCCTCCATCCTCAAAAGCAAATATCGCGGCACCGTCGTCATTCGCGCAGCGCTCATGCTCACCGCCTGGGTGCTGTTCTACAGCTCCGCCCGATATCTGGGGCTGGCGGAACTCACCACGCTCTATTTCTCCGCGCCGATCATGGTCATGGTCCTCTCCATCTTCGTGCTGAAGGAGAAGGTCGGGGCAGGCCGCTGGATAGCCTGCGCGGTCGGTTTCGTCGGTGTCGTCGCCGCTGCCAATCCGGCCAGTTCGCCAAACTGGCTGCCCGCAACACTGTGCATCGTCGCAGGCTTCTGCTGGGCGTGGAGCACCATCCTCATTCGCCTCGTCAGCAGAAGCGAAACGACATTGACGCAGATGTATGCCACCAGTGCCCTGTTCGGCATCGCCTGCGCACTGTCCTTGCCCTGGCTCTGGAAAAACCCGGATGCGCAAGGCTGGCTGCTCATGATCGGGGTCGGGCTGGTCTCGACGATAGGCCAATATCTTCTCTATGAAGGCTTCAGACATGCGCCCGCCTCGTCGCTGGCACCAGTGGAATATACCGGCCTGATCTGGGCCTTCATCTATGGCTACGCCATCTGGACGGAAATCCCGGCAATCAACGTCTTCATCGGCGCAGTTCTTATCGCCGCTGCAAGCCTTGTGCTTGTGGGTTGGGAGCGGCGGAGTTTTCATGAATCTTCACAGCGCAACTGAATTTATGGTCCACGCGGGAAGTGATATATCGATAGGAGCCGACTAGAGCATTTCTTTGAGTGGGCAAGAGAGCTTTACCGTGGCTACTGGCGAAACCGTTTGTTTGATTGCTGCCAAATCAATAATGACTTTGCTGGCGGCAATTTCGTGCTTGCATCGGATGCAGCCATGATACTTCGAGAGGCAGCTGCGGAAATCATGGTGCGTCCCGACGGCGAGATGTCGGTAAAAGGAACGCTAATTCGGCTTGAAGGTGATAAGATATGTCTGAATTAATACATATGATAAGGTTCGGCATAATCTCATTCGTTTTCGGATGGTCGGGGATAGCCTCAAGCACTCATGCTCAAGAGGCGTTTGACCCTGGTAAGGCGTTTTGCGAGCGGCAGACTTTCAGTCTCGAGACCATAGGAGAAATAAAGCCTTGGCTCGACTATTTCAGTGGCTTGCGCAACGGGCGATCAGACGCTCCTGGTGACTCCTGCCAAAGTAGTACTGTCCGTTCGATTGTCGAAATGTCTAGGAGTAGTAGTGTAGAAGTTGCGGAAGCTAGGAGAGAGGCAATACTCGTATCCTATATCGCCAAAGCCAGTGAACCAGAGCTTGCTGAAAAAAAGTATGATGTAGATGGGTCGTTTCGGTATCGCAATGACTTGGTTCTCGCTGGCTTCACGTGGCTTTTATGTCCCGGCAGAGGAACTGAGAGAGCCACTTGTGTAAGAAATATAGTGCTCAAGTTCCCTGACCAATTTCTTAGCAGTAGTCCTATTCTATGTGATTTTTCCAGGAGCGAGGTTAAATCAATCGAATGGCCGGAAGACCGGCGTGAACTGCCCCTGCTGTGTAGGAATGGCGGGGATTCTCAGGTCGGTCCTGATGCATGGCTTAAAGCTGCCGCAATCACTTTTGGTGATTAAGGTAGATAATATGCCACAAGTAGATGACTTAGACTTATTTGGTAGACCTGTATCGATCTTCCGATTGACTTCGCTATGGCCCGTTTTTGTCGCTCCACCCAATAAATTGATTGTAACCCTCGGCTCAGGCCAGGGGATACATATATCGCTCGTAAATAGCCTTTTCGCTCACGCAACTCTGCGCCTTAAATAAAAAACGCCCCCAAAATGAGAGCGTTCACAATATTTGTCGACGTATATTAAGCGGCAGCGCGATTGCGTTTTTTGCCATCTGCACCAGCCGCGCAACCTGCTCATCGTCAGCAACGCCAGCTACATTCCATTCTTCAACCAAAGCAGCGAGTGCTTCATCTTTCTCAACGCCTTCGATGGCATTGTTGGCGTGCATCTGGTTGACGCGCCATGCGACGTCTTTGGTTTTGTTAGAGGAAAAGCGGTTCATGTGTTGCCTCCACTGTTTGTAATCGCGTGATTTCAATACAAGTCGCGCTCACAGTGTTCCTTAAATATTAAAGGATTCCCGTTCGACCTGCAATGTAAAACAGTGGTGAATATCAAAGTGGGCATTCCAGATATATGTCTGTTTTAAGTCCAATAATCGCTCAAGAACGGCAAAGCAAGTACCTGACTTTCGCTGACGTGATATCTATCTTACTCGTCTCGTAAACGCTGCCACTCATCGATCAATGATTTGTATTTTTCGCGGAACACGACTTCTTCATCGTCCTGTAGCGGAGTTGTCTGAGGGGAAAAGAAGGCCTTACGAAGCGGGTCAATAATGCGCATGTCGTTTGCGTCAAGCTTAGTCAGCGCGCGTTGCATAACCCACAAGCCCAATCGTGCTCCCTCGTCTGATAATGCAGGCTCCTCGCTAAAATAAGGATACACAACACGGGTATATTCGCCCCTCACGCGAGCGTGCAAGGCATCCTTTATTCGGATCGTACCTAAATCGGCAACTAGAAGATTGCCGTGTACACTTTTAGGAATGATTTCAACCAGTTCATTTGACCATCTCAATCTTGCACTTAGCAGCTCAAGAATACCATCTTTCAGCAAAGGATATAAACGTGTGAAGTTTTTGTTCGAAATTATACGGTTACTGATTGCCTCTGATAGATCGCCTTCCCCCGAGATGTGGTTCTTCACATCTGACCAGAAGGGCGCATAATAATCTCCCCCTTGGCTACGGTTACCGCCAGCTTCCTTTTTGCGGTCAAGATTGATGTCGGCTTTCAAAATTTTGCGACGTAACGCAGGAGGCGCATAGAATAGTTGTAGCGCTTTTCGTAGAGGAAGATCGAATACAGACATCTGGCCCACATTTTTTGGTTGAGTTAAAGATCACTATAATAATCTCACCAAAACAAGGGCGGAAAACTTGTTTTCAACCTCTAATCGATCAGTGACACATGGATTTGATCAGAATTTGAATCATCACAAATTTAGTTTTCCAACTTATAGAAGGTGCGGATTGGGTGCAGCTAGCGATCCAATTGAGGTCATAAATGTTCGTATCAGTCACCGGATTTATGCAGTTAACAGGTGACGGCTACCCAAAAAAAGAACTTGATCGACGTTGTTATTCAACTTAAACGGTTAATAAGTTTTTTTGGGGGGCGGTAACGCATGAAATTCGATATAGCTGCTAAGCTGGTCTCTCCGTCTCAGAGGGCTTGGGTAGTTCATGCAGGTCGAGCGCGTGTTAATTATCGCGATTTCTCTGACAATGGCATTGTATTCTTGGAATCGCCGTACCTCCGTCTTGAAAATCATATTGTAAGATCGAAGAGCAATCTTCGGCGCGCTATTAGGCGTGCAGTTGCTTGGCGTAAACACGCTGAAACGACAGGGAGTTTTGCACCTAGTGAGATATTATCTGACTATGATGCAGACACCTTTAAAGAGACTGATCTTCAGTCGCTGAGCGGGAGCATCAACCGCCTTTACGGCTTAGCAAAAAAAGGCGACTTGGTTATTGTGCCTGGGAGGGATTTTTCCGAAGGCATCGCTCAACCAGTGATACGCTTGGGTGAAATCGTTTCCGACTTCAATCCGTCTGAGACTTACAGCGGCTCGAAACTGTCATCGCAGCAAGTCCCCTTTCGTAAGGTCCGATGGCTCAACGTTGTTCCTCGTAAGTCGATTACATTTGAGCTTGAGAAGCGCATTGGCAAACCGCCAGCGGTACGCGAAGTAAAAATTGATCGTGATAACGAAGAACTTTTGAAGTATGCATACGATTCCTATATCTTTGAGGGAAATTCAAGCAGCTTCGTGACTGCGGATAAGTATGATGCCAGAGACTTTGTTGTTTTAAACCAGTCAAGTGAATTGATCGCGTTTCTTGTTTCAGCGCATGCCGTTATTTCCAAAGGTATTGAGCCGGGAACTATCAGTGACATCCGTGCTTTTACTGAGCAGCATTTTCAAGAAGCACCTATCGAAAATATTGAGGTTGATTTTGCGTCTCCGGGGCATTGGCGAATTGTGGGCGCGACAGTTTCATTGGCGGCCTTCGTTTCACTTGGGGTTGCGGTTTTTACTTCTGGTGAATCGTCAGCAAGCCTAAAAGGGGGAATCGAAGTAATGAACTCGGTTTCTCCGGAAGATGGCACGGCAAAAGATCTACAGGAGTCAATGAATATTCTTTTGGATTCTGTCGGAAAACTGCCACTTGAACAGGCTACCGATACTGCTCGTAAAGCTAAGTCCGTAATTGGCCTGCAAAGCTCAACTAAGCCTGTAAATTAGAGGGGCGTATCTGGTGCGACGTTTGTTAGCCCACATTGGAAATGTGTTGGTGAAGGATACGATTCCTGTCTGGATGTCACTCGTGTTAATGGTGGCTGGAGCGATAGCCACTTATTGGCTTGCACCAAAAATAAATGCTCAGTTTGAGGTGCAGGCGGCTCGTCGTGAGTACTTAGTGAAAAACCTTGAGTCATTCTCTGGTGACACCAAGAATCTAATTGATGTGATAGCCAAAAGCGTTAATGAGAAAAGTAAATTTAAGTACGATGAATTGGTGTCAAGTATAAATCCAAATATTGCAAAGTTGCAGTTTTCCGGAACGCAACTACTTTACGTGGTTCCCCAACAGTCGGCCGATATTGTTTCATTTCAAAGAACTTTAAGAGCGCTACAGAATGATATGCTCGCGTTTCAGCCCGGTGACGACCCAAAACCCATTTTGGATACTTCAAAGTTACTGCTGACCCAATCTTTGGTTATATATGAAGCATTGCTTGCTAGAGCAGGACTTGGGGACGAGATATCTAAAAAGTGAGCCTCTTAGCGTCCCACTTGTTTTCACAAAATTTAATCTGTGACCGCGCTGTTTGGGTGGTAATCGGACACGATGTCGTCCCTTCACATTAGTTGGTGATCCGCATAATGGGCACCGGTAGCTATGCGTCGAAGGCGACTATAGGTGATTAGTGAATGTTGTTTTGTATGGGCATCTAGCAGACAGTTGCCGCTACGTGTCCTGGAACTGTCTTCCACATTCTGCATTGCTAGGTTAGCGCAATCAAACCCCATCTCGGTGCACCAAATTTGCGATGCAAGAGTCTGATATCGAAGAGTGCCAAAATAGGAAAATATTCATATTTTGATTTACGACGAGAGATTTTTCCTTTATAGTATTTGAAGTCGCGTTCTCCTGCTGGCAGCACCAGATGAAGAAGGTGGCGGGTTTTGTTCTGATGATATTCAGGCATCTGAGCGGAACTCAATAGATGAAATGCTTGACGAGCAGGCGGAATAGCCCGGTGGTGACCCTATGGGCAGAACGGGCTTTCTTGTTGCGCATTGATGTATTTCGAGTATGGCTGAGTTTGGAACGCGGATGATGGCACAGAAGTAGGAAGACTAGGAAGATTATATTTCAGCTTGGCGTGCGGGCCCGGATGCTGGCTGGAAATGCGGTTTGATAGTTGGGGGCGCTGAGAAGTGCCACACATATACAGTTACGAGGTAGCTTTCAGCGCCCCGTTGAAATGGCTTGCGTAGCTTATGGGTTGGGCAAGCAACGAATGGTGATGACGCGAGCTCAATGAGCTGCGTGAACGAACAGGTGTGTCTTGTTGAGCGAAAGAGGTGAAATCGAAGGATAAACGCGAAGATATAAAATAGCTAAATTTACAATACTGCATATATAGAAATATATATTTGCAGATCGAATTGGTGTATTAATATATAAATTATCTGTAGTCGAATATGCGGATGGTCTGGATAAGTGTGCGTATTTTTGGGCGGAAACCAGCTTGAAAGCTCGGAATCGACTGCAAATGAAGGGATTTGGCTATATGCGCACGGAAAATGGAGGGGGAG
>NZ_RXPG01000027.1:0-2155 GCF_023757665.1 Rhizobium skierniewicense Ch11
GCGGGGGCGCTTGGGCGAAACTGAAATGGAAAGAGGGGAGGCGGGCCTGCTGCCCGCCTGCTTTGTGAATGTGCGCGCTGGCGCGCTCCATCTGAATATTCGATCCTGCCTGCAATATCGAAACTGTGCGCGGATCTCGCGTGAGGGATCGTTACCCGAATGGGCCGAAACCGCTTGCGGGTTCGGGTCGCGTAGCGACTAGAGCCCGGCCCGAAGGGACACGCCCATGGGCTTGATTAGTAGATGCTGCAACTCGAACATACATTTCGCAGCGCCAGGTCCTTCAAAAACCAGCTTCCGACACCACTACTGCCCGCGATCTGACGCGGATGAACCGGGGGCGTTAGCCCCCGGTGCCCCGCGTTAGCGGGGCTTCTTGCTCCATTCCCCGCCAACTTCAATCTTGGCGATGAGAGGGATGGAGAGGGTCAGCTTGATTGTGAAGCGGCCATTCTTCACGACGGGCTTGATGAGCTTGGCGAAGTAAGAGCGGATGCGACGGCCAGTGCGGGCGAGGAATTTGTAGGTTGCGTTCATGGTTAGCTCCTTTCGGTGTCTGCGTTGATTGCAGGTCAAAGGTGGTCCTCGGCGTTGAGCGCTGTTGCACCCGTAGGGCCGCAGCGAAGCGGAGGACTTTGGACGGAAAGATTTTTGGAGCGGCTTCAGCCGCGGGCGCGAGGAGCCCGCTTGCGGGCGGGGAAAAATCTTTTTGACCAAAGTTGCAATGGCGCGGCCGAGGACCATACTGACCTGAAATCAATCAACGCAGACACCGAAAGGAGCGGTGGACGCTACCGATCTCGCCCGCACTGGCCGTCGCATCTGCTCGCTGGCAGGCTCGCACGGAGCGTGGCCGCTTCACAATCAAGCTGGCCCTCGGACCGCCGCCACGATTGGTGAGGAAATGGAGCAAGAAGCCCCGCTAATGCGGGGCATGGTGTAGCTGCGCGATCTCGCGCATCATTATTGCAAGCGTAGCGCGCGAGGCTGCAAAGCCGGAAGATCAAAACGGGCGGGTTCGATGCCCGCCCGCTTTGACCGCCGCAACGGAGAATGGCGGCCGATATACGGCCACCATCAATTCTCATGCTGCAAGCTGTTCTTCGCTTTGGCTTTGCTCTTGTCCGGGCTGCAAACTGTGAAGGTACGAAACCGCCTTTTCCGCCTGTGACGCCGCCTGAATAATCGCCCGCTTGTCGCCCTTCAAGACTTCGAGCCACGACTTGATATAGGCTGCGTGATCGTCACGCGGTTCTATTGCAAGCGCCATATCTGCGGCAAAAAATACGCTGCCAAGTTCGGCAACCAGTTCCTCCCGCGCTCTCTCGGATCGGTCCTTGCTGTAACGGCTTAGATCGCGGCCTACGCGATTTGCGGTCCAGTGGACCCCCTCGTGGGCCAGTGTCGTTGCAAACGCTTCTGCCGACACGAAAGCTGAAAACGGCGGCATTTGAATGTAATCTCCAGCAGGACTGTAAAAGGCTTGGCTTCCGTCCTCGCGGATGACCGCTCCCGTATTGGCAAAAAACTCATCGACGGCAGTGATACGCTCTTTTTCAACCGCACCTTCTGGCGCTTCTGCCTGAGCATAAAAATGATCTGGTAGGCCGTCGATCTGATCCGCGCAAAACACGCTGTAGCCCTTCAAGAAAGGGATGCGGCGTTTCTCGCCATCATCATGCTCGTTTTCTCCCTGCTTTTCGATTGCACCGGCGTAAACGACAAGGCAGGATTTTTCGCCCTTCCTGACCTGACCTTTAAGCTCCTGCGCCTGTTTGTAGGTCATCCAGTATGGGGAACGAAAGCCGCGCTCTGCTGCTGTCATCCATAGAAGCACGGTATTGATGCCGCGATAAGCTACGCCATTGTGTCGCAAAGGACGAATGGGCGAACCACACGCGCCCCACGGCTGCATCCATGGCCGCACACCTTGCTCAAGCTGCTCAATGATCTTGTCGGTGACTGACTGATAGATATCGCTGCGCGTTGTGTCCGTCTTTGCCTTGCCGCTCATAAGATTTCCCTTTTCGCCTGTGGGCGAGGCCACCGCCGTTTGCTCCGGTGAATAGCCTCCTGGCATTCACCGGAGCGAAGGGAGGGGGGCGAAGACCCCCGAGTGTCCGCGTTGAGGAACGCTCAAGGGGTTGGCGCACAA
>NZ_RXPG01000028.1:0-1540 GCF_023757665.1 Rhizobium skierniewicense Ch11
GGTTGCAGCATTCGCTCCAACCCAGATCGCTGCCATGACAACCGACCAGCTTCAGTCCTTCAGCTCCGACAACATCGCCGCGCTGACGACAAAGCAGGCCGCTGCCCTGACCGCCGCACAGGTCGCAACCCTCAGCTCTGCAGAACTCAACAGCTTCGAAACAGCCGAGATCAAGGCTCTGACTGCAAGCGCTCTGTCCGGCATGACAACCGATGCCGTCGCAGGCCTCACCACGGCGGCCCTCACGGCCTTCAGTGCAACACAGGTCGCAACACTGAGCACAGCACAGATCGCATCGCTCAAGTCCGACCAGATCCAGGAACTCACAACCGACCAGATCAAGGCCCTGACGGCCAATCAGGTCGCGGCTATCACGACATCCTCGATCGCAACCTTGAAGACGGAGCAGGTCGCCGCACTCTCCAACAAGCAACTGGTCGCATTGTCCACCGATCAACTGCAGGCCTTCACCTCAGGCAACATCGCAGCCCTCACCACCTCACAGGCTGGTGCCCTGACCGCTGCACAGGTCGCAACCCTCAGCTCTGCCGAGCTCAACAGCTTCGACACAGCCGAGATTGCAGCCCTCAGCGTCGCCTCCCTCTCCGGTATCGACTCCTCGACACTGGCGAGCCTCTCGACAGCCAACTTTGCGGCCCTCAGCGCCGCGCAGGTCGCAAAGCTCTCGACAGCACAGATCGGGGCCGTCACATCCGCACAGCTTGACGTTCTGACCACAGGCCAGATCGCAGGACTGTCTGCAGCACAGATCAAGACCATCACGACATCGGCCCTGGCGGCTCTCGACAGCACCCAGGTTGCAGCATTCGCTCCAACCCAGATCGCTGCCATGACAACCGACCAGCTTCAGTCCTTCAGCTCCGACAACATCGCAGCCCTGACGACAAAGCAGGCCGCTGCTCTCACCGCCGCACAGGTCGCAACCCTCAGCTCTGCTGAACTCAACAGCTTCGAAACAGCCGAGATCAAGGCTCTGACCGCAAGCGCTCTGTCCGGCATGACAACCGATGCCGTCGCAGGCCTCACCACGGCGGCCCTCACGGCCTTCAGTGCAACACAGGTCGCAACACTGAGCACAGCACAGATCGCATCGCTCAAGTCCGACCAGATCCAGGAACTCACAACCGACCAGATCAAGGCCCTGACGGCAAATCAGGTCGCGGCTATCACGACATCCTCTATCGCAACTTTGAAGACGGAGCAGGTCGCCGCCCTCTCCAACAAGCAACTGGTCGCATTGTCCACCGATCAACTGCAGGCCTTCACCTCAGGCAACATCGCAGCCCTCACCACCTCACAGGCTGCTGCCCTGACCGCTGCACAGGTCGCAACCCTCAGCTCTGCCGAACTCAACAGCTTCGACACAGCCGAGATTGCAGCCCTCAGCGTCGCTTCCCTCTCCGGTATCGACTCCTCGACACTGGCTTCGCTCTCGACAGCTAACTTTGCAGCCCTCAGCGCCGCTCAGGTCGCAAAGCTCTCGACAGCACAGATCGGTGCCGTCACATCCGCACAGCTT